>JAITFL010000142.1 GCA_031281385.1 Holophagales bacterium
TGGGCCAGGGGAAATACACGCCATCATGGGTCCAAATGGCTCTGGCAAATCCACGCTCGGCAAGGTGCTTGCAGGGCATCCGGCGTTTGAGGTGACAGGCGGGGAGGCAATTTTTGAGGGCAAAAACCTGTTTGAGATGCCCGCAGACGAAAGAGCGCGGGCCGGCGTCTTTCTCGGCTTCCAAAACCCAATCGAAGTCTCAGGGGTGTCAAATAGCCAGTTCATGCGCCTGGCATACAACAAAAAGGCCGAGAGCCAAGGTAGCGACGAATTGGACCCCTTGGAATTTGACGATTTCATTCAGGAAAAGCTCAAATTGGTAAAAATGGACCCAGCCTTCCTAAGCCGCAGCGTCAATGAGGGTTTTTCAGGTGGCGAGCGGAAGCGCAACGAAATACTCCAAATGTGCGTCCTTGATCCAAAGCTGGCAATCTTAGATGAACTGGACTCCGGCCTAGACATAGACGCGCTGAGGGTGCTTGGAGAAGCGGTCATGGCCTTGTGGCGTCCCGACAAATCCATGATCGTGATAACGCACTTCCCAAGAATATTAGAGACTATCCAGCCGCACAGCATCCATGTGCTGTTCAATGGCAGGTTCGTAAAGCACGGCGGCAAGGAACTGGCCCTAGAACTGGAGACAAAGGGCTACGACTGGATACAGCAAGAGATGGATGCCGGGGCGCATTGATGGGAAAACAATTCCTGCAATCCGTTACGTCCCTGCCCCTCCCTTCCGGCTGGGAAGGGCTGAGGAAACATGCTGCGGAAATCGTCAAGACAACGCAGCCTTTTACCCCATGTAGCGGGGACTGGCAAAAAGACTGGGAACATTTGCCAAGTGAAGCCGAACATGTGGCAAAATCACCTATCCAACCAATGCCGGAGTTCTCGCATGATTGGCAATTTTTTCCATCGGAAACCGCCCACAGCCGCCTATTGTTTACTGATGGGGGCCTGAACCCAGATTATTCCGACACCAGCGCGATAGGCGGCGGCTGCCATTTTTTGCAATTGGAAAATGCGCCATCGGCTCTCCCCGAAATAACCAGCAGCATCGGAAAACTTGCCAGCCCAGACAAGTCCGATTGGTTCACCAACCTGAATAACGCCCACTTTAGCAATGGCGCGGTCATATACGTCCCAAATGGAATGCAGCTTGAGAGTACACTCCATGTCATATTCACCGGGTTTCGGGAAGAAGCCTTACTACCGCGTTTACTGATAATTTTGGGGGCGGGCGCGAAGGCGCACGTCGTCGAAGAGTACTGGAGCTTCCACCGATCCTGCACGAACGCAGTCTGCGAAATATTCTTGGGCGAGGGAGCCAGCCTGAAACATGACGTCATTCAACAGGAAGGTGAGTCAGCGTTCCATTTTAGATCCATGAAGACTGAAATCGCCAAGTCGGCTTCCCTATCGTCAACCCTCCTTTCCTTTGGCGCAGCAAAATCTAGGTACGACATCGAAGCATCGCTTGCAGAGGAATTTGCAGAGTTGGAATTAAATGGGTTGGCGATGACAGCGACCAGCGATTACACAAACTGGGCGCAAACGTCTGAAACCCACAGCCTGATAGACCACGCAGCCCCAAGTTGCACAAGCCGACAGGTGCAAAAAACGATCCTAGATGGATCGTCCAAGGGCCTTTTCCACGGAAAAATCCTGGTGCGCTCCAACGCCCAAGGAACCGATGCAAGCCAGTCCAGCCGAAACCTGCTCCTGTCCGACAAGGCAACGATAGACGCCAAGCCCCAATTGGAAATATTGGCGGATGACGTGAAGTGCGGCCACGGGGCCACGGTGGGCCAGCTTGACGAGAATGAATTGTTTTACCTGCAAAGCCGGGGCATAGACTCCGTTTTGGCCAAAAACATGCTGCTGGTTGGGTTCGCCGCAGAAATAATCAACCACGTAGGGCCGCCTAGCCTGCGGGACCGCCTGATTGAGCAGGTCATTCGCAAAGGTCTATTTTGATGTCCCAATTCTTTATCTTCATGGTGCCATTCTGGGCAAGGTTCAATTGCATCTTGAACACCCTGTCCCACAGCTGAGGCTCGTGTCCGACCTTGCGCTTTAAGCAGTCTTCGGTGGCCAGCGCAAGGTACTCAGACAGGATGGGGCGGTAGTCGGGGTGTACGCATTTTTCTATTATCAGCTTTGCACGGTCCTTTGGTGCCAGCCCCCGGCAGTCGGCAAGGCCCTGCTCAGTCACCACGCAGTCCAAGTCGTGCTCGGTGTGGTCTATGTGCGGACAGTGGGGGACAATGCAGGAGATGCCGTGCGGGTCGGCCTTGCTGGGGCGCGTCGAAGGTGTGTGCATGATCTTTAGGTAGGCGTTCCTGAGAAAATCACCCGCTCCGCCTATGCCGTTGATCATTCTAGTACCCCCCACCAGCGTTGAATTGGCGTGGCTGTAAATGTCTATTTCCACTGGGGTGTTCATGGCTATTACCCCCAAACGCCTTATCGGCTCTGGGTGGTTGGACACCGACAGCGGGCGCAGGGTGATCTTGTTAAAGTACTTGTCCATGTTCGCAATAAAACGAGGAAAGCCTTTGTTTTCGGACAAGGACAGCGAACATGAGGACGCTGCGTCCAAGCGGCCCGAATCAAACAAGTCCAGCATGGTGTCCTGCAACACTTCCGTGAACACTGTCAGATTATAGAAAGGCCCCTTTGCCAGGCCTCCAACAACGGCGTTTGCGATGGAACCTACTCCCGATTGGATTGGAAGAAGGCACTTAGGCAGACGGCCAGCCTTCACTTCTTGTGCAAAGAATTCCATTATGTGGTCTGCTATCGCGGCGCTGGATTCGTCAATTTCATGAAAGGCCCTGCCTTTGTCGGGGTATTTAGACTCGACGATGGCGATGATTTTTGATGGGTCGCATGGGACGTATGGAGTCCCTATCCTAGAACTCGCCTTCGTGATATTCAGCACTTCGCGGTTGGGCGGGTTCTTGGCAACTACGATGTCGTGTATGCCTTCTAGCGAGGGCATGCCTGTGTTCACTTCCAATATCACCCTATCGGCTATCATCAGTATTTCCGGAACCGCGCCGCAGGAAGTGCCTAGTATCAGTCCACCGTCCTCGGTGATCGCGCTCACCTCGATAATCGCCAAGTCAAGTTTGCCCGTCTCTGTGTCCTTGGTGTAAAACCCGTAGCCCAAGTCCTGCGCGAACATTGACAGGTGTTTGTCGCCCATCCTTATCCGGCCCTCATTTATTCCTGAGGCAATATTTTTCCCTGTCTGGTAAGGCCAGCGGCGGTCGATCATGTCAAGGGAGGCCCACCTGTCCTCTGTCTCCGCGCCAACAGACGCGCCGATGAACAAGTTGAACTTTAGCTTCCCTTGCAGATTGTTCTTTTCAACATAGTCAGCCAATGCAATGGGAACGGCTTTGGGGTACCCGGCGGGAGTGAACCCAGACCAGCCAAGGTTCATCCCATGCTTGAAATATTGCAGCGTGTCTTCGACTGGAACTATTT
>JAITFL010000143.1 GCA_031281385.1 Holophagales bacterium
GGACGCGCACGGGGCGGCAAAAAAAACGGCCCCCAGTCAATCGGCAAGTCGCGTGGCGGCTGGGGAACAAAGCTTCACGTGGTTGCCGCGGATGACAAGGTCGCGGTAGGCCTCATGCTGTCCGGCGGGAACGCGGCCGACGGCCCGCAAGGCAGGGGGCTCCTGTCGAGGCTGGGCCGGGCCACGGAGGGAGCCTGGCTGCTCATGGACAGGGCATACGAGGGGAGGGCGACTAGGGGGTTCGCGGAGTCGCTCGGCTACCGCCCTGTAGTCCCCCCGAAGAGGAACCGCCGCACCCCTTGGGCTTACGACGAGGAGCTGTACAAGAAGCGGGACGAGGTCGAGCGCTTTTTTGCAGATACAAACGCTTCAGGAGGATCTGCACGCGCTACGACAAGCTCGACCGCATGTTTGCGATGTTTGTCCACCTGGGACTCATCCACGATGCTTTACATTAGTGTCAACAAACCCTAGTTATGCAATACTCTCAAAAATGAAGCCCAGCACTGCGCCGACTGCAAACATTGCCAACAACAAAAAGGCACTCAATGCAAAATCTCAAGTCTATCCGCCAAAGCCCTCACCGCATTGCTGCGATGGCTTAGGCGGTTTTTTGTGTCAGCGTCCAATTCGCCAAATGTGCAGTCGTACCCTTCTGGGATAAATATTGGATCATAGCCGAAGCCGCCCTCCCCTCTCACGTCAAAAGCCAAGGAACCCTTGATAACGCCGGACACGGTAAATGGCATGGGCAATGGCGACGTTAGAGCGGCAAAGGCCAAAACGCACACGAACATGGCCGTTCTGGGTTCGCCTTGGCCTACCATACCGAGCAACAGCCGATTTTTTTCAGGGTATGAAAGATGGGAAGCAAAACGGGCGGATAGCACGCCGGGGCCACCAAACAAAGCCTCAACGCAAAGCCCTGAATCATCTGCCAATACCCCATCTATTCCATTGATGCTTTCAACACCATCATTGCTTTGGCGCAAAAGCCAGTCCCTCGCAAAGACGGCTTTTTGGATGGCGTTGTCCTGAAAAAAGGCACCATTTTCAGGGATGTCCGGCCCAGACCAAGCCATTAGCTCGACCCCAGGCAAAAGCTCCCCCAGCTCTCTCGCTTTGTGTAAATTGCTGGAAGCTAAAAGTAGGCGCATTGATGAATGATGATGACGGTGGGCGATACGGTGGCTGTTGTTTCAAAACTCTATGACGTACTCGCCATTTCTCATTATGGGCAAGGGGTCTCCGGCTCCAAAATCGAGGTCAACGCTTTCCGGGCAGATGTCCGGCTGCATCTCTGGTACGTACACCCTATCAATGTGAACTACTGCCTCTGGTGACGAAAAGGCTTCCGGACCCACCTGCCCGCCAAAGTGTTCGCTACGGCCAAAGGCTATGTGCAGGCCCAGCTTTTCATCCAGCAGGACGGCACCTATGGGCTTGATGCCAAATGGCGCCAAAATTCCCAAGCCCAATTCTGCCAAGTTGGCGTATGCTGGTTCTCTGGCCAAAAGTGCCGCTTCCCGCTCGGACTCCGGCCCTTTTGTGAGTACTTGAACTGCGCGGTTGCCATCAATCCGGTAAATGACCACCTCGTTCCCAAATTGGACCGGCAATGCGCCTTCGGTCAGGCTTGGTTCGCCTTCTATCTCTCCCTCGTAAGGCACAATGTACGCCTCGCCGGAGGGCAGGTTCCCCGCTATCCCTGGTTCTTGCACCAAACCCCCGGAGCAGTGGGCTGTGCGGTGGCGCAAATCTAGGTGTAACCTAGACTCTCCCCTTTGGTGACTGAATAGTATGTCCGCCCCGGTGGCGCGATCCATCAGGCGCTTGAGGATGTCCACGCGGCGGCTGATTTCTGTGTAGTCCAGCCTTAACGCAGGAATCATGGCATCGCTGAAGCCTGGCATGGTGGCTGCCCTGATGCCATATTTTTTGGCCGCCATTTTTAGGGGCGCGGTAGAGCTGAATTTCGTTATCGCAATAAGAATCGGGTGCTCTGCGTACACATCTTCCATGCTTTGAGTTGCATCTGCGCCGAGGTCTTCGACAGCACACGGGAGCGGGCCTCCATTCAAGACCCATGCGGTTTTGGGCAAGTCTCCATTGTTGGTGTGGACGTTGCAATATGCCACCAAATGGGCATCAAGCCCCAATTCGCCCTTGTGCTGGCGCAGTGAATCAACCCACTCTAAAGCTATCTTCCGTCTAGCCTTCCAAGCAGGGTCGTCCCCCACCTTTGCGTCCGGCAAGTCAACCATGATTCCCAACGCTTGTTCTTGCGGCTTTGGGGCAAATACCCTATGGACGAGGTCAATGAGTTCTTGTGCGGTCAATTTTTCTGGCATGTACACCTCCAAGCGAAGTTGCTGTTCCCGGCAAAGTGATTATGGGGTAGATTAATTGCGTATTTTTTTGCCTTGCACCCTTTTTGCCGCCACAATTAGGAATATTGGGGATAAAGCTAAAAAAGTAACGGTCAAGATGGCTTTTCGGGCAGATTTTAAGGACAAGCGAGCGTGGACTCCGCAGAGTGCGGAACGCAGGGTACACACTTGAAGTATATACCGAAAATGCCTAATTGCCTACTACCACTAGCCCTCAATCCTATTGAGCTTTTTGTAAATTCAGCCAAATTAGGGCTGCAAGATTCCCTAGCGCATCGAGCGGCTGGGGACGCTATATTTCTTGTCCACTTCAGAAAGGCTGTGGACTTCTATCTCTATCGCTTTTGGCGTGACTCTGAGCATTTCTATTTCTCGGTTAGAACCCACCAGCAGGGCGTATTCGCCCTTTTTGGCGTCCCCCTGCTGCCAATCGTGGCGGTGGGTGTGTCCCGAAATCACCAAGTCCACGTTGCCCTTGACAAAGAGGGGCGCCCACAACTTTGAGAGCATGGCAGTCGAGTGGTCGGTTTGCCTTCCTTCGCGGGTTGCGAGCGAAATGTAAGCTGGTATGTGGGTAAACACGATGCGGTACTTGGCCGATTTTGCTGCACTGCTCTTTAATTCTTCCTCTATCCACTTTGCCTGTTCCTCGCGGTAGGCATCGAATTCGTTCAGCCCTGCATAGACCGGGTGGCTGTCCTCCTTGTCCTCGCCGCTGGCCAGCACCATGAAATACACGCCGCCATGCGAAAAACTATAGTAATACCGCCCGGAGCTATGTGGGTAGATATCAAATAGTTTGCGGGCAAAGGCCCCCCTGGTCTCGTGGTTCCCACTGACGAAAACAAATGGCTTCTCTTTGGCAAACCTCTCTACCGATAGATCCAAGTGCCCTGAGTAGATTTGGTCCTCCTGTTTGGGGTCGTTGTCCATGTCACCATTCAACACCACAAAAGTGGCCTCGCCAACATTTACTTTGTCCAGCAACGATGCATATTTTTCGGCTTGGCTGTGGATGTCCTGCGTGACAATGAAGGAAAATTCCGCAGGGGCGGGGCTGAGTGTCGTGAAAGAGGATGAATTACCCTTGATGGTTTCCCCTAAGGTGGTGTCGTACGCCCCGAATTTGACAATATCCGTATTGACAAGGCGGTATGCGTATTTTTGCCCCGGCTTCAGCCCAGTTATGCGGACGGCATGGTGCGTGGTATTTGCATTGATCATGCCATGTCGCACTGTCTGGGCCATCTGCAACGGGGTATCTATGCCATACTCGACACGCCCAACGCAAGGGCGATTGGTCGTCCACATAATAGTAACGCCATTTTGCGTCAGTTCTTGCAAGTACGGGCCATGCGCCACCTGTAGTAGCTGCGCCTCCTGCGAAAGAAGTACCACGGTGCAAAGAGCGATAATGGGTGCGAAAACTGCTTTCATTTTTCCTCCTAGTTGAAAAAGGTCGCACTAATACTAATTTGATTTTCTATAAACGCAGTTTGATTTCAATAGGGCCTATCGCAAAATCAGAATTTTGCAAGAAGCTCTACCGTTTGGGGACGCTATATTTTTTGTCGCCGTCAACAAGGTTGTGGACTTCTATCTCTATTGAGTTTGGCTTTACCTTGACCGTTTCTATTTCTTGGTTGGAACCCACCAGCAGGGCATAAGCACCTTTTTCTGCGTCCCCTTGCCGCCACTCGTGACGGTGGGTGTGCCCCGAAATGACCAAGTCAACCTTGCCCTTGACGAAGAGGGGTGCCCACAGTTTTGAAAGCATGGCAAGCGAGTGCGATGTCGCCCTGCCCCCGATTGACTCAAATGCAATGTAGGCTGGTATGTGGGTAAACACCACGCGGTACTTGGCTGATTTTGCGGCATTGCTCTGTAATTCTTTTTCAATCCACTTTGCTTGCTCCGCCCTATAGGGTTCGAAGGCGACCAAGCCCCCATATTCGGGGTGGTCGTCTGGCTTGTCCTCTCCGGCGGAGAGTACCATGAAATAGACGCCACCATGCGAAAAGCTATAGTAGAATTGCCCAGAGCTATGCGGGTATATGTCGAACAGTTTGCGGGCAAATGGACCCCTAGTGTCATGGTTCCCGCTCACAAAAATAAAGGGTAATTCTTTGGCAAATCTCTTGACAGAAAGGTCCAGGTGGCCTGAATACACTTGGGTCTCGTTTATAGGATTGTTGTCGGTGTCGCCATTCAATACCACAAAAGTGGCATCGCTTACATTCACCTTGTCCAGCAGCGAAGCATATTTTTCGGCTTGGCTGTGGATGTCCTGCGTGACAATAAAGGAAAATTCCAATGGCGCGTGGCTGAACGTTGTAAAAGAATAGGGATCGCCCTTAAAAGTTTCCCCGAGTTCCGTCCTAAAAGCCTCCAGCTTGGCGATTTCTGTATTGGCTAGGCGATATTGGTATTTTTGCTCAGGCTTTAGCCCAGCTATGCGGACAGCGTGATGTGTTATATTTGCATCAATCAGGCCGTGACGCTCTGATTGCGCCATTTGGGACATAGCGTCAATGCCATATTCAACGCGCCCAAGGCAGGGGCGGTTGGTCATCCATACGATGGTGACGCCATCCTGAGTCAATTCCTGCAAATATGGGCCATGCGTGACCTGTAACTGCGCCTCCTGTGAAAGAAGTACTGATGCGCAGAGCGCGAGAATATGTGCAAGAACTGCTTTCATCTTTCCTCCCAAAGGTAAATGTCTGTCCTAAATATTATACCGATTTACAACCAAACGAGCATCTTGCAACCCTCTTCGCGCTCATCTGAGAAACCATCCGAGGGGTAGCGGGCGGACTTTATAGCATTTCCCCCTAATACCAAGTTGCGTTCAACTGGCGTTGAACGCTTTACGCCAAAGTTTATGAAAAAACCGGGAAACCCAGCATTTTCATAAATTTGCGGGCATCGGTTCCCGCTGCCTTTATACCAAGTTGCGTTCGACTGAACGCAACTTGGTATAAAACTGTGCTGATCGGATAAAAAGGCGGCTAAATTAAGTACTTTCCCCCCAGTTAGCATTCTGAAGAATCCACGTTTCGGCGTAATGAAATAGGTCGAAGTGCATTCGCGCCGCGTACCCAGTCGGCGTGTTTGGATTGTCATTCAGGCAACCCTCGTTTGCGAATCGGCCCCAGCTGCTTACCGCACCAAGAAGTTTCACGTTCTAAAATTGCTGTGTTTTGAAAAAAGCTCACTTACATTAGATTCCCAGCTTCGCCCTTACTAGGCCCTCTATTTCTTCCGCCAGCCCGGGGTTGTCGGCCAACAGCTTTTTGACGTTCTCTATGCCCTGCCCAAGGCGGCTGTCCTTATATGAATAC
>JAITFL010000150.1 GCA_031281385.1 Holophagales bacterium
CTCTTGAGGCAGACGCTTGTGGTTTCGGACTTGGAAACGGCTATCTGCTCTGGGAGCCTGTTGGCTTGCGCCATCTCTCTCAGGACTTGCCTGTTAAGTTCTGGGTCGCGCTGCCTCCAAGCCTCTGCTGGGAGGTCAAAGAACTGCGCCCCCTCTTTGAGCGCGAAGGTGTAGCTGGGTGTCTTTCTGAGGAATGCCGTGCCAGCCGCAGTCTGGACTTTGCCAGTGATTTCCAAGACTGGGATCATGGCTTGGCCTATCTTATTGGCGGCGTTCTCCCAAGTTTCGGCTATCGCCTTGCACCGCTCGTATTCCTTCTGGAACAGCCTTGCCTGCGCCATCGCCTGTTCAGCAATAAATTCGAGGTTGCGCTTGGCTAGGACGGCATCTTCGATTTTGCTCTTGCCGTGGTTGATGAGGGCGTAAATCTGGACAACTATGTCGTCAGTCATCTCGCCGTCGTTTTCGACAATCTTCTCCAAGATGATTTGCCACTCGGCGGGGATTTGGTAGAGATTGATTAGTCGTGCGTTCATGCGGTCTCCCAATTGAAAAGGGCTTCCTCTGCTGCTAGGCAGTCGCAGCAGAGTTCGCGGGGGTTGAGGTTTATGTCCAGTTCCTCTCTGCTTTCCAGTCGCTGGTAGCAGCATGGACATTCGGGTATGGCCTCTTCCATCGAAAACACGCGAGGATAGAGGCGCGTGATGTTTTTGATGATGTCGAGCATTGGCTCTCCTTATGCGCCAGATGGCGCGGCTGTACACAAAAAAGCCCCCGGACAATGCGGGGGCTGGCTGTGTGGGGTTATGGTTAAATGTTCAGCAATGGAATTGCCGTGCCGCCGTGTTTCGGCGGCTTTATTTAGGACGATTTGGAGACGGGCCCCAGTGCCGGGTCGGGGTGGCTCTATTGAGGACAGATTGAAAACGGGCCCCAGATTTGGGCCAGCGCACTTTAGCTGGGACTGGGGTTCCCCAAGGCTATTCTTCTGCCGCGTCCCGCTTCCCTGTTAGCTTCCACCACAGGAGATAGAGAAGGCTGTAGCAGTACACGATGACCACATAGGCCAAGTCCGCTAGGTTGAGGTGGCGTGGCCCGTACAGCCAGAGTCCGCGCTCGAAGCAGCAAGAGAAGTAGAACATCGCCGTGCAGCAGGCAAGGTCGTGGGTGGTCGCTATGTTGTCTTTCAGCCAAGACACAAATAACTTCCAGTAGAGGTGCTTTATCTTTGCCATAGTCGCGCCTCATCTCTTCTTTCGCCGTTTGTTCTTCCGCCTTCTCTTTCGGGCGGTCGGTGCCTTGCTTTCGGCCCTGTCCTCCCTCTGGGATGGTGGGGTCTTTCTCGTCAACAGCCTCTCCAGACCAGCGACTATAGCGGGCCAAGCCATTGCGAAGATGCGGGGGGAGCCGCAGACGAAAAAGTACAGCGTTATGGTTTTTATCAAGTTGGGCATATAGTTCTCCTTTGGAAATGCCGATGGTTACTTGGTTCTTCATAGGGTTTATAACAAAAGAGATTGGATTTTTGCTGCGAAGTGGGTACATAAAAAAACCCCAAGACGGGGCATTCGTATGCTATGTTTGATTTGTTGCCCAAATGGGCTACAATTTGATTAAAGGAGAAATCACATGCCAGCCACCGAATACGTACGCGCAAGGATTGACCCGGCAATCAAGGACGAAGCCGCGAATGTGCTTGTCACCTTGGGCCTGACTGTTTCCGATGCCTGCCGCATGATGCTGACCAAGGTCGCTATGGAGAAGCGACTGCCTTTCAGTACGGAAGAGCCAAAATGAAGCATCACAGGCCATGATTCGGGAACTGGACGAAAGTGATGTAGTACAAATTTGATTCCGCCGACCCACTGTTTATGGAAGTGATGCTTGCTTAACTATTTGTTTGTATTTCTTTTTGGGTTTGCTGCTCAATAATAGTCCTTATTCTAGTATTGATATTTTTATATTGCTCAAACGATTTCATTTTTACCCAATCAGATTTTAATAAATTAATTGTTTGTGTGTCTACATAGGGGGTAATAATAATTAAATTTTTATCAAACGAAGACTTTAACCAAAAAGGCAACCAGATATAAAACACCAAAAACATGGAATGGAATATTGGAGTTATGAATAAATACCAAAAAGATTTTTTATATCGGCTTCGTTGTATTTTATTTTGTTTAGGTATCTTATTTTCTACTGCATTAACAATTTTTTCGATTACCATATTTATTTTCGTTTCATCATCAATAAATCTCGGCGAATCATTGTTTGCTAACGCTTCGTTATTAGCATCTGCTACTTCTTTTTTGATTATTGATGATATTTGATTATTAGTTTTAATTTTTTCATAAACATTAAAAGAATTCCTGTAGACAGTTCTAGCGAATATTATCGTAAAAAATGCAATCAAATAAAGATAAAAACTCAAATCGCTAATTCCAGATGCCGTTATACAAATTATGTCTACTACATTGCCTGCAATTGTAACAATTATGTTCATAAAATAACGAAATATATTACCACTATATTTTATTGAAAAATCTCTTATTACTTCCATAACAGGTTGAAATAAAAGTAATATTATCCCGACCCAAAGTGTGGAAAGATGGGGTTTCCAGTCTATTCCTTTGAATAATTTTGTTTTCATATAACCCTCCAGATCAGAAACTTTACTTCCAGCAATTGCTCTAATTTTCTCACTACGGTCGACAGGTTTATAATGTAACTTTGTATGTCACGCTCAGTGGAGTAGGTCATTGCAACGGCTTCGCCCATGCATCAATACTACCAGATACACTAGAAGCCAGTACCAAATTTTTCAGGCCCTAACTCACAAACATCCCTCTTGCCTCTGAGCGGCTGCCAGCTAGGCTCTCCGCCGCGCCGTTCAGCCAGAGAAAGGCATAGTCCCAGTTGTTGTAGTCCATCTGGATGCCTGCGGCGAACACGCTGCCCGCCCAGCGCAAAAACCGGGCGGGGCATACAATGGTTTGACGCTCTGGCTACTTGACGAAGACAGAGAGGGCGGTAGATTCAGAAACATTGCCAAGACCTGTCGTGGCCAGGGGTTGGACTACGCCATTTTTGCAGATTAAAGCACGTTCTCCATTCCCGTCCCAATCACACCCGACCACATACACGTCATTGTCAGAAACATAAATGGATTTAGGCTCCCAATCTCCACTGCCCAAACGCTGGAGTAAACCGTTTTTCCAGTGCGCGGGGTAATATTCGCCGTCTTGGATTCCATTGCCCACTAGATAAACATCGTTGCCCGACACAAAGATCGCTGATAAATATGCCTCATAGAAGTATTGCGGTTCGTTGTTTTTCCAAAGCACCCCAATGCTGCTTTGTGATGCATCAATGTCTCCGATAGCATAGACATCGGAACCAGATACAAAGACTTGTTCAATGTAGATTGGGGCATTGTCAACGTTGCTGACATTCAGGCGTTGCGGGGTGCCGTTTTTCCACAACGTAGGTTTGTTTCCCGATCTACCCGCCACATACACATCTCCGCCTGACACAAAGACTGACTTTGCTTCTCCATCTTTGTTTTCATCGCCACCAAGGGACTGCTGTACGCCGTTCTTCCAGAGCCTTGGACGGTCACCGTTGGATGTAAATACTGTCGCTACAACATACACATCGCTGCCCGATACGGACAGTGGTCTTTGCCCATATATTTCAAAGCCAGGATACTCAGCAGACCCATAGTTGATGGTTTGGAACAGGGTGCCATTTTTCCAGACGACCAAGCTCGGCAGTGTGTGTGGGTTCCCATTTGAACGACTCTCGGTACTACCCAATATATACACATCGGAACCAGACACGAAGACAGACATGGCTTTAGAATATGCTCCATCAGGGGTCTCAAGTCGCTGTGGAATGCCGTCCTTCCATATCACGGCTATATCTTTGCCTTGGCCGTCATATTTGTCTTGGCCGTCATATACGTACCCCGCAACGTAAACACTAGGCGCATCGCCTCCGCTGCTAGTCACTGTCACATTGCACGTTGCAGTTTTGTTCCCATCTTGGGTAGTGACTGTGATTGTCGCTGTCCCTGCGGCTATGCCAGTCACTATTCCATTGCTGACTGTAGCGACACTTGTGTTATTGCTTGACCAAGTGACAGATTTGTTCGTGGCATCAGCGGGCGTGACAGTGGCCGTGAGGGTATCAGATGAGCCAACTGCTATGCTGGTCGAGGTCTTGTTCAGGGACACCCCTGTAACAGGCACAGGGACGCTTGTTACTGTCACGCTGCATGTGGCCGTTTTGCCGCCGTCCTGGGTAGTGGCACTTATGGTGGCACTGCCAGCCGCCACGCCAGTCACTGTTCCGTTGCTTACCGTGGCGACACTTGTGTTGCTGCTTGACCAAGTGACAATTTTGTTTGTTGCGTTGGCTGGCAGGACTGTCGCAACAAGGGTTTCTATCCCGCCGACAGAGATGCTGCTTGCGCTCTTGTTGAGTGTCACGCCCGTCACCGAAACTTGGCTGTCTGTCACAGTCACTGTGCATGTTGCGGTCTTGCTGCCGTCTTGAGTAAAGACGTATATCGTAGCCGTCCCTGCCGCGACACCAGTGACAAGGCCGTTACTGACGGTCGCTATGCCGCTGCTGCCGCTATACCATGTGACGCTCTTGTTTGTGGCGTTGCTTGGCAAAACTGTGGCCGTGAGGGTTTCAGATGCGCCCACATCAATTGAGGCCGCTGCCTTGTTCAGCGTCACGCCAGTGACGGGCACATTGCCGCCCCAGCCGGAGCCATCGCCATTTTTGAAAGGGGGGTACCAGCCATTGCCCCCGCCGCAGGAGACGTGGCCCAAAAGGAGCAGGGCGAATGCCGCAAGGCCCAGCGTCAGCGATTGAAGAATCTTTTTCATTGTGAGCCTCCTTGGCTACAGAGAAATTGAGAAATGCGCCAATGGTGATTTGGTGCGGGATTGTTATAGGCCCCGGCTAGAAGCGGCACTTGAACGACAACTGCATCGAGGCATAGCCATACTTCAAGTCCCTGTCGGCACCGGTATATTCCTTCTTCTCTGTAATGGCGTTGCTGGCAGCCACATACGATGCCTCCAGCCCAACGTGCCTGTTGAAGTTGTAACCGAGTCCAAGAGAAAATCCGAGATTGCTGCCCGATGCGCTGTATGAGTCGCTATCCGAGCCGTAGGACGAGGATTCTTTCCACCCCCATTTGACCTTTGCGCTGACGAAGCCAAGGCCGGCAAAGGCATACAAGCCATTTTCGTGGGAATCGAAGCTGTATATGAAGTCCGCGAACACTGTCGCGGCGTTTGCGTTGAACGTATCGGTGTACGTGTAGCCGTACCACTCCTCCTTTTTCTTGTCTTCTCCGAAGAGGTTGTAGTCGAGCCTTCCGCGAAGGGCCATTTTGCCGTTGAGGGCCATCTCCGCGAAGGCGGAAAGGCCGAGGCCCATCTTGGCCTTGAGGTAGAGGTCTTCACCAAGTAGTTCCTTGTTGTTCGTGATGTCCCCGCTGGGGTTGGCGATATGGAGGCCAACGCCCCATTTCAGCCTGTCGCCCGAAGGTGGCCTATCGGCAGGTCGGGCTGTCCTTGTCGCGGGGGCATTGTAGGCTGGGGGCCTGTTTGTTGCGGCACTGCTTGGGGCTGAGGCTCTGCCAGTTGCGGGGCTGCTTGCAGCGGCGTGGTCTGGGGCTGCCGCTCTGCTCGTTGCGGGGCTGTCGGTGGCAGTGGGCCTAGCTGCTGCGGAGATGCTTGGGGGCGCGGCCATGCTCTTGACCATCAGCTTCCTCACCAGCGCTTCGCTGGCTTTTTTTATCTCCGCGTTGGTGACGCCCGAAACCACTTCGCTCTTCGACCTGGCTAGGCCGCTCTCCACGCTCACCAGCTTGCACTCTATCAGAAAATCGCGTTCATCCCTCGTCAGGTCAATGATGCAGACCAGCGGCACTCCCAGCTTTCTTCCAATGTCCCTCGCGGCCTTTTCATCGTACAGCATGTTCGGCTGTCCGGCAGGCTCCCTCTGAATCATCATGTCTATGCTGTACCTGTCGAAGGCTGTGAAGCCCGACCCAGGCTCGGATATGTAGTCTAGAAACGCGCTCCTGACGGTCTTTTTGTTTATCTCCGACACGTTTTTCCCCGCCAGCGGCGGGAGAACCGCCACCCTTTCTTGGGCGGTCAGTGCGGCGGCACAGAAGGCCATGCTGATTAGTGCGCTGAATAGTGTTCTTTGTGTTTTCATCGGGTGACTCCGGCGGTGGTTGTGAGTTTCATGTGATGTCTCCTTAGCTGTGGACGGGGGTAAATGTCCCTGCCGCCTTGGTCGCGGCCTCTTTGGAAGTCGCTACACATTATCAAATTGTAATTTATTGGCTGGTATTATCAGACAATAAATCACTTCATATCAATAAATTTGTGTGTTTGGTTAGGGCTATGAACAATAGGTGGCCGCAGCAAGAAGTTTTTGCCGAGAGGGTCAAGGAGTTTTGCAGGAAGAACGGGCATCTGACGCAGAGGGGGGCCGTCAAGATGGCTGTCGTGGCCGATATGTTTGGCCTCCACGTGGACACCCTGCGCCAGCTATTGCAGGACACGACCAGAAAGCGGCCCTACATAGACACCCTGATCCAGATTTCGAGCGTCATAGGCTGCTCTGTCACCGAGTTCCTTGACGCGCCCAGCGACCCGCCGCCCGGTATGTCGGTTGAAAAATGGTCTGGGCTGACCGACCGCGAGAGGATGCTGGCCTCCTCGTTTCTGTCCGCCATCGCATCGGATGATTTGTCCATCGAAGAGAAAGAGGAACTGCACGGGGTCTTCCAAGAGGGCAGGGAGAGACTGATGCGGCTGAAGAAGATGTGGGCCGCGCCGTCTGCCAAAGGGGGGCTAGGAGCCGAAAAGGTCTGAATGGGTGCCTGTGGCGGTCGCCAAGAGCAGAAGTTCATCCTTGATTATTCGATACACCAGCAGCCAGTCCGATTCTATGTGGCACTCCCGAAAGCCCTGCAAGGGGCCTCTCAGCGGATGGTCTTTGTATTTAGGGGGCAGTGGCTTGCCGGAAATGAGCAGCCCAAGCACCTCTTTCAGCTTGGACATATCCTGGCCCCGCTTTTCCATGCGCTTGGCGTCGCGCTTCATTTTTTGGGTGAGAACCAGATTCAGCATCAGTCGGCCAGCATCGCGTCCATAGCCTCGTCAACTGTGTCGAAGGGGCCTATGAGGTTCCTGCGGCTCCGTGCGTCTTCTATGGCCTCCAGCAAGTCGCCTTTGGGTGCGCGGTGCCTCACGGCAAAGGGCAGCCCGTCATGCTCTATCGCGGCGGCTAGGAACATCCTGACGGCTGTTGAAGTGTCCAGCCCCAGCCCGCTGAAAAGCGAGTCTGCGGCGTTCTTGGTGCTGTCGTCAACTCGCACTTGAATCGTGGCCATTGAGTCCTCCTGCGGCAGGGAAGCATGTTTACTGACAAAACATGCCCATTGTAATACAAATCATTTCATTTGTCATTTTACCAAAGGGGCTGAGTTTAGTGGGATCAAGCCAAAGGGTTCGATTTCAAATCGCGCCCTTGGAGGGGAACGGCCTCATTCGGCGATCAGGCCGTACTTGTCGTCTAAATAGTAAATGCCGTGAAAAGGGTTGAATATGGCTCTGTAGCGTCTGCCCTTGCATTCGGCGATGACGCTGTTGTTGTTCCTGTGTTCGATGATGGTCACGGTGTCGGTGTTGTCTAGGTCTGGGTGGTTGGGGCCTCGGTTTGTGCTGAGGGAGTGGATCACGGCTGTTGCGTCAAATGGTTGTGTCATGGTTTATTCCTGTATATATGGGTTGATGGTAGTGTGCTATTCGTCATCGTTGCCGCGATAAAGTGCCATGATTTCCAATATCGCTGGCAGGACGATAAGCAGTGTTCGGAGTACTAGGCCCATGTTGTTCACCTCCTTTCGGGGTAGAGTCGGCACAAAAAAAGCCGCCCGTCGGCGGCCTGTTGCTGGTTATTTGATTTTTGCTAACTGTACCGTTCCAGAGGGCGGCATGGTATACCGTTTAGCGGGCAGCGGGTGACGTTAAACTTGCTCCATTCCGATTTGCCGTCTGGCAGAAATTCATGGGGCTTGGGCGGAAACTCTCTTCGTACTATCGCCGCCGCTTCGGGGCTGACCATAGAATCAATAAGAGTTCCAGCGGTATAGGCTTGGGCGTATTCTCTGAAGTCGGGGTGAGAGTCTGGCTTGTCCGGCCTGTTGTACCCCTCCAGCGACCTTTCAAAGTGCATGAACATTACTAGTTTCACGGCTTCCGCCTCGATTTCGGGCAGATTTTTATTTTCTAGCATCCTAATGAGACTATGCCCCAAGTCTTTGACATATTCCCTTGCCCTGCGCGGCGTTGCTTGGGAATACACAATTTTGAAAGGTGCGCCGTCCTCAACGACTGGATAGCAAACAGCCACACAAGGCGTGCCAGGTGAATTGAACATTTTAATTTCCTCCTTTGTCAGTAGCCCATGCACATGATTTCGCATGGATCGTCAGTATTGCGGGATCAAGGCCCGGTTCCTTATGAACCACCCAAGGCCCGCTTGTTTTTCAAAAAGGTTATCAAGGTATCCATCTAGGATCGTAGAAATTCGCCTAAATGGAGTGGGCGATGCCGCCCTTTTTGGAGGTCTCTTGGACGCTCCTTTTACAAAATCAAAATTTTCTAAATAGCCATCTAAGATCATACGGATGCGCTTAAATGGGGCGGGTTTCGCCATCTGTTCTGAATGTTGCTTGATGCCTCCTGTTTCTTCCTGAATTTTGTTGGTTAGGTAATCATCTAGGATCATCTGCCTCCTAGACGGGGCTGGCTGTGCCGCTCTCTTTGGGCCTCCTTCCCTGCGGCTGAACACCAGCGACGGTTTTGTGGCTGACCTGCCAAGCACTTGCTTAAGCCCTGCGGCGAATTTTGGCGGGGAGAGAGGCAAGATAGCCTTTGGCCTCCTCCTCGTTTTCTCGCTCGCCAGTTTCTCAAAATATCGGTCAAGCAGCATGGGTCGTCCTCCAATATTCAAGATTATCAAGGCTTTTTTATTTTGTCAAGATTTTAAGTGGAATTTTTTGACCTTTATTTTTTTCATAGAAGTATATCTACGGACAATGCTGGATACTGATGGACATATACGGACACAGAGGGACGTTTAAGGGCTGGCTGCGACCGTCAGGCGCACTCGCCAACTGGCGGCTCAGATTCGGCTGGCTCGGCATCATCGCTGGCACCGATACCAAGAATGTGGTCTGCGGCCTTCTGCGCTTTTCCCCCAGCCGTCACAAACAGCTTGGGATCGTCCTTTAGTGCCTCTGACCAGAAGGCTAGCTACGCGGCTTGGTTCTCGATGACTGGCCGTGAAATCCCCGCCTTGGCGCAGAGGAACGCCGAACACATTTCGGCGATCAGCTCTTCGCGGGCGTAGTCTGGGTGGCCCCTGCTGAAGCCAAACTCTCGGCTCAGTCGGGTCTTGTGGCCCGTGCTGTGGGCCATTTCATGGAATAGGGTGGAAAAGTATTCTTCCCCGCCGTCAAAAGCTGACTTGGGCGGGATCGTGATCTGATCGAGGCTTGGACTGTATGAGGCCCTGTTGCCATGTGGGTGGAGGCGGGGCGGATTTGGGTAGCCATCCCAGATTTTTTCGGCTGCATCTATCGGATCGAAGCTGGGGGTGGGCTGGGGCTTTTCAGCGAAACGATCTGGGAGGCTCAGGCCCTCGCATTGTGACACGTTGAACACAGTGAAGTAGCGCAGAAAGGGGATCATCTTTGGCTTGTCATCGGGCGGCTGCTCGGTGTCCTCGGTCTTGGCCTCCAGCATCTTCCAATAGATGACGGGCCATCCTTTTTCGCCGCGCTTGACATTGCCGCCTAGCTCCGTGGCCTGTCGGTAGGTCAGGTAAATGGGCCTCTCGTAGCCGAGGGAATCAAGCAGGAAGTAGTTGGCACCTCTGTACGGTGTGCCTCGGACATTGATCGGGCCATCGCCAATGACTTGCCTCCAAGGTCGGTGCCAAGGTACGGTGCCTTGTTCGAGCAGTTTCAGTATTTGGTCGGTGACGATCTGGTAAACACCCCCATTAGGCTGCGGAGGGTTGAATTTTTTGGATTGATGTCTAGTGATGGTCATGGTATAATTTCTCCGATTAGGAAATTGGAAAATTGAAATAATAAATGGGGGAGGCAGTTGCACACCTCCCCCTAGCCATTAGTGGCGGGCTATATAAATTGCTTGCTTTGCTGTTTTTTTCAGCTAGTCTTGGCTTTCGCCCTCTTCCGGCTCGTCCAATCCAAATGCTTTGACGAGCGGCCTAGATGCTATTGCAACGGCCTCGGTGACTTTGCTGCTTCTGACATTTAGGTAGTGGCGCACTGTCGTTTTTGAACTTTTGTGGCCCAATACTTTGCTGGTGGTTTGGATGTCAATGCCTTGGTAATGGGCCTCCGCAGCAAGGACAGCGCGGAAATCGTGCTGGGTCAAATCCTTCACGCCAGCTAATCTTCGCACTAGGGCCCAAGTTTTGTGTAGACTGTCTCTTGCCAACGCAGTTTCGGGATTTCTACTGGGGAACACCCATTGGCTTCCTTTGTGCCGAGGCAAGTCCCTGATTATCTTCACCGCCGCTGGTGGCAATTCTAAGCGTTTGCTGCCGGCATCTTTGGATGTTTTGTGCTTCCGAAGCAGCGCAAAGCCTTCATCCAGATATAGGTCTTGGTCATATCGAAGGCTCAGGACTTCGGAGACGCGCCCAGCGCACAGGGCGACCACCTTCACTGCTGCAAGCGCCCAAGGACTGCAACGCCCTTCCAGTTGCTTTAGTGCTGCGCCGATGGCCTCAAGCTCGTTTGGATGGACATCTCTCTTCCGGGGGGTCTCTGGCTTCCGCTTGACGTAGCGGCACGGATTGGTGCCTTGGGGTCTCCAGCCCCAAATCTCTGTCTGGGTGCAGATCGAAGACAAAGTTCCAAGTGCCCGGTTCATCTGGGTCTTGAAAGTTGTCACACTTGAATGCCAGCTTGCCACAGCGTTCCTGTCCAAGTCCTTGATGAGGATTTTGCCAAGGTTGGGAACTATGTACTTGCGGATGACAACCCTGTAGCTGTCAATAGACTGTGGTTCCAAGTTGGCCGGGGCATACTCCGCCATGAAGCGGTTACAGGCATCGGCCACGGTGTAGCCGACTGGTGCCACCTTCCTCAGTTCTTCCGCTGGGTCAATGCCCTTAGCCACCATCGCTAGATATTCTCTGGCCCGTCCACGCGCTTCAAATAGTTTCAGGTTTTCAAAGTCGTCAATTTTGAGCCAACGCTCTTTGGCATTGGCATTTGATGACCGCATCCAATAGCGCAAATACCAAGCCTTTGAGCCTGCCGAGTTGAATCGTAGATAAAGCCCCTTTTGCCTTGGGTCGGGGATGGGCTTCCTGTTCCCACTGAATTCGATTGATTCGAGACCCTTTTGGTTGAATTGCATACTTCCCTCGCACGGACAACAAAACCATTTCTGGTTTTCTAATTTCGCAATTTTCAAAGGCCCCATGCGGGTTGTGCGGCAGAGGGTCTATGAGCCGATTATCTTTTTCTAACTGGCTGCCTGAGCGTCAATGTAGGACTTTATCGCCGAAGCCTTGACCTTGTGGACATATACGCTCTTGCCATAAATAGTGACCGTTTCGCCCTTGGCAGACTCCAGCCAGCCATCCTCTGCCAGCAGCTTGGCTGCACGGTTCTTGCCGAGGGTGGGGAAAATTGGCTTGAATGAAGTGAACCATAGCTCAGGGATCGCCAGCCCGTCCGCCACGTTTGGAACCCTAAAGCCCCACTGTTCTTTGATTTCAGAACCGCTGTTGGACAACAGCTTCTCAAGGTCAGTTCTGCTAACCGAGGACAGGTCGTAGCCTTCGTATCTGTAACCCTTGAAATGTTCTAAGTGGTGAAGATAGATGTCATAGACCTTGGCCTTGATGTCCAAGACCTCTTTGCGCTCGGTGCCTCGGTCTTTGATGACCTTGGCTAATATTTCTTCCATCGCCTGCGCCGCCGTGGTGGGAAGCCAAGGCAGTGCGCCAAAAGTAATCCCTAGTTCACCAGCGGTAGCCAGCACAGCAAAACACTCGATCCAGTCGTCTATGGCGGATTCGATGGGCTTGTCTTTTAGATGCTTCTCAATAGCATCGGCCCTGAACTTGGCGACACTGCGGCGTATCTGGTCTTGCACGACTTCCAAGCCATCCTTTTGTATCCATTCGTAGAGGGCGGCATCGAAGCGTGGCACAGCGTGGCCGAAGTGGGACTTGCAGCCAGCTTCAAATGCTTTAACAAAGGCGCGGCTGTCAGGGTGTCCGTGCCAATTGGGGAACACCTCCGCTTTGTTGGAGGGCAACTCGACCTCAACGCACCTGCGCTCGAAGCCACCCTGTACGCCCTCGCCCTGTGAGGCTTTGGCCGAAATCTCGCCAGTGGACAACAGTAATGTTGTGGATCGGTCTCGGTGGCGCAAGTTGGATGCTTCGCCCCTCCATGAGCCTTTGTCGGATGCTATGCCATTGCCTACCATAAATATGACATTGAACACAACGCTTGGGTCAGTAGCAGGCGTGAGTTCATCCAAAACCCATGTGTGGCAGTTGGAGAGCGCAAAGCGGGTTTCCGCTGCGAACAGTTTGGTCTGCCACGATGGAAGTTCTTTGATGGGGCCTAGGCATGACTGACATGCACGGGCTATGTTGCTTTTCCCAATGCCAGTCTCGTTCTGCCAGACGTGTATCACCTTACCTTTGAGACCAGCTATGAACGCCACCTGTGCGTAGAACGCAGCGCAATAGCCCATGACAAGGTAGTTATTACCAAGTGCCATTGCCATAGTTTCGCGCTGGCCTTCCCAAGTGCCTCCCTTCTCTGCCGATGTTTCCTGCATGTCGGCGCGGAACTGGGCGGTGAAAATTACTTGGGCGGTTGGGGGTATTATGTCGCCGCTGGGCGTGACTATGGCTATAACTTCGTTGCCCCTGACGTGGATGCCAGCATTGGGGAGCAGAGTCATCTCTGTTGGCGTTTCTTCATTGGAAACATAACTGGCGAGCAGCCTAGTTCCGCCAACGGCCACCCATTGCCCTTGGCTGGCCCAGTACTCGCCGAAGGCGCGTTCATTTAGGACAACGGCGTAGGGAACCTCCAGCCTCGTGACGGTTCCATCGGCATCAAATACATCAACCACAGTGTATGGGTTCTTGCCATTGAGGTCTGTTGCTGATGCCGCTACAGTAAAGGCTTTTCTGGTGATCCGCCAATTCCCATGATGAAGGCCGGGGCGTTCATCCGTGTAGGAGTGCATCACCAGAGTTGGCTCTTCATCGGACTCCATGCGCCGATTGTTGCGCCTCTTTGGGCTTCCTGGGGCTGACTCGGTGACTTTTTTGCGAACCTGGGCCTCGCTCCAAACCGGCACACAGCGCGGGTTAAAGTGTTCCATGATGAGGCTAACAGCTTGGTCAACTGTAAGGCTGAATTTGCTTTGGACTATGAGGGCGGCCATCCAGAGAGCCAGTGAACCTTCTTCGCCTTGTATGCTTGGCGGGAGTCCCCGCAGGTACTCCGCTGCCGCTTCCAAATTTTTTGCGCTGCCATCTTTGCCATCGCCGTTGCCCCGCTCTGGCTCTGGCGATGCGGCTGGTGGGTAGGCGGCCTCTAGCTTCTCCATCGTGTAACGCTTGCCAGTGTCGGGCTGTACGATCTTGATTTGGATGGGCTTGTCTTCGTATTTCCAGTGCTTTAGCCCAGGAACCCCTAGCACTCTGGCACTTTCGGCGCAAGCTGGGTCAGCACCGAATGCTTCAAATGCCTGCTGGATTCCACGAAGCATGGCATCCGACCGCTCGACCACAGCGGGGCCGTCAACTGGTACAGGCGATTCCAAAATCCAATAGGCGTGAAGGTTAAAGGGGCTGCTGGTTTGAATCACCATGCTTGGCGGGACTTCCACTTGTTGTAGGTATTCAAGGCTGATGGGGTCATCGCCGTCTTTGTAGTCGAAATCGCAATAGGCGGCGTAGATATTTGTCAGATGCTCCTTGCCTCGCTTTGGCCCCCTGCACTCATTTATCGCAACGTGGCATGCGGCCTTACGCTTGTTCATGGGGACTAGGTGGGTCAAAACTTCCCCTGTGGTGCCAGAACACGTTGTGACAAGGTTCTCGTACTTGTCCTTCAATACTAGCTTCCCCGTCCTTTTGTTTATCTTTGGTTCCCCTGTGATGGGGTCAATCTCCGGCTCCTTCGGGTCGCAGTATGTCTGGGCATGCCAGACACGATTTTTGCCGCCGAGGGCATCTAAGAATGCGTGCGCCTCCGCAAGGCTCACTCCTGAAATGTTCTGCATAGATACCAACCTTTCTACAATGCGCGTATGGCCTCCACCGTGGAGGTCAGCGCCTATGCAGAACAATTTTATCGCCAAGGCAAGTGTAAAGCCGCGCCAGCAGTGGGTTTGCGCCACCTAACCCCCTGCAATCTACCCTAGCCAAAAACAGGGGGGTTAGGTGGACTTTCTGTACTTCCGCATCACTGGTTCAAAGAAGTAGTTGCCCGACCTCTTGCCGCACTTGTACCAGACGAGCAGCCTTGCCATTTCGCGGGCGGTGAGGATCAGCATCTGGTTGTTTTCGCTTGGCTCTTTTCTTCGATCTAATAGCAATGGACGTAGGAACTCGATCAAGTCATCGAGGAATTTGGATTTGTCCGAGATGGGTGGACCCGACACTTTGACTTTGGCCAACCGCTCTTTCTCCGGCTTCAGCCAATGGTCAATGAGGCCGTCAGGCATATGGTGAAATACACAGAATAAGTCGAACAGCCCCACTACAGCATCTCGCAGAGTACCGGGAAGCGGCTCTCCGGCTTTTAACACTGGCTTGAGCGCATTGTCGCGGGCTTGCGTCAACCGGGAAAAGACCTTCTTGATGGCTTTCGCCTGCCCTTGGATGTCCACAATATCTGTGTTCCGCCTCCTTCTGGCGGCAATTTCTATGTTTCCCTCGCCATCGACTGTGGCCTGATAGGCATCGAAGATTTCAATAAGGTACTTCCGTGATTGTAGAGCTCTGTCCTTAACGGCATTTTTTTCGCTTCGTGGGTCTAAGTGGCATACCAAATCTTTCACAGGCTCTACGCTCTTTGGTTTTTCCTCCAGCCACTTGAAGAAGCCCCAGATGGTTTTTGCCCCATCCCCTGCCTGTGGTGCCATGCCGCCCTCCACGAATTGATGCCTGATAGAAAATGGATGCTGGTCTGAGGCGAAGCAAATTCTCTCATCAAGGGCATCCCTTGTTTTCCGGGCAATCGTAACAGCAAATTGGGAAATTGGAAAATGAGAACTGGAATGTGCCAACCGCCTGACAATGAATGAGCGTATCGGCATGAAACCCAAAACCGCCACCTAACCCCCCACTTGAACACGGATAAAAAGCACAGGGTTGCGTGGAGCAGAATTAAGCAACGATGCGCTTTGGGGCTTGAAATGACCGATAGTGATCTATAGCCACACGCCAGACGGTGTATGGACTCACTAGGAGCCGACCATGCGAATTGTTACCCCCTGCCGCCCACCATGACCGATGCTTGGTGCGTTTGGAACCGGAACGTAACATCTAAAACTTCTTTTAAGGTGA
>JAITFL010000183.1 GCA_031281385.1 Holophagales bacterium
AGGTAGGTGCAAACAAAGCGGCTACTAACAAAAATTGCCATTGCCACCATGTTGTAGCCCTGCGCCGTGGCCTTGGGCATGCCCAATTCGATTTCTGCATACTGAATGATGAAAGTCCAAACCATGATCTGAACGCCCACATAAAAGGCTTGGGCTATCACGGCGCGGCAGTACTGCGAGTTCCCCAGCAGGCGCTTGAATGTCGCGCCTATATTCATAGGGCCTTTTTCGATAGACGACGCATTGGGCAATTTCGCAATGGCAAACACCACAAAGGTAGCCAAAACGACCAACCCTAGTATCAAGTAGGGCCCGCTGACCACGTTCAAGTCGCTCTGCTGAATTTGCGTAAAAAGGTCATTGTCATTGACAGATAAGGCGGCGCGCTCGACCTCAGTGGCCGGGTTCAATTTGGCTAGGATAAACTCTTTGGCGATCAACATTCCAGTGAGGGAACCAATTGGGTTGAACGCTTGGGCAAAGTTGAGGCGCCTAGTGGCCGATTCGGCTGGCCCCATCGAAAGGATGAATGGGTTGGAGGTGGTCTCCAAAAAAGCCAGCCCGCATGTCATCACAAAATAGGCAATGAGAAACGCCCAAAACGCCATCGCGCTCCCTGCCGGAATGAACAACAGGCAGCCGATGGAATACAACGCCAATCCCACGAGAATCCCATTTTTGTAGTTGAAGCGCTTGATGAATATGGCAGCAGGAATAGCCATAAAGCAGTAGCCGCCATAGAATGCGAACTGCACCAGCGAGCTTTCAAAATTGCTGATCAGCAAAATATTTTTGAAGGCCGCGACCATTGGGTTGGTGATGTCGTTGGCGAATCCCCACAAGGCAAACAGGGTGGTGACTAAAATGAATGGCAATAGGTAGCTCTGCCCTTGGGGGCCAGAGAACAGGCCGGGCTTTTTGTCGCCCGTCACTGGAATAGATGCTTGGTCTTTGTAAGGATCGGCTGCCATTTTTCGTGTCCTGTCGGTTTGAATGTTTCAAAGGTAAAGCTATTTTTGATGATTTCGTGCGCGGCGGCCCAATCAACTATCCTTTGATTGGCGATGGCCTGCTGCATGATGTTGCCTATGGCCGTGGCCTCTGTCAGGCCAACCACTACTTCCATGTTTAGTGCGTCTGCCGTAAATTGGTTCAGCAGCGCGTTTTGGCTGCCGCCGCCCACAACATAGAGCTTGTCAATGACTTTGCCCGAACAGGCTTTCAGCTTGTCCATCACGTCATGGTATTTGACTGCAAGCGATTCCAGCACGCATAGCACCAATTCGCCCTTGGTTTCGGGCATGTGTTGATCTGTTTTTTGGCAGTAATCTTGAATCGCGCTACTCATCTTGGCAGGGTTGGAAAAAGCCTGGTCATCAGTATTGACGATGCTCTTGAATGGCACTGATGTCAATGCCGCAGACAGTAATTCATCATATGGCTGCGCTGCACCCTCATCTTCCGCCCATTCCGCGATAAGGCGCTGGAGCAGCCAGAGGCCAGTGATGTTCCGCATGAACAGTATCTTGCCATTTACGCCGCCTTCATTGGTAAAGTCGTTGGCAAGGGCGTTTTGGGTAAGTATCGCGTCATTTGCCGTTACGCCCAGCAACGACCAGGTACCCGAACTCAAAAAGGCCCAGTTTTCGCCATCGCCCGGTATAGAGCCTATGGCGCTTGCTGTATCGTGCGAGCCAATGGCAAAGACTTTAGCTTGCCCTGCACCCGTCTCTTCGATGATAGATGGCATCAAAGGGCCTATGATTGCGCCTGGGAATACAATGTTGCCCATGATGCTAATTGGCAGCCCCAATTTGTCAAAGAGGACTCTATCCCAAGCCTTGGCCTTTGCGTTCAACAGTTGGGAAGTAGAGGCGATTGTATATTCGTTTGTGCTTTTCCCTGCCAAAAAATAATTGACGAGGTCGGGAACGAATAGCAGTTTGTGGGCTACCTGCAAGGACGGGTCATTGGCCTTTTTTAGGCTCAACAACTGGAATAGAGTGTTTATCTCCATCAGCTGGATGCCAGACACTTGGAACATATCACTCTTGGAAATGGCCTTAAAGGCTTCAAGACTCATGTTTCCGGTGCGGCTGTCTCGGTATGTCACCGGATTGCCCAGCAGGTTGCCCAAACTGTCCAACAGGCCAAAATCCACGCCCCAAGTGTCCACGCCTATCCCATTTAGGTCATGGCCCTTTTTCACTGCAAGTGCAATGCCCCTTTTGACATTCGCAAAAAGGGAGAGGAAGTCCCAATATATTGTGTTCCCAAGCCGCACAGGGGAATTGTCGAAGCGCAGTATTTCTTCTAGCTGAAGGCGATCCCCGTCAATGCGCCCAACAATGGCGCGTCCGCTTCCCGCCCCCAAATCTATGGCCAAATAGCTCATTGTTTTTTGCCCAGCACGTAAACATCCAGGTCGTTTAGTTCGTCATTGGATAGCGTCAAGTAGTTGCCCTTGCCCGCGCCAACGATGATGCGGCAAGCCATCTCAAAGAACACTGCCTTTTGGAAAGCGTCGTCAAAATCTTTCCCGCACACCACCTGGCCGTGCTTGCTGAGCAATATGCAGTCGTGGCCCTGCATGGACTCTATGACAGCTTTAGCTAGTTCCGGCGAGCCAGGGCGGAAGTAGGGTATCACTGGTATCTCCCTGCCGCAATAGCATGGCACTTCTGCTGTCACGTTAAAGTCGGCTGGTTTTTCTTTCATACAGGCGATGATGGTCGCGTATTGGGATTGAACATGCAGCACCACGTTCACGTCTTGTCGCTGGCGCAAGACGCCCAAATGAAAAGTGCTTTCCATAGATGGCTTTGGCCCCTCGACGTGGTTGCCCGTTGAGATTTCGCACACTGCCACCTGTTCCTTGGTCAAGCGCGGCAGCCATGTTCCAGTACCCGACACCAAGGCGGTATTTTCTTCCACGCGCCAAGAAAGATTGCCGCTGCTGCACAATTGCAGGCGTTCTTTACCCACGCGGCGGGCCTGTTTGGTGAATGTTTTGATATGCAGTTCTGTAATCATGTTCGTATTTGTCCGCTGGGCAATGGGGTTTAGCGTATCGCTTCTTCAAGTGAAAATATGCGCTCCATGAGTTGCCACTTTTCTTCTGAGCGCAGGCCCTGCTTGGAGATTTGAAACTTGCCGACAAAGGCTTCCCACTCTGCCTGCCTATCGAATGTGGCCAGCCGCCCAAATGCCTCGTCCCAGTCAAAATCCAATGGGGTCTCCACAACCATAAAGGCCGTGTCTTTAACTAGATAAATCTCCATGTCCAAGATGCCGGCCTTGCGGATGCCATCTGGTATCTCTTTCCAAATATGGCTGCTGTCGTGCCAGTATTTGTACTCCTCTATCGTCTCTGGATTCAATTGAAGGCTCTGGCAGTAGCGCTTCCGCGCTTCCGCAGGTGGCTTGGCATATCCTTGTTTTAGATCCATGACGGGGCTTTATTTGTAGAGAGGCCCGTAAGTTTGGCAAGCGCGATAGTCGGCGCCTTCTTTGTCCATGCCGAAAGCGTTCCAAGAGGCAGGGCGGAAGATGTCTTTTTCTTCTACATTGTGCATGCACACGGGGATTCGCAGCATGGAAGCTAGGGCAATCAAGTCGGCGCCGATGTGTCCGCAACTAATTGCGCCGTGGTTTGCGCCCCAGGCGTTCATAACGGAATAGACATCCTTAAAGTTATCGGTGCTTGCCAAGCGCGGGGCAAACCAAGTGGTGGGCCAGCCCTTGTCGGTTCTGTCGTCTAGTATCTTGTGCGACGCAGGGTCTAGCTCAACGCTCCAGCCCTCCGCCAGTTGCAGCACTGGGCCAAGGCCCTTGACAAGGTTCAGGCGCACCATAGTGCAGGGCATCCCCTCGCGGGTGAGGAACTTGGACGAAAATCCGCCGCCCCTAAAGTACTCGCGGTTGGCTGGCACCCAAGTCGTAGCGTCCAGACAGGCCTTGGCTTCGGCCTCACTGATTTCCCAAAAGGGCTTGATGACGGGGTTGCCGTCCTTGTCGCTCTGGCGGCCAGAGCCATCAAGGGAAGCCGCGCCCGAATTTATCAAGTGAATGATGCCATTGGCGGCCCTGCCTGTTAATTTCTTGCCCGTCACGCGCTCCACGGCCTCTGGGCTCCAATAGGTGCGAACATCGGCAAATATCTGCGCCGTATTTGTAAGCAGGTAGCCAAATAGCATCGCGGTGCCATTCAGCGCATCATTTTCTGTCGCCAACACAAATGGTTGGCGGACGCCAGTCCAATCGAAAGACGAATTCATGATGGCTTCTGTAAAGTCGCCGTTGGGATAGAAGTCCGTCCACTGCCGCTGCCCTTGAAAGCCAGCCGCTAGGGCATTGTGTCCAAGCGCCTCTTCGCCAAAGCCCATTTCTTTTAGCTTTGGGTTGCCCACCATCAAGTCGCGGACTATCAAGGTCATCTTTACGATGAACTCCCAATCCTTGTCCTTTTCTGCGCGGGGCTTTTGCAAGTCCTTTCGGTTGCAGGTGTCCTCGCCCTCTTTGCAGTTAGCTTTGGCCCAAGCAAGTGCCTTTTCGTATTCGCCCTTGTCGTATATGCCCTCGCTCATGCGGCGGATGATTTCCACTTCGTCCACCCCTTCGCAGCGCATGCCAAGGTAGTTCTCAAAAAAGTCTGTGCTGACGATGGAACCAGCTATGCCCATGCACACTGCGCCAATGGACAGGTATGACTTGCCGCGCATGATGGCCACTGACATAGCGGCCCTGGAAAAACGGAGCAGTTTTTCTTTGACGTCGATTGGAATATCTGTATTTGAAGCGTCCTGCACGTCGCGGCCATAGATGCCAAAGGCGGGCAGCCCCTTTTGGGCGTGTCCGGCCAGCACAGCGGCCAGATAGACTGCCCCAGGGCGCTCGGTGCCATTGAAGCCCCA
>JAITFL010000198.1 GCA_031281385.1 Holophagales bacterium
GGACTCATCAGGCGCTTCTTGGAACACAGCAGGCGCTTCATAAAGTCGGATAGGGCCAAAGGGCTCAAGGGCAAGCGGCTTCTGCTTTTGACGGGCGTCAGCTTTGCTCCCTACCTGCAAAGAGAGGTCGAGATGCTGAACGCCCAAGTTGGATGCAGCATAAGCGTTGCGGTAGTGCCAAATGCTGCGTTTGGCCGCTCGGTCACAGTCGCCGGGCTTTTGTGCGGGAGAGACCTTCTCGCCGCAGCAAGGGGGCAGATGGCCTACAAGAGAGGGGCGATTGTGGATGCCGTTGTAGTCCCAGGTTCGTCTGTGCGCCCCCGCCACGGCCAGCAGTGCGATTTTGGCGCAAACGATGGCATATTCCTCGATGACATGACACTGGCCGAGATGCAGGCCGAGCTAAAAACCACGGTGGTCAGCGGTGGAGAAAATTTTTCGCAGATGTTTGCAAACATCAAAAAGGCCGCCATTTAGGCGGCCTTTTTTGCGACAACTGGCACAATTAGCTAATGGCTAATCCCCAGGCCGCCTCTTTAGCTTGACGATGACCTTTGTGTCGCCGCCGTCAACGCCTTCTACAAAGATGCCAGACGCTACGGTTTCTTTCTTGACCCTTTCAGACGTGAGCCTTAGCTGATCCATGACTTGAACGACCCATTTGTAAGGCACGTCGCGGTCAACGTTGAGAAAGACCTTTCGCATACCGACGCCCGCCGGCTGTAGCATCACCAGCGGAACAAGGCGGTCTGGTATTTCATACAAGTCCAGGGGCGCTTGGTTTATCGCCAGGGAATTGTCTTGGTTGATGTCCAGCACCAAAGGCGGAACCTTGTTTTTTTCTTGCTTTGGCTTGTCCTGCGGCACAACCTGCGGAATCACCGTAGGAAGCGACTTCTGCATGCCGGGGACCATCACTATGAAAATGATCAGCAGCACTAGGACAATATCAATAAGTGGCGTGACGTTGATGTCATTTTTCGCGCTCATGATTTATCCTTTCCGCTCTTGTCTTCCGACGTGACGATGGATGCCTCGTCGGCTCCAGCTTCGCGGCAAATTTGGAAGAGCTCGTTTACGTAGTGGAAGGGAAGCTCTGAATCTGCTTTGATGAAAACGCGCTTGTCGGTGTAAAGGGAGTCAACGTTTCTTTTGACAAAGTTCATCAGCTTTTCTCGCCCTTCTGTGTCAACAAAGCTGAACCTCATGTCCTTGGCGTTTTGGTCGTCCACCAAAACTTGCTGCATGGTGTACAGCTGCGTGACAGGGTCTCTTTCTTGCGAACGGGTAAGGATCAAGGTGAGATACTTCGCGCTTGGATCCCCCTCGTGCTTGACAGATTGCTTTGATAGCGGCAGGTTCACCGCATCGTTGATCGCCGGGGTGATCACGATGAAAATGATCAGCAGCACCAACACAATATCCACAAGCGGCGTGACGTTGATGTCGGCCTTGACGCTGCCTTTTTTGCCTATATCCATTGCCATAGGCTTTCCTCCTTGTTGTCGAGGGCGCGAAGGTGGCCTTCGCGCTCAGGCGGTGGTTGGTTGGAATGCGGGAATTAGCTCTGGGAAGCCCGTCGCATAAACTCGTCAATCATCTGGGACGCCGAGTTGTTGATGTTCGATACCGTCTTGTCCTGCTGGCTGGTCAGGATGTTGTAAAACCAGACTGCGGGAATGGCGACCACCAAGCCAAGGGCCGTTGCGCCGAGGGCCTCACCGATGGATCCGGCCAAGGCATTGATGTCGCCAGCGCCATGTTCTTTGAGGGCCGAGAACACTGCAATGATGCCCCACACAGTGCCGAGAAGGCCGATGAATGGCGATGCCGCAGCGATGGTGCCCAAGGAGCTCATCCCTCTCTTTAGCAGCTCGGTCACTTCTGATGTTCCGCGGGTAATAGCGCGTTCAACCGCCAGAATGACGTTGTGGTCAACCTTGCCCGATTTCAGTTGGCTTTCATACTGAAAAATGTCCAGCCCGTGCTTTAGGACTAAAGCGACGTGGCTCTTTTTGTGGGTCACGGCGGCCCTCTTTGCGGCCTCAAAATCGCCGCGCCGCAGTGTGTCCATGAACAGCTTTAGGAACTGCTTGGACGCAGAGTTGCTCTGAAAGTACATGATGCCGCGCTCAACGACAATGTAAACCTCCTGCAAGAGCAGCAGGAGAAGTATTACGATGATCACTTTGTTGAACGGAGTAGCGGCAGCCCATATTTCCTTTGGGCCGAAAGCGCTGCCTGAGGCCAGAAGGCCAAAGTTGAAAGTTGAAGCGAGAAGTGTCATGTTTTTCCTCTTGAAAGTGGGGTTAATAATGTTGAAAAAAGGACGAGCCGGTTTGCACAGCCAAGCTCATTGATTGAAAACTTGCTTGCCAATGAGCCAACCGTTTACTAACGAGGTAATGTGAAATTAAGTCTCAGCTGGAACCTAGCGGTGACTGGATGTCCATCCACCAGGGCCGGCTTGAACCTCCATTTCTTTGCGTATTCGATTGCATGGGACTGAAGGTGCGGGTGACCAGAGATTATGGAGACGGTTGTTGGGGCACCATCGGTACCTATCACCATCTCTAACATAACTGTGCCTTGTATCCTAGCCGCCTGCGCCATTTTTGGGTATGGCGGGGTAGGAGGCTGGAATGTGACTACCATCTCTCTGTAGTCAAAGTCATGGACGACAGCGGCTCCCCCGCCGACTTGGCCAGGGCCCGTCCCAGCGCCAGGCACGCCGCCAACTTGGCCAAGATTCGTCCCGGCTGAATCGCTTTTGCCTGCGTACGCAAGAGAATAGTCAATCTTTGGCAGTTCCTTTGGCGCCTCGTCCGGCACCACTTCTTGGTCGGTGACGGGGGGCGGCGGAGGCATATCCTTGACCTCTACCCTAGTGGGCACCACCACGGCTGGTGGGGGCGGTGGGGGCGGAGGGGGCGGCAGGTCTTCTTCTGGGGGCTTTTCGTCATCCAAAACAATGCCCATGGTTTTTTCCAAGGCTTTTTTGCCCGCTTCCGTCTTTGTGGCCACAAAGAAGATGATGAACGCAATGGCCGTGTAGGTGAGAATAGTGGTGGGAATCGCTACCAGCGGGTTTGTGCCCTTTAGCGCCGAGTTGTCTTCCGAAAGCGTCGGCTTATAGATAGCGTCCTCTAGCGTCTCCACGCGCTGCGGAGGCGGCTGGGCCTTTGATGGCTTGGGGTCGTTGTTGCTCATTGTGGACTCCCTAGAAAAAATTGATGAAAAATGGACTATCAAAGCAGAACATGCGCTAAAGCATGTTCCGCAAAAAAATCGCGGTCTTGGGGAAAAAGTAAAGAACCGGGACATGCCCGAACTGAGTTATTGCTATTATTACTAATCGGAACAGAAACGTCAAGCCCTTGCATGGCTGCGGATGAAAGCAGCATCATGCGCGGCTGCGTAACGGCAATGCTAGTACTTCAATGAATATCAACAAATAAGCGATGCACATGGTTGAACGTCAAGGTGATGACAATTTTGTAATAAATTCGCCGACCGCAGGTCAGGCTAGGGCGGGCAGGCTAGGCACCAGCCACGGCGAGGTGCTCACGCCGGCTTTCATGCCAGTCGGGACCCAAGGCGCGGTGAAGGGCGTCACGCCAGAGCAGCTAGTGGAAATCGGCCCGCAAATGATTTTGGGGAACACCTACCACCTTAGCCTAAGACCGGGGGATGGCATCATAGCCTCGATGGGCGGTCTGCACCGCTTCATGGCCTGGGGCGGCCCCATCCTCACGGATTCTGGCGGCTTCCAAGTGTACAGCCTAGCCGCGATGAGAAAGGTCACAGACGAAGGGGTCTCATTCAGGAGCCACATAGATGGCTCGCTGTGCTTTCTTAGCCCAGAGCGCAGCATGGAGATACAAAAAAACCTTGGCGCCGACATTGCGATGGCCTTTGACGAATGTCCACAAGGGAGGCTGGGCCGCCCAGAGCTGGAAGCAAGCGTAGCCAGGACCACACATTGGCTGATCCGCTGCCGAAATTTTCAGATGGGGGAGCGCCAAGGGCTGTTTGCCATCAACCAGGGCGGCACATTCATTGACCTGCGCCGCAGGCACTTATCGGAAATATTGGAAATTGACGCAAAAACGCCATTCCAAGGGTTTGCAATAGGCGGACTTAGCGTTGGAGAGCCAAAAGAAGAGATGAACGCATTATTGTCCGAGTTTGTAAAAGAGCTGCCCGCAGACAGGCCGAGGTATCTGATGGGCGTTGGCACCCCCGAGGACATTTTGTTTGGCATAGAGCATGGGGTTGACCTCTTTGACTGCGTTTCGCCCACGCGGGAGGCAAGGCATGGGCGCCTAGTTACCAGCCTTGGGCGGATCAACATAAAAAACGCCGCCCACAAAAATTCCCAAGAGCCGATAGACCCAAATTGCCGCTGCTACGCTTGCAGAACTTTTTCTAGGGCTTACCTGCACCATTTGTTAAGGGCGGGCGAGCTGTTGGGATTGACGCTAAACACAATCCACAATTTAAGCTATACTGTTAGATTGACCCAGGCCGCCCGCGCGGCCATATTGAATGGCACGCTGCCGGAGTTCGCACGGGCGACCCGCCAGCTATGGCAAACGGAGGAAACAAAATGACTGTTACATTGGCGCTACTGCAGGACGCCGCAGCCGGGGGTATGAACCCTGTGATGATGAACATCTTGCTTTTTGGGGGCATGATAGCGCTCTTTTACTTTTTGCTGATCAGGCCACAACAAAAGGCCAGAAAGGCGCTGGAGGAAAGGCTGTCCAAGCTGAAGGCGGGAGATGAAGTTCTGCTCACGTCGGGGCTATATGCGACCATTGACAGAGTGGCCGACAACAACCACCTGTACTTCAAACTTGGGAACACCATCGTTAAAGGACACAGGAACGCAGTCGCTTCTTTGGCGCAGGAGCAAGCGCAGCCAGGCCAAGCCAGTAATGTGATCAGGTAGGGCGCGCAAGGCACTTTGGGACCATCGGCATAAATAATCAAATCATCTTGGAGCACCTTTGTGAGCAAACGTAGCATTTGGCGACTGACTTTGACTGTTTTGACATGCTTGGCGTGTTCGTATTTTTTCTTGCCCGTAAACAAGATCAGACTGGGCCTTGATTTAGCCGGCGGCGTGGAGTTTACGATGGAGGTCCAGGGGCATGAGGCCCTGGACAACGACCTCACAGACACAAGGGACAAGCTGTACGACCGCTTTAAGGAAAAGAACATCCCAGCCACAGCAAAGCTAGAGGGCGAAAGCATTGTCGCAAATTTTTCACTTGAGCACAGGCCCGCGCTCGAAAAAGTGTTCAAAGAATTCTACGGCTACCAAGTATCCTTTGACGACACTGGCGCCGTTTTGACACAAAAGGCCGCTTACCAAGCCGAGCTGAAAGACGACGCAAACAAGCGCGCACTGCAGATAATCGAGAACCGCGTGAACGCAACGGGCGTCGCCGAACCAGAGATAAAACAGGCGGGGGAAGAGGGAAACCGCATAATCGTTGAACTGCCAGGCTTGGCGGAATCCGAGATTGACCGCATCAAGGCCCTGCTGCAGACGCCTGGAAAACTGGAGCAAAGGCTGGCTGCCGTGCAGGACATATACATGGGCTGGCCGACAAAAGAAGAGGCATTGGCCCAATTCAACGGCCAACTGCCAGAGGGGACGGAGCTAATACCAGAGCTGCAGTCTGACAGAGACCTAAGGCAAAAAGGCCAAGCGCCGCCGCCTAAGTTCCAAAAGGGCCAGCAGAGGGAAGAGGTCGTAAAGGCGTGGCACTTGATCGAGCTAAAATCATACGTGGACGGCGCAGACATCACTAGGGCGATGCCAGCAGTGGAGCCGACCAGCGAAAGGCACATAATCAACTTTACGCTTAACAGCAAAGGCTCCGAAGATTTTTATCAGTTGACTAAAATAGCGTCATCTGAAAAAAGGCAGATAGCCGTGTTGCTCGACAAAAAATTGGTGTCGAAGCTAAGATGCGAAAAACCTATCATGGGCAGCGTCCAAGTTTCTGGCGACTTCACCAAGGAAGATGCCGAGGATTTCGCGCTGAAGCTCAAATCTGGCTCCATGCGCGCTTCCATGAAGTACCTAGAAGAAAGATCGATGGGCGCGTCACTGGGGGCCGACTCAATCAGGGCGGGCGTGCGGGCCGCCTTGCTTGGTTTCGCGGCTGTGATCGCCTTCATGGTGTTTTTCTACCACTGGTCTGGCATCAACGCCATCGTGGCCCTGACTGTCAACATGATAATAATGCTGGGCCTGATGGGCAGCTTCAACGCGGTCATAACCCTTCCTGGCATAGCGGGGTTCGCGCTGACGCTGGGCATGGCGGTTGACGCCAACATATTGATTTTTGAGCGCATCAAAGAGGAGTTGGCCCTGGGCAAAAGCGTGGCGGGGGCGATACAGGCGGCTTTTGACAGGGTGTTTTGGACTATCGTGGACAGCCACGTGACGCAGTTGTTTGCCGCCCTGCTGCTGTTCATATTTGGAACAGGCCCAGTTAAAGGATTCGCCGTGGCCCTGACGGTCGGCGTTACGGCATCGCTGTTCACCAGCATCTACATCTCCCGCTGGATATACGACTGGATACTCGAGCGCAGACCCAATACGTCGGGCATTTCCATAGGCACGCATACTTTTTTCAAAGGCATGAGCATCAATTTTATGAAGTACAAAAACCTAGCCTTGGCCTTTTCGTGGAGCGTGGTCGTCATCTGCATTGTGGTGGCAGGCCCTTGGAAGGGCATCCGCGATAGCCGCATCAAGCTTGGAATGCAATTCGTCGGCGGCCTGGACATGGTGGTGCGCTACAAGGGCGACATTACCGCCGAGAACATCCGCGCCGAATTGGCCAAGGGCGGCTTCGGTGACGCCAGCGTCGTGAACTACAAGGGATTTGAATCCTACCGCGACTATTCGGTAAAAGTCCCTGCGAGGAAGGGCCAGGACGAGAAAGACGCGACAGAGATTAAAAAGCAAGTCACCGCCACGTTGAGAAATGTTGATCCAGAATCGCTCACAGATAAGCGCCCAGACCTGAATTCAGAAGAGACCAAAGACATTCTGGCAGCGCTGATTGAAAACAACCCGCTAAACACCCAGGGGGAAGAAAGCCAAATATTGCAAGCTTATTCAATGCTTTTGGTCAACATTTCGGAAGCAAAGCAAAAGGGGCAGGGTTTTATCGCAAAATGGAGCGACATACAAAACATCCCACCAGAGATGGCCAAATTTCTGCAAGAAAGATACAGGCTTGGAAACTTGAGCGTGCAGAGCAGCCAGAGCTTCTCGCCCTCGGTTGCAGGCGAATGGACAAAGAAGACCCTCACTGCGGTGGCTTGGGCCCTCGGCGCGATTTTGCTGTACATCATGTTCCGGTTCACCATCAGCTTCTCGCTTAGCACCATAGTCGGCCTAGTACACGACATGCTGCTGGGCGTCGGGCTTTTCACATTGTTCGGGTTTGAGTACTCTGTGGCCGTAGTTGCCAGCTTCTTGATACTCTTGGGCTATTCCACGTCCGACACCATCGTGGTGTTCGACCGCGTCCGCGAGAACATGCGAAAGCCTGAATATAGAAGGGTCAGCATCGAAAAATTGATCAACGATTCTATAAACCAGACACTCAGCCGCACGATCCTAACAAGCCTCTCAACGCTAGTTGTGGCCGTCTGCCTATTTTTCTTTGGCGGCCCGGCGCTGCGCGACCTCAGCTTCCCAATAGTGCTAGGCGTGATAATCGGGACGTTCTCCACGATCTACATCGCCGCGCCCATTGTCGTTTACCTAGATAAGTGGTTCGGCGGCAAGGACAAGATAAAGCAGCACGCGTAATTACTGCCCCAAATGCTTTTTGAGGAAGTCGTACATGCGTAGCCTGGCCTTTCTGGCAAAGGTGGTGTCTATGCGATCCCAGCTATGTCCGCCGGGTGCGTCTTTCTCTATGTGGGATTCAAAATTTTTGCCTGCGGCCTTTAGGTGGATTATGAGTTGCTCCACTTCCACTACATTCACGTCGCGGTCGTTTGTGGTACTGGTCACCATCAGCGGGATTTTTAGTTTCTGCACGTTCCAGATGGGGCTGCGCTTTCGGTACTCGTCCACCGCGTCAACCGGCGCCTTGCCTATGTGGTACTTGGCGGCAAATTCCGCTGTGTAGCTCTGCTCGTGGTAGCCAAGCCTGGTGAGCAAGTCCGACACAGGCACGCCCGCATAGATGCATGAAAATTTGTCTGGATGGTCAAAGCCCGCCATAAGGGAGATCATCCCGCCGTGGCTCCAACCTACAGCAGCTATGCGCCTGGGGTCAATGGGAAGCTCATCTACAGCCCAGTCCCTGCACGTCACCACGTCGTCATTCTCTAAGCCGCCGTAGTCTATGCTTTCGTACATTGATCTGCCATAGCCAGTTGATCCGCGGTATTCGGGGGCTATCACTATGTAGCCTCTCTCCATCATCTCGCGCACCATGTGGACATGGTACGTTCCAAAATCGCCATGAACGCCGCCGTGCGTCAGCACTATCGCCGGGTGTTTTTTCTTTTTGTCGAGTTTTTTGGGGACAAAAGTGTAGCAATAGATTCTCATCGGGTGGCGGTCGTTGCTTATTCCGTAGCGCTCTCTATCCCTTGGGTTCGGCTTGCCAACTAGGATCACCTTGTCAACTTCCGCTACGTCCGACAGGCGCAGGAAAAATTGGTTGTCGTCGGCGATTTTCCTAACTTGGTCAAGCTCCAGTCTTAGGCCCTCAACTTGGGATTGCAGCCTCTTGATCTGCTCTTCGGCTGTCCCTTGGCCAACCAAGGGCATAGCTAGGCCAAGAAGTAAAGCGAGTGAAAAGTATTTTGACATATTACCCTCCAAAGTTTGTGCCTACAAAAACAGATTACACTAGAGCGCGCCGCCTTTTTGCACTGACATTATTCGCATACAGCAATTCAAGGGGGCATTTTTTGCTGTTGGCACCCTTTTGCCCGATTGCTATACTTGTTTTAGACTTTTGTGTTAGGAGGCAACATGCGCGCACTTGCAATTACCCTGCTCTCAACATTCTTGGTCGGCCAGGATGCGCCAACCGCGCCGCAGCCGCTGAAATTGCCAGCCCCGTCGCTTGGCTCTGTCACGCTTGAAAAGGCGCTAAAGGAACGTCAGAGCGTCCGCACGCTTGGCGGGCCGGCCCTTAGCGTTGGCACCCTCTCCTCACTGCTGTGGGCCGCCCAAGGCGAAAACCGCCCCGGAACAGGCAGGCGTACGGTGCCAAGCGCCAGCGCCGGGTACCCCTTGGAGCTATACGTGATCGTAGCGAAAAGCGACGCGCTTGCCGATGGGGTATATAGATATTCAACCAAGGAACACAATTTGACAAAAGTAAAGGACGGCGGGCCAGAAGCCATACTAGGGCCTATCGCCGGGATGCAGGCTTGGATACCCAAGTGCCCTGCGGTGTTTGTCATAGCTGGCGTCCCATCTAGGTTCCGCGGCAACGACCCCACACGAAAAGAGACCAACACGTACTGGGAATCTGGCGCAGCCGCCCAAGCCTTGTTGCTGGCTGTCACGGCCAGCGGTCTTGGGGCCACCCCTGCCAACGGAGTCAACCTAGAGGCCATTCATTCGGCTATGGGGCTGCCATCCGAAGAAAAAGTAACCCTCATCGTTCCAGTGGGGAACATAGTCAAATAGACTTGGAAGCACTGGCTGTCTATCCAATTTGGTCGGGGCGAGAGGATTTGAACCTCCGACCTCTCGGTCCCGAACCGAGCGCTCTACCAGGCTGAGCCACGCCCCGTAATATTTCGATTCTACCTAATTCGGGCCGCTTTGTCCATTTTTGTTTGCATTGGCCCTTTGGTAAAATCTTAGCACTGCCTCCAGCGGGTCTGGGCTGGCCTTCGCCTTTGCGGGGGGTGCTCTATCTGGTTCGGGGTCGCACGGTACTATCTCCAGCTTTTGCAGATGGACTTTTAGGGCAGCGTTCACCTTGTCGCGCAGGTCAGGCCAAATCACATTTCCGCTTGCCCTTAGATCGGCCAATAGCGACGAGTCGTGGCACCCGATGACCAACATTTCCTGCCTGATTGACAACGGGCGAGTCTTGAGCGCGTTAGCCTGTCCTACGAACAGTGGCCAGGCCCTTTTCAGCCTGTCCAATTTCATTGCCTCAACGCCGCCAGCTTCCATTTCCGCAAGGCGGCGCAGTTCGCCCTTCCCCCCCCATTTTTTTGTCCGGACGGTCATTTAATGCGCCAATCCTCTTGCCAAATTTGTGTTCGATTAGGATAATCGCAAAACTCCCAATTGTCAATTGCGCTTCTTGCAAAATTCGGCTAATTTTGTGTGCAAGACTCCGTTCAGCGTGGGCGTTCTATCTGTTTCTAGCTCTTGATTCTTTCTTTCGTGCTCGGGGCCGCGGCCCGGCAAGTTGGCTCGTTTCGCGCCGGTCCGTGGAACCATTCGATTTTACTGACTCGTTGCGCCTGATTCTATCTTATGTGCTCAGGTTCGTGGCCCGACAACTTGGTTCGTCTAGCTCAGGGTCATGGAGCCCGCCCGGATGCTAACTGGGGTGCGCTCGGTTGCATCGCTCGCAACTTCTCGGTATCCTGCGCTTGCACTCCGGATACGCGAGACATCCTCCGTTGGTCTCTGCGGCACATCGGTCACCAACGCTGCCATGGGCGTTTTCAGCTTGTTCAAGGTCGTTTTCGCGCTGCCCCGCTTGCACCCCAGACCCCGGGTACTCGCCTCGCCCACTGCCCTATGTAGGGGCTGATACATGGATATGAATTCGATGAATACGAGGATAGCTTTGCAAGTGGCTCAATTGAACTTACATTACATTTTCCTGACCACGCGCTCAAAGTGGACGGCCCTGCGCCCCTTTGTCTCCAAAAAGACCCCATGCAGTTGGAGTCCGGTTTCTGCGGCCTTCCATTTGTCGCCTTTGGCCTGCAAAAAACGGCTGAGGCTTGCGTCTTTGTCCATCCCTATCACGCCGTCGTATGGGCCCACCATGCCTATGTCTGTCACAAATGCTGTGCCTTTGGGAAATATCCTGTCGTCCATCGTTGGGACGTGAGTGTGGGTGCCAACAACTGCCGACGCCCTTCCGTCCAAATGCCAGCCCATCGCCTGTTTTTCGCTGGTGGCCTCGGCGTGTATGTCCACTATCACCACGTCCGCCCTTTCTTTTGCCAAAATGGCGTCCACTGTCCTGAATGGGCAGTCTGCCAATGAGTCCATGCCCACCCTGCCAATAAGGTTTATCACCAATATTTCCTCGCCGCTGGGGGTGTGTATTTTTGCGTACCCATTGCCAGGGGTGCTTGGCGGCCAATTTGCTGGCCTGAGCAGTCGCGGCTCTTTGTCAAAATAGCCATGAATGCCCTTGACGTCAAGGGCGTGGTTGCCTGTCGTGATCGCGTCTATTCCCCATTCTTCTAGCATGCCCTTGGCGATGCGCTCGGATATGCCATTTCCATGCGCCGCGTTTTCCCCATTGACGATGACAAAATCAAGGCCAAGGGACTTTCGGAGATCGGGCAGGAATCGCTCCAGCAGTTTTCGCCCAGGTTCTCCCACTATGTCGCCCAGAATCAAGATTCTCATTACTTAACACTACCAAGGCCGCGGCAACAAAGAAATACGAAACTCATGCTCTACCCATTATAGGCGGCGATTGGGAACAATTAAGGCTTAGCTGGCACCCATGAGAATGTAGGTGCCTATTATGTTATCCTGTTAATCTCACATTGGGCGGTAAGCAAATGGTTTTTCGATCTCGCACTTTCTTGGGCATCATTTTGGCGCTGGCCTTGGTAGGCCCGGCCCGCAGCCAGTCCCCGCCCACCATGCCGGTATCAGAAATAAGGACGGGCATGAAGGGGTATGGGCTGACGGTTTTCAAGGGCGGCGCCATCGAGCGCTTTGAATTTGAAGTGCTGGGCATCGAAAAAAACCACTCGCCCGGGCGGAATAGGATACTCTTCAAGGCGGCTGGCGGCCCCCTTGCAAACACTGGGATCATGGCCGGCATGAGCGGCTCCCCTTGTTATATTGACGGCAAGCTGGTCGGGGCACTTTCCGTGGGCTTTCCGTGGGCAAAAGAGCCTATAGGCGGCATAACCCCTATACACGAAATGCTGGATCAGCTAATGGACGTGCCAGACGCAATTTCTGCCCGAACACCGCTGATGCCCCCCAGGCTGGACCCTTCTAAGATCGTCCGGTCTGCCCAGTTGGGAGAAATGGTGCCCTTGGCCGACATCTTGGGATTACCCAAAAAGACAGAAGCCGATAATGCGATGACTGGCCAATCCCTGCCTGTTATGCTGCAAGGGGCTTCTTTGGCGCCAGAGGCAAGGGCCTGCTGGGATGGGCTTCCGGTGCAATTCATCGGCGCCGTTGCGACGGCGGGCGGAGCAGCCGACCCAAGCCCCATAGAGCCCGGCGGCATGGTAGCCGTCACCTTGGTGCAGGGAGACATGATGCTTGCTGCGACAGGCACCATCACCTATGTTTCCGACAAGCGCATCCTGCTTTTTGGGCACAACCTCATGGGCAATGACATGGGCACTTTTGGGGCAATTGACCTTCCCCTGTGGTCTGCGTCTGTGACCACCCCCCTTGCGAGCTATTCCAACAGCGTTAAGCTTTCGCAGCCCGTGGCCCCAATTGGGGCCATTCGGCTCGACCGCCCGACTGGAGTCGCCGGGGTATTTGGCGCCGAGCCAAGGATGATCCCATTCAGGATTGGCCTCAACCTTGGCGGAAAAAGAAACATGAATTTCAGCTTCGACGTGATAGACCACCCAGCCCTCACGCCGTTGTTGGTTCACACCGTGCTGGTGCAAACGATAGCAGCGCACGTGCGAGAGACTGGGATGCAGAGCCTTAGCCTGCAGGGCAACATCAAGATAGCCAACCAGCAGCCCCTGATGGTTGAAAATATGTCAGCGGATCTTAGCTCTTCCCGCCTGCCTATGTATTTTGCGAGCATGGTTCAGGCCATATATTTTAATTCGTTTGAGCGCCCTGTCATAGAGGGCCTTTCGGTCAACATCAAGGGCGAGGAAAGGCTCGACTTGACAGCCATTGCCGGTGTCAGGCCCCTAGTCGCCAGGGCAAAGCGGGGCCAGTCGTTGCCCCTGCTGATCACGCTGCAAAACATTCAGGGCGTAAGGGAAACGGCTACACTTAGCGTCCAAGTTCCCCTCTCCGCCAAGCCCGGAAAGGCGATCCTCAAGGTAGGCGACGGCCTATCCATGCTAAGGGATGATTCGGACACCCAGAGGATACGCACTACTTCGCTTGCCGAGCATGTCTTGCTGCTAAATGGAACGCTAAAGAACAACTACGCCTACGCATTCCTGACGCAAGAATTCGACGGCGCCGGACTGAGGGGCAACCGCATCGAAGGCATACCGCCTTCGATAAGCAGCCTTTTGATGTCGGACGGCGACACTTCCGACAATAGGCTTCAGCGCCGCGTCATCGGCAGGGCGGTGCTGCCGCTGGAGAGAGAGGTTTCGGGGCTTTTTACGCTGGAGCTAGAGATTGAGTAATACAATATTCGGCATTTTGCAAAATGCCGCCATTTTCCCATGACACTTTTTCCTTAGGTTGGAACCCATGAATTTCAATAGATTGATCACTGTGGCGGCGGCACTTTGTGCAGTGTGCATTGGCAGCATAGCATCGGCACAGCAAGCCCTTGAAACCTTTTCATCCTTCAACGACTGGCTGCGGGCGGATGTCAAGGGCGTCAAAATTAGCGCGGACGGCAGTTTGCGCCTAGCCCCCAACGCTAGAAGGGCCGCGCAAATTCCAGAGGGCGTGGTGTGGTCGGCAGTCCCAGACAGCCAAGGCGGCGCTTTTCTTTCCGCCGGAACCGAAGGAAAAATATTCCGCTACTCAAACGGCCAAGTGAGGCCCTTTATCCAGCTAAAGGGTGGAATGATATTCGCCATGACGCGCTTGGGCAATGACCTGATAGCGGCCACGAGCGCGGACGGCAAGCTGCATCGGATAAACCCCAACGGCGAATCCAAGCCGTTTGGAGAAATTGACGCAAGGGTGATATGGGCCCTGGCCTCAAATGGGACCGATGTTTTTATCGCCGGGGGCGGGGAGAGGGGCGCGACGCTTTACTTGGCAAGGGAAAATTCCGTAGCTAGACGGCTGGTTTCCATACCCGAAGAAACTGCATTCACGACTATCGTTCAGGAAAGCCCTGGCGTTTGGATATTGGGCACGCATGGCAAGGGACTGGTCGCTAGGTTCACCCAAATAGGCGAGCAGGTAGAGGTGCTTGCCGCTACGGGCTTTGAGGAAGTCAGGGCGCTGACGCTTCACGATGGGCAAATCTATTTCGGTGCCAACCAAGGCCTGGCGGAAAAAATGAGCTCGGGGCAGCTAGAGAACCGCGAAAGCTATCTTGTCACAAACGCAGGGTCTGTCCGCTCGACGGTGTTCAAATTGGACAAGGAGCGCATCCCCCAAGTGCTTTGGACCAGCAGCCTGAGCCAAGTATTTTCAATGGCCGCTTGGAAAGATCAGCTTTTGGTTGGCACCGGCAACCGCAGCCGCATTTTTTCTGTCCCCCTTTCCGAAAAAGCCAGAGAGGCCGATCCCTTTGCAGTGCTGCAAGACTTGGGGGCCGCCCAAGTCACATCGCTCATGCCCGTTGGCGCAGACATCATAGCGGTGGCTTCAAACCCCGCAGAGATACACCTGCTCTCCGATTCGCTCGCCACTGAGGGGACGCTTGAGAGCCAGCCGCTTAGGGCAAACCCAATAGGGGACTGGGGGCGGATGTACCTCGATGCAGACAACCCCCAAGGCACCAACGCCGAAATACAGTTCAGGGTAGGTTCGACAGAAACGCCGGATAGCACTTGGGGGCCGTGGAGCCCTCCGCTTCGCTCTGGGGAGAGGCCACAGATGAAGCCCACGCGCTTCGCCCAGTTCCGAATAAAGCTCACATCTAGCCGCGGGGGCGGAACTCCTATCGTAGAAGGCATAAGGGTTCATTATTCAAACAGGAACCTTGCGCCTATTTGGGAGGGCATAGACGTGATGCCTTCTGGCATCGTCATACAGCGCTCTGCGCCAAGGGAAGACTTTGACACAACCGGCTACGACCGCATCCCCTTGGAGGCGCAAAAAATAATTCCATCCCTTGGCTGGGGCAGCTCGGAAAAAAGGGGGTTCAGAAGAGGCTCCCAAGCCTTCGTCTTTAGAGTGAATGACCCAAATGGCGACCAGTTGAGCTTTCGCATCAGGCTTGTGCCAGAGAATGGCCCCGCCATAGAATTGGAAAAAGGTTGGCAGGAGATGTTTTTCACATTCGACACCCTGCCCGTGCCAGACGGACGATACCGCCTTGAGGCGACTGCGACCGACGCACCATCCCAGCCGTTCAACGCGGCGCTGTCCAGCACTTGGCGCACAAACCCATTCATCGTTGACCACACCCCCCCGACGATACCCGAGCTGCTGGCGACCCAAGACGGCGAAAACATAAGGGTGCGCTTTGTCGCAAAAGACGAGGCCTCAACAATCCAAGACGCGGCGATAAGCGCGGATGGCGAAAACTGGCTGTTCGTGCTGCCAGAGGACAGCATATTCGACCAAAAGGAAGAATCCTTTAACGTCCTAGTGCCCAAAGAGCGCGTCAAGGGCAGCCGGGTGATGATCCGAGTGTCAGACGCCTGCGGCAATGAGCAGTCTGCCACCGCGCTGATTGGTGAATCAAAGAGGCGGTGAGCCTTTTTTGTCAATTCATTTTATCTAGCTCCAGCAGCCCGTCAGGTGGGTCAATGCAGATCCGGCGGTTTGCCAAGTCTAGGTCGAACCAAGCTTTGATGTATGGGACGTCACGCAGGCCACTGCGCCCTGGGCGCATGTCTTTGACTTTGACCATGTCATAGCCTGCGGGGGATGGCTCTAGCCCGACTACTTCGCCGACGAGTTCGTTTCCAGCGAACACCCGGCAGCCTACCCAGTCGCGCCTGAATGATTCGCCGTCCGCCAATTCCGTTTGCCAGCGCGAAGCCCACAGCCCCCAGCCCTTGTACGGCTCGGACGCCGTCCTGTCTATTATTTGGCTGAACGCTAGGCATGGCCTGCCCTTGTGCCATCGAAATTCGCGCACGCTGACGGCCATGCAGCCCTGCGGGGAAGCATCGCCGCTGGACAAGTCCACGCTGGGCGGGGCCAGAAATAGCCCGTCATTGCTGGGTATGAGTTCGGGGGATTCCGTCGCCGAGTCCAGCAAGAACTCTCCTCTTAGCCCCTGCACTTTGGCCAGGCGGCCCAAGAGAAACATCATGCCTCCTGGGCCGTCTGTCCGTCTTCGTCGTCTTCCACAAGCTCCAAGTTGACGCTAAGCCCCTGTTTTTCGCCCGCTGCGCGGCAGAGGGAGCGGAGCGATGAAATCATCTTGCCATTTCTGCCTATTATTCTGCCGCGGTCGGCTTGGGGGGCGCGCAGCGACACGTCCACCTGCCTACCGTTTTTTTTGACTTCAACCGCAAGCTCTTTGGGAAAATCCAAAACTGGCTCTAAAACTTCTTTCAGAAAGGCTTCCAAGTCCATCTCTGTCCCCTTGGGCGTCTAAGCAAATGCCACAAAATCCCTTTAGCCGGGGCCTTCCGGCGTATTGGAGATGGCCGCCGGTTATATGATTTTGTGCTTTTTGAGCAAATCCCTTACGGTCTTGGACGGCTGGGCGCCCTTGGTTATCCAGGATTTGACCTTTTCGGCGTCTATTCGGACAGTTTCGCCCGACGTGGCTATGGGGTTTACAAACCCCAGAATTTCCAAGGCGCGCCCGGTAGGGATCCTGTCGCTTTCCGAAACGACAATGTGGTAAAAGGGGCGCTTTTTCGCGCCGTGGCGTGCAAGACGGATGGTGAGCATGTGACTCCTTTGACTCCTTGGTGTGTCGTTGGCCTACATAAAAGGAAACTTGTTTTGTCCGGCCAATGACTGTATTTTTTTCATAAAGCCGGGGTTGGATAACTGGGACATCATTTTTTTCATTTCTAAATACTGCTTGAGCAATTGATTGACCTCTTGAACCGTGCGGCCGCTACCCAGCGCGATCCGTCGCTTTCTTTTGGCGTCCAGCAGGTTGTGGTTCTTCCTCTCCTTTGGCGTCATGGAATCGAGTATCGCTTCCATGTGCTTCATGCGCTTGTCTGTGGCCGCATTTTCAAGCTGTCCCTTGAACTGGCTGATGCCGGGGAGCATTCCCAGCAGTTTGTTCATAGAACCCAGCTTTTTGATTTGCTGGAATTGTGAGCGCATGTCTTCCAAAGAAAACTGATTTTTTTCTAGTTTTTTGGCTATCTTCTCTGCCTCGCCTTCGTCAATCTTTTCTTTGGCCTGTTCAATGAGCGTAAGCACATCGCCCATCCCCAAGATCCGCTGCGCCATTCTGTCTGGGTGGAACCTTTCTAGGTCGTCCGGTTTTTCTCCTGTGCCCACAAACTTTATTGGCTGCCCTGTGACCTGCTTGACGCTAAATGCGGCCCCGCCCCGGCTGTCGCCATCGGTTTTGGTGAGGATCACGCCAGTGAGGCCAAGTTTGTCGTTGAAGGCCCCCGCCGACCGCACTGCGTCCTGGCCGGTCATGGCGTCTGCGACAAACAGTATTTCATCGGGCCTGCAGGCGGCTTTGATGACGGACAGCTCTTCCATCAGGTCTTCATTGATGTGCAGGCGCCCCGCAGTGTCTAGTATCAGCACGTCCCAGCCCTTGGCTTTAGCCTCTTCCAGTGCGGCCGTGCAGACTGTGACAGGGGTTTTTTCAAGGCTGCGGAACGACTGCGCTCCTGCTTCTTTGGCCACAATGTGCAGTTGCTCTATTGCCGCCGGGCGGCTTAGATCCGCTGGGGCCAGAAGCGGGCTGTGTCCATTTTTCTTGAGGTACTTGGCCAGTTTTGCACATGTAGAGGTTTTGCCGCTGCCCTGCAAACCAACCATCATCACCACCGTTGGCGGGTTGGGCGCCATGTTCATCGGCTTTTCGTCTGTATGGCCGCCCATGATGTCGGTCAGTTCTTGGTACACGATGTCAATGAACTGCTGCGCCGGGTTCAACCCCTTTAACACCAAGGAGCCCAAGGCCCTTTCCTTGACTCTTTGCAAAAATGTGCGGGCCACTTGGACATGCACGTCCGCCTCCAGAAGCGCCATCCGCACGTCCCGCAGGGCGTCCTCGATGTTTTTCTCCGTTAGGCTGGGCTGCCCCAAGAGCGACCTCATCGCCTTTGTGAGCTTGTCAGTCAGTGTTTCGAACATTATTCCTTGATTTTCCTTGATTTTTCAGTAGCCGCGAATTGCCTTGAACGCCTTGGGTGAGCTTGGAGTACACAGGCGCCTCTGCGCTCAAAGCTGAACAATGATATTATCACCAAGTCCAAACAAAATCAAGGAAAAGGCATAATGAGGCGGTTTGTACTGATGCGGCTACGCCGCGCCTAAATTATGGCGGATTGAGCATTTAGTGCCGGACAGAGCCTTGTTCCCGCCTGTATCGCCAACCTCGGAGCCATCTCTCAAGCATCTGCCCGCTCATCGAAGCCATGTCCATGTATCAGCCCCTACATAGGGCAGTAGGCGAGGCGAGTACCCGGGGTCTGGGGAAGCCGCCCTAGTGCAATGAGCGTTTGAGGCTGAAGTGCAGCCTCAAACGCTCATTGCACTAGGGCGGC
>JAITFL010000005.1 GCA_031281385.1 Holophagales bacterium
AGTAAGGTTGTCAAGCGGTTTTGCGTTTGGTGCGGAACTCCAGCTTCCTGTCGCCGCAAAGCCGAGCACTGTGCGCATCGGATTAGCTTTCATTGCTTTGTTGCTCCAAAAAAGCAAAGTTTGGTGTTGTGGATGTCCTGATTGAAATAGGGTGCATATAAGGCAGTTGACACACCAGAGCCGTTTTGCCGTGGGGTGACTGCTTCCGTATGTATTTGTCTGTTGTTGGAAATGTGTAATTCATCCTAGAGAAAAAAATTGAAAATAGCAACGGGGGGATGCTTGTGCGCTCCCGATGCAGGTCTTGAGAGGGAAAAGGTATTCAACCCCGTTTCCGCCGTGGGGCGGCGGCAAAACTAGGCTGGGGCTATGCGATAATGCGGGGAGCAGTGCTTTTTCTGTGAACATGTGTGAACATGTGTGGACTTGTTGTGAACTTTGGAGGAAAATTGGCTTCAAAACTAGAATCCCGGGACTCCCGGAAAAAACTCCCCGCCGGTGCGCGGTTCCAGGAACGCCTGGCCCCTGGGCAGTTCCTCTGTTACAGGCGCCCTGCCGGTGGAGGGGCGGGGGCGTGGTACGCCAGGCTGAAAGGGCCTGGGACGGATGCCCTTGGCTCAATTGGCGCAGCGGATGATGCAACCGCCCCGTTAGGCGCTCTGTCATACCGTCAGGCGAAGGCAAAGGCCCTGAAATGGTGCCGAGAGCGTGGTGCATCTGACTTCTTGCATCCCAAAAACAATCCAACCGTAGCAGATGCGATTCACGCCTATTTTGGCAACCAGCAGCGGCAGGGCAAGAAAGGGGCTACAAGAGCTTGGGCCAGTGCGAGGGCATGGATACTGCCATCACTGGGCCATGTTGTGGTCTCGCAGTTGACTAGGCAGGCGGTGGAACAGTGGCACGAATCGGTGGCGGCAACGCCCAAGCGACTTCGCACAAGGGCGGGCCGGCCCCAGCAGTATGCGTGCCCCCCCGCCACGGACGATATGAGGCGGGCGCGGAAAGACACCGCCAACAGGATACTTACGACCCTCAAAGCGGCCCTATCCTTTGCGGCTGAGCGCGGTTTGGCCGACACAAGCGACATGCCTTGGCAAAAGGCGAAGGCTTACCCTAGGACGACCAGTGCTAGGGCAAGGTTCTTGCAGCCGGAGGAGGCCGCGCGCCTGGCCGCCGTGTGCAAGGGCGAATTCGGAGACTTGGTGCGCGGAGCACTGCTGACAGGGTGCCGCTACTCAGAATTGGCGCGGCTGACCTGCAGCAACTACAACCCAGCCAGCTCGACATTGTACATAGCAGAGTCGAAAAACGGGAAGCCTCGCCACGTAGTTCTGAGCCGTGAGGGTTCTGCCCTCTTCGATAGACTTGTGGCCAAAAGGAGCGAGCCAAACAGCTTGATCTTCGCTAACAGCATGGTGCGGGTCAAGCGCCAAGACTCCAAGGGCGCGTGGGCCGATGCAGACCAAATTCGCCGCATGAAGTTCGCCTGTGCGGCGGCTGGCATTGAACCCGTCACCTTCCACGAGTTGAGGCACACTTACGCCTCAATGCTGGTCAACGCAGGCTGTCCATTGGTCTTTGTGGCGGCCCAGTTGGGCCACAGCGACACCAGGATGGTGGAGAGGCACTATGGACACATCCAAAACGATGCGATGAGGGCCGCCATAGAGGCCGCGATGCCAGCACTGGGCATAGTAGGACGCCGCAGTCAGCGGGCAGGGTGAACATCCCACTGCTCCGTTTTGGAGCTATCCGTTTGACTGTTCGTGGGCCTCGAAACCAGCTATGCTTGCAACATGCTGAAAAATAAGATGTTATGTAATTGCCGTGAAAGGTTCTCAATTCCCCCAAAAAACGCAGAAATGTGTTAGGAAAAAAAGGTTTCTGTGCGATAATGTGGAAAGGACGGACTTTGGTTCGCAGTACAGTCCGCCACCATGGCCGCCCGAAACCAGCTAGTAACAAGCATTTGGAGGGTCTGCGTGACCGCTTTGCACGAACAATCTGGCACTCTGTTTTCGCCGCCCCACGGCGAAAACGAGGTATTGAGGGGCTTGGACACGCCAAAACGCAATAACGCTACTGCAATTTCGGGCAGGACAGCAGGTTCCACCGCAGGATTAACGAAAGCGAAAATGGAACCACTCAATGGGCGGACAAGGACTGACGTTATTATTGGTAACACCAGGCGAAACAGTCTTGAACGCCAGACACAGCAGCGGATACCCAAAAAGTTTATGAAAAAACAAGGTTTTCCACGCCCCAGGCCATGAAGACACAATGTCGGTTATAGCCCTTCCCGTAGGGAATGGCACGGAGTGCATAGGCCGCGATGTGAGCGCAGCCGCAATCTATGAGAGTCGGAGCCAATCAATAGGGGAAACGCTCTAAAACAAAAAAGGCGCAAGCGTTGCGCTTGCGCCAAAATAGCGGCCCGCTTCGAAAAGCTGATGCGGGCTATTTTGTTTTGTGCTGCTAGAACGTGGCCCTTTGCAGGCTGGCCTTGAAGCTGTCGTCAATGAGGGCTATGCACTCATTGTAGTGCGCCTTGGTTTCTTTGGACGCGGCCCTAGCCGCCGCGCCTTGCAATTGGGTTTTCAATTGGCGCATGTTTTCGCGGATCAGGTTCCTCGCGTCGTCTGGCATACTGGTGGTTGCCCTCAGCAGCACGTTGATCATGCTGCGAAGGTGTTCGCGCTGTAGGCTGCGCCTAGCCATTGTGGGTTCCTTGCCTCCCCTTAGTTCTGCCCAGATCGCCGACTGCAGCGTGTCGTATAGCTCGGAGAGCTTAAAGACCTGCTTTGCGTTTGTCTGCTTTTCGCTTGCATCTAAGATGTTTTGCGCGACGCCTGTGGCCATCATCCTAGAAAGGGCGTATTTTTGTATGGCCAGCATGAGTCGGCTTGGGCTGTAGGTGGGTGACGAGAGGTCGTTATAGTCCACGCGGTCGCTGGTCAGGCGTGACAAAAATTCGGGCGTGAACTTGAAAGAGTCCATGCTGAATATCTGCTTTTCAAGCAACTTCAGGGCCTCCCTCTGGCGGTCGGCGGGGACGGGTGTCATGTTGGTGCGGCTGGTGCCAGCGTGGTCTCGGTTGTATGAAACGCCGCCGATGTACTTGGACGCGAATGAGACAGAATTGGCGACTTGGTTGAGCGCTCGATTGGTTTGGCGCCTCAATATGTGGTACGGCTCGCCCGGCTTGAATGTGCGGTTTTGCAGCCGCTTTATCAGCTCGGCAGAAAGCTGTATCCGCTTTGCGGCATACGCCAAGGTGTCGGGGCCAAGGTCGTACGTGTTGACGTCAGGGTCTATGCCGAATGAGCTGTCTTCATCGGTGCCATAGATCAGCAGAGGGTCGTCGCTGCGGCCCGCTATCTTTGCCAGTTCATCAGCTTCTTTTGATGGGTCAAACTGTTTGTAGCCATATTCGATCACCCAATAGTCCCAAGGGCCTATGGCGCCAGACATCAACTGGCCACGTTTCTGCCCTTCCAGCGGAAGGTTCACGGGCACATAATCCATCACGGAGTTGGCCAAGCCATTTTTCTTTGTAAATTCGGGGTCATTCAACTGTGCTTCCGTGTAGGCCGTAGAGGCTTTGAAGTTGTGCCTTAAACCCAAGGTGTGGCCGACTTCGTGGGTGATCAGTTCTCTCAGGCACTCTTTGACAAATTCTTCCCCTTCTGGCGAAAGGGGGTCTAATTCGCCCCTGGCTTCCAGCAGATCCATAGCGAATGGCATTTCCGTCAGTTCGGACGCAGTGATTATGCCTGCCCTTCCTGTACTCATGTGCATTGCGCCCGTCTTGGGGGCAATGTCTTCGCGGAATTCGCGGGGATAGCTCCTAACCCAGAATTCGCCTATGCCGATGTCGGCGTCCAGTATTTCACCAGTGCGGGGGTCAACGTGGCTAGGGCCAATGGCAAATGACACATCGGTGCCCACTAGCCAGCGGATGGACGCGTGGCGGGCGTCTAATGTGTCCCAGTCGGCGTCGTCTGGCTGGAATTTGACTTCGATGGCATTTTTGAATCCGGCTTTTTCAAACGCCTTGTTCCACTCCAAGATGCCTTCGGCAATGGTCTGCTTGTATTTTTCTGGCACTCCCTTGTCTATCCAATAGACGATTGGCTCTTTGGGTTCGCTGACGGCCAAGGACGGGTCTTTTTTCTCTAGGCGCCACCTGTTGATGAAGCGCTTGCGGAGTTCGATGTCCTCTTTTGCAAAGTCCCACTGCGTGTTGACGAAAAATCCAATTCGGTCGTCCGCCAGCCGCGCCGCCATCGGCGTTTCCGGCAATTGAAGGAAATTGTAGATGATTCCCAGGAATAGGCTCCTTGGGTCTGGCACGTTGTCAGGGGTGGAGGGCGCCATCCCCGGCGGTGTGCTTGGGCTAGGCTGCGCCACGCTGGCCAAAGAAAAATGGCTGCTGACCAAGAAAGATGACTGTTTTTCAGTTATCCTGATCTTTTCAAACGTGGTGTTGCCCCTATCGAAGCTGTAGCCCTGCCTGTACATTCTGCCGAGTCCTGATGCTAGGCCAGGATAGTCCTTTAGCATAAGCGCGGATGCGTCAATCAGGACGCTCTTGCGCTCGGTGTTAGGCTTGGACAGGACAGGGACGGCGTTGAGCAGGCTTTCAGAAAAGCTGTTGTCAAGCGTGAGTTTAAGGGATTTATTGTTGTCCGCTTGAAAGGCGGTGTTCAGTGCCATCAGGCGCATGGTGTTGCCTACTCTGCGGAAGGCCACCAAAATGCTGTCGCCCATCATGCCGCTGTAAAGGCCGGCCTCTCCGATGCCCTTGGCTAAGTTCCATGACATCAAAAATGGCTTGTCCAGTTGGGATTCGCCGATCTCCAGCCACACCTTGTCTTCTTTTTGGAAAACGGTGAAAAAGCCCTTGCTCTCTTGGGCGTCCTTAATGATTTCCGCAAACTCCTTTAGCGCGTTTGGATCGGGTGGGGTGGCGGCTGCGCCAGCAGGGGTCTGGGGCGTGGCTTGGGTACGGGATTGCGCCAAGAGGGGCACCATGCCCAGCGCAAGCAATAGGGTTAGGGTTGGCAGGGTCTTTTTTGACATCCGGCGGCTCCAAAAATGGGGTTGATGAAAGATTGTGTGCCCGGTCAGACAACGACTAACTAGGCCACACAGCAACCTATAGTTTACGCTTGTAGCCAGCATTGGTTTACTTAAAAAAGGAGAATACGCTACTGCATGACCGATGCGGGTTTGCGGGTGCAGATGGCCCTATATATCCATCTTTCCGACATTCTGTCCCAAGGTTCTCCGGCAAGCCCGCCCCAGCAGTCGTCAATTTCAAAGCCAGTTTCACTAAGGGCGGATATTATTTCGTTTTCGTCGGGGATCCAGATGTCGTGGCGAAAGTGTACGCCGTCCTTTATCCTGTCGGTGATTATTCTTTTTTTATCCTCGGATGTGTAAACGCGCTCCCTGTAGTCCCCATCCGCATACGTGTACCATTGGTTTTCGACAGGCTCCAACTCTTTGTCCAGATGATGGCGGCCAGCTAAGTCCAAAAGCAAGACCCCCCTTGGCTTTAGCACCCTTGCAAATTCATAGAGCTGCTGATAGTTTTCGGCCTCGCTCAAAAAATACCCCCAACTAGTGAAGGCGCACATTACAGCGTCTGCGACAGAATCTTTGAAAGGCAGGCTGCGGAAGTCTAGGCGCACAAGGGGGATTGGGTGCTTTTCCGCGTGTATGGCTAGGTTGTTGGGGCTAAGGTCGCCGCCGATCACTTTCCACCCGCTCTGCTTCCAGTATGGGTACAGCCTTCCCCAGCCGCAGGGCAGGTCTAGCACAAGGCTTTGGGGCGGCATGTCCAAGTACCCTGCGAGCGCAGGGCCCTCCTGCGGCGCGTCCTTCTCCTTGCAGGCGTATATCTTGAAATATGCGGGATGGTCGAAATCCCACCTGAACCAGTCCATCGAGTTCCTTGTGTTCACATGGTTACTAATTCCAATTCTAATTCAAAATTGTATGGACGCAATTTGGAATTAGGGATGGAATAAGCGCACATAGCACCATTCCCCGCTTGTAGTTTGTGGCTGGGAATTTGTTTTAAGTCCAAACCGTCTTAATCGTTCATGCACTGAATGTACAGCCCCTGCAGGCTCTCGGTGGTAAACTCGCCATTTGTCTTTTCCGCCACCAGCTTGCCGCGCCTCATTATGCCCGCGCGGTCGGCGATGTCTTTGACCCTGTGGATGTCGTGCGTCGAAATGAGCATGGTCTTGCCCGATTGCTTCAACGACAGCACTAGGTCAATGAAGTCCTTTGACGCTTTGGGGTCTAGGCCGGAAGTCGGCTCGTCCATGATGATTACTGGCGTGTCGCGCAGCAGGGCTATAGCCAGGCCGAGTTTCTGGCGCATGCCTTTGGAAAAAGTTTTGACTTTTGAATGGATCACGCCCTCGTCTAGGCCCACTCTGTCCAGCAGGCTGCGGCAGCCGTCCATGGTGCAGGGCTTGCCTGAAAGATCCGCAAAAAATTTGAGGTTCTGTCTGGCGGTCAGCACGCCATAGAGCATGACGTTTTCTGAAAT
>JAITFL010000134.1 GCA_031281385.1 Holophagales bacterium
ATTCCGGCAGAATCAGCCATGATTCTATCTGGAATTGAAATGCGCGACACGGACATCATGCCTCGTCGTAGCAAACTAATTCAAAATTGCAGGGAGGCATTTTTGAATTAAAATTGGAATAAATGGGTGGCATCTGCCCAAGGTTCTGACAACGGCAAAGGAGGATCTGTGGATAACCTGCACAAAAGGGTAATCATCGTTGGCAGTGGGCCTGCCGGCTACACGGCGGCCATTTATTGTGCCAGGGCCAGCCTGGCCCCTTTGGTCATAGAGGGAAACCAGCCTGGCGGGCAACTGACCATCACCACTGAAGTCGAAAATTTCCCGGGCTTCAAGGATGGGATCATGGGGCCTCTGCTCATGGAAGACATGAAGGCGCAGGCATCGCGGTTGGGCGCGGAGTTATTGGCAGGCTATGTCTCAAAGGTGGATTTGGCCTCTAGGCCATTCAGGCTGGAGACCGACGGGGGGGCATATTCCTGCGATGCGCTGATAATTGCAACTGGGGCTCAGGCAAGGTGGCTGGGCATCGGCAAGGATGAAGAGCTTTCGCGCAATGGCGGTGGAGTGTCGGCCTGCGCCACCTGCGATGGGTTTTTTTACAGGGGCAAAGTGGTGGCGGTCGTTGGAGGCGGCGACACAGCACTGGAAGAAGCCATCTACCTGACCAACCACGCCGAAAAGGTACACCTGATACATCGCCGAGATGCACTTAGGGCTTCGAAGGCCATGCAGGACAGGGCAAAGGCCAATCCAAAGATAGAGTTTGCGTGGAACAAAGTTATTTCCCAAATCATCACCGAAACCAAGGAATTGCGCGGAGGCGGGAGTATGGAGCGAATTTCGTCTCTGGAATTGAAAGACACAGTGGATGGGTCGCTCTCAAATTTGAAGGTGGACGGACTGTTTGTAGCCATCGGCCACCAGCCCAACACTACCCTATTTGCTGGTCAATTGCCCCTTGACGAAAATGGCTACTTGGTCGTTGAAAAGGGTTCTTCCAAGACCTCGATCCCCGGAGTGTTCGCCTGCGGAGACGTGCAAGACCATGTTTATCGCCAGGCCATAACCGCCGCTGGCAGCGGCTGCATGGCCGCAATAGACGCCGAAAGGTGGCTGGCGGAACAAAAGGGGTCGTAAGGAAAAGAGATCCTCTTGCAAGATACTGAAATATTTGGGCTTTGAGGCCCCGACTAGCAAATTGACAATTGACAATGGACAATTGACAAATAAGGCCAGCCGTTATTTTTGGGTGGCCAAGGGAGAATCTGTATGTCTAGCTTCGATTTGATCGTCATTGGCTCTGGCCCTGGGGGCTACGTTGCGGCCATCCGAGGGGTACAATTGGGACTCAGCACGGCCATTGTGGAAAAAGACGCGGCCATGGGAGGCACTTGCCTGCACAGGGGGTGCGTCCCGGCAAAGGCTTGGCTGGAAACCGCCCACCGTCTTGAACAGATGCAGCAGGCGGTAGATTTTGGCATCTGCGGGGTTGACGGAAAGTCGCTCGCGCCCGACCTGCAAGCAATAATAAAGCGCAAAGACCGCATTGTGTTTAAGAACTCCAAGGGCATAGAGTTCTTGATGAAAAAAAACAAGGTGGCGGTTCTAAAGGGGCATGGCGCGCTTTTGGGCGGCGGAAGGGTGGCCGTGGGGGAAGAAGTCCATGATGCAAAGAAAATTATCTTGGCAACTGGCTCTGTGCCTAAAGAATTGCCGGGCCTTGATGTAGATGGCCAAGTTATCATCAACAGCGACCATGCGCTTGGCATGGCGCGGCTTCCTCAAAGCATGACCATACTTGGCGCTGGGGCCATAGGCGTTGAGTTTGCAAGCGTTTTCAGTCGCCTTGGAACTAAGGTGACACTGGTTGAATTCATGGATCATCTGCTGCCGTTGGAAGACCAGGCCATCGGTGCGGAGCTGGCAAAGATTTTTGCCAAGCAGTACAAGATAGACGTAAGGATTAAGACGAAAATCGCAAAAGCCGAAAAGTGCCAAGACAAGGTAATAATGTGCACACTGGAAGGCGAAAGGGCGGGGGAGGTGGAGGCAGACTGCCTGTTGGTCGCTGTTGGGCGCCAGCCATTCACGTTGGGTTGTGGCCTAGAAAACACGGCGGCTGTTTTAGACCGCGGCACAGTGAAAATCAATGAATTCATGCAGACCGATGAGCCTGGCCTTTACGCAATAGGCGACATAGTGAGGACGCCGATGCTTGCCCACGTCGCCTCGGACGAGGGAATCGTTGCCGCCGAGCATGCTGCAATGGAATTGGGTTTCGATGCCCATCCCCACCCGATTGACTACTCTCGCGTGCCAAGCTGTACGTACTGCTCGCCCGAAGTGGGCTGCGTTGGGCTGTCGGAAAGGGCGGCTGCGGAAGCGGGACACAAAGTTCAAGTTGGCACATTCCCATTCATGCCACTGGCAAAGGCAAACATCATGGGGGAGCCGCATGGGTTCATCAAGATAGCGGCGGATGCAGAGTCCAAGAAAATATTGGGCGTTCACATCATAGGCCCAAAGGCCACGGAACTGGTCGCGTCCAGCTTGGCTATCCTCGCAGGGCGACTGACAGTGGATGATCTCATCAACACCATGTACCCGCATCCATCGCTTAACGAAGCGTTTCCCGAAGCGGCGCGGGCCGTGTACGGCAGGGCACTCAATAGCTGACGCAAGGCTTCATATTAGCCGCCCAGCGACATTGACTGCTCTATCTTGTTGAATAGCTCGTTGTCAATTTTCAGCGGCCTGGGAAGCACAAGAGAAATGCCGGCCTTTTGCGCGTCCAGCGCGTCCCTTACGCCCACCTGCGTATTCTCCGAAACCAATATCACTGGGACGGGTTCGGGAAGCTGCCCAAGGATGGTGGCGGCGATGGCCAAGCAGTTGTCCAGCGGCATTTCTAGATCCATCAGGAGCAGGCCCGCGCCGGGTTGCTGGATGACTTCCAGCAGACCTTCCATGTTCTCGGGGCAGCAGACCTTGCCGTAGCCCTCGGCTTGTAAGGTTTTGACAAGCTTTTGGTCATCGGTGCCAAACAGAATAATAGTTTTGCCTTTGCGTTTCAGCTTTTGCAGTGGGGTGGGAACTGGGCGGCCAAATTCATTGGTTGGCGCATTTTCGGTTTGTGCGCTTGTTTCATGAGCGGCTGCCGGTTGGCTTGTCGGGGAACTAGGCGGTGCGGCCGCCGATGGCTCGCTGTGCTTTTGCTTTTCATCTTGAGGCCCAGATCCGGCCTTTGAGTCGCCTTGCGTTGGGTTAAAGCCCACTGAAGATTTGCCATCCATTTCAACGCTAGACCGCCTGGCCCTTGGCGGCAGCGAGTTGGGCAGCGGGGTTGCGCGGCTGGCTACAAAGGTGCCTATGGCCTTCATAAATTCGGATTTCATTTCTTCAAATGAAATTCCAAGATAGGTTGTTCCGCTGGTCACTTCCATATAGACCATCTTGGCGGCTCCCTCTAGCGTTGCAACGACTTTGGGGATTTTGCTTAGTTTCATGATTGGGAAGATTTGGCCAGTCTGCACGTTTCTGCTTGTCACATTGACGGGCTTTTCGGATTTGACTTCCAGTGCCTTTTCCACTTTGACCCGCGCCCCATTTTCGGACATGTTCTCTGGAAGCCCTGTGATGCCAATTCCATCAAATAGGCCAGACAAAAGAATGCAGGTGGTGCCCTCTCGGGGGTTTATTTTTGCCCTTTGCTTTTTTCTGCGCTCCATGAGCTCGAAAGAAGCTGGTATGTCAACTACGGCGGAGCCTGGCTTTACCTCGTGCAGCTTGCTGGAGCCGCCAATTCTCATGTTGTCAACGACTACCACAAAAGTAATTTTCGCGCCTTTTTCGGCCAACAAGTTTGCGCGAAGGACTAACTGCATAGTGCCTTCGGCTTCGTTTATTGACTGGATGGAGCATGGAATCTCATTTTTGCGAGGGTCTAGGAGCATTGCTGGGCTCTTGATCCTCATCGCATCCTCTAGATAGGCCATGACAGTGGGGTCGGCGCCACCGTCTTTTGGTTTGTCTTTGCTAAAGCCGAAAAGTGCCATTTTCATCCACCTTAGAACTATTGCATTGTCCTAATTCAGTTTACTATTAGTTAGCTCAATGCGTCCAATTTTTTGATGGAGGGGTCAGGGGGATGGAGGGCAAGTGCTGGCTGGTTGCCCGGCAGGGGCAAGCAGACCATGAAGAAATCATAAGAGATCACTTGGCGGAGCTAGAGGAGCTGGCCCGTTCTTGCGAGATGGAGCCATTGGGCAGCCATCTGCTGCGCCGGACTTTGGTTGACCCAAGGTCTTTTTACGGCAGCGGGCAACTCGCCTCATTGGCCCATGAAGCAAAGCAGCTAGGGGCGACGCACCTAATTTGCGATGACGAACTGACGGGCGGGCAGGTTAGGAATATAGAGAAAATAACCGAATTAGAGGCTATGGATCGCACGGGGCTGATCTTGACCATTTTTGAGAGGCGGGCGCAGACTAGGGAGGCCAGGGCCCAAGTCGAGCTGGCGCGATACGAATATGAGTTGCCCAGGCTAAAGGGCGCATGGACGCACCTAGAGCGCCAAGTGGGCGGCGTAAACGTAAGGGGCGGGCCCGGGGAAACGCAGATCGAAGTTGACCGCCGAATGACAAGGATGCGCATCAAGCAGTTGAAGGCCGAGCTGGAGCATCTTGGGCGCGTAAGGCAGACCCAGAGGGAGGGCAGGCAGCCCGGCCTGCCAAGGGTTTCACTGGTGGGATACACCAACGCTGGCAAGACGACCCTGCTGCGCGCGTTGACGGGCGAGGGCGAACCAAAGGATATGCTGTTTGCCACATTGGACACCACGACCCGCAAGGCTTGGCTGGGGAACGATGCTGAAACGGGCGTGCCAGTACACGCACTTGTGTCCGACACAGTGGGATTTATCCGAAAACTGCCGCACCAACTGGTGGCTGCCTTCCGCTCCACTCTGGGCGAAGTGGCGGCATCGGATGCCCTATTGATTGTTGCGGACGCGGCGCACCCGGACTTGGACGAGCATCTAAAGATAGTGGGCACGACGTTGAGGGAAATTGGTTG
>JAITFL010000140.1 GCA_031281385.1 Holophagales bacterium
GCCATCAGCCAAGCCTTGGCGGCTGTAAAGGCGGGCAGTGCGTCTGGGACTGCCCCAGAAACAGCGACACCCTGAGGCGCGAATGCCTCGAACACCCATTTCAGGCAGCCGATCAAAATGGTCTGAAGCAGCCCGGCCAGCGCGGCCAGGGCAGACCCAGCGATGATGAGCCCCAAGTTTGGGCGCAGGTGGTCTAGGAAGAAGCGGGACAGGCTTTTCATTTGAGCGCAGGAAGTAGTATAGCATTTGCCGGGGCATGTAAGCTTTCCATTTCCTTAACTCGTTGTGCTTGATGCTATCTTTTGTGCTCGGGGTGAACACTCTTGTGATTTGGCCCATTCATCGCCAGTTCGTGGAGCCCGCCCGGATGCTGAACCATACGCCTGGCGATTTCATCGGACTGAATGGCACCCGGAGCGTCCCAGCAGCACATTTCTATCTTGCGTACTCGGGCTGGGGAGCCGATGATTTGGCTCGTTCAGCGCCGGGTCATGGAGCCCGCCCGGATGCTAACTGGGGGTCCGCTCAGGGCTGCCCACATCTGGTGTTGCGAGTAAGCGCGTTGTTGCGGGCACCCTTCGCTACCCCCCAGACCCCCGGTACTCGCCTCGCTTACTGCCCTAGGTAGGGGCTGATACATGGACATGGCTTCGATGGGCGGGCGGATAGTTTTGCAAGTGGCTCAATTTTTATATTGGCTTTTCAGCTATTTTTGATATGCTTGTTTGATAGTTCTCTAAATGAGAACCATCAGGGAGTTGATCAGCTATATGAGCAGCAAAAGCTTCGGCACGTTGGCCAATCTGGCCAAGATACTAGAAGAAGCGACAGACCCCGAATCGCAGGTGCGTGAAAATAAGCGGGAGTCTAAACCAAATACAACAAATAAGCCCCTCGCCAAATCGGAGAGAAAGAAACCGATAGACCCAAAGCGCAAGGCTTGGCACGATAGGCGCCTGCGTGAGCAAGCGGGCGGACTGGCCAAAACAGGGGGAGCCGCCCTTTCCCCTGAATCCCAAGCGGCCAGCCAAATAGTGCCACAGGCTACACGCGCTGCGGCGGCAGGAGTCAGCAGCGGGCTGCTAGATGTCCTAGCATCGGCAAAAGACGCAAAGCCAAAGGACGGCCCCAAGAGGCCAGAGGCGTGGAAGCGCAAGCCGAGCGACCCTTTCTTTTAACCTGATAATTGGCAACTGCCATGCTGCGGCCCTTGATTGGCAGCTTTTGCTAATGTACCACTCGATATGAAATCCCTCAAAGTTGGGTAGGCCAAATCCCCGGGTTGGATTATTTCATCCCTAAGTTTGCCAACCGCGACAAAAACAAGCTCTAAGGCCAAACCATTACTTTGCGCAACATTCCGTGCGCGGCGTAGGCAGGTCGCGTCGTCCATCGTGTCCCCGACAAAAACGACCTTGCGAGCCCTGAATGTTTCCGCAAGATGCAATAGGCCGCCAGGCTCGGGCTTGCGGAACTCTGGGCAGGTATCGCAGGCAGCCGGCAGTTCAAAACCCAGCACTTCAAAGGCCAGCGCAAGCTCCTCTGGGGGCCGCCCTGTCAATATTGCCGCGTCCCAGCCCGCAATGTCTTCTAGCTCTTGGAGCGTTATTAGCGGGCGTTCCAAATGCTTTACGCCCTGATAGTGAAATTGCACCCGCTCCTTGCATAGCGGCTCCAGCTCGGCGATGCGCCTTTGCTCTTGCTGCCCGAGATGCTCGAATCCGACTTTTAGATGTTCATGCAGCCCTTCATTGACTTGGCCAAACTCGTATAACGCTACAGCGGCGGCCGTGAGCCTAAAGTCGTTGTTGAACCCAGGAGCTCTCTTGAAAGTCCAATATAGCTCGTTAGACCAAGGCAGGCCGGGGGCAATTTCTGCCAAAGCCATCGCCGCGCACTTCTCAAAGCTGCCGCAGGGGTCAATCAGAACCCCGTCAACGTCCAGGGCCAGCAAGCGGCCTTCGTTCCATTTGCCCAGCGCCATCGGACTCCACAAAAAATAGCCGCCAAAAAAATTGACGCTTCACGCATTATAGCAAAGACAGCCGAAAGCACAGAGAATAGGGCGGAGCCGCATAACCTACTTAGCTCCATCCCTTTCAAACACACGCCAGAATTGACAAAAAGCACGTCATTTTTATAGGATGAAAATAGACACCACAGAAGGCTTATCATGGAAATACACACGTAAGTGTTCGGATATAGAGGAGAAAAAACTTGAGCGAGTCTATTCAAATTTCAGGTATATATTGCAGCAAGGCCAGTTTCGCGCTTCAGCAGAACCATGTACCCATCGTGAGGCAGCTTAGCATAAAGAACTGCACGGATTCAGAATTGAAAAATTGTGGAGTAAAAATATCCACAGACCCGGACATAGCGGATGACTGGGAGAAAAAAATAGACTCGCTCATGCCCGGACAAGAGCATATCCTCACGGGAATTGACTTGCGCCTCTCTGCGTCCAAGCTGTTTGAATTGACCGAGCGGATAGATGGCTCTTTGGTAGTGACGGTTTCAGACGATTCTGGCGTTCTGGCGCAGGAAAAAAGAGACCTTGCCTTTTTGAGCCAAAATGAATGGAGTGGCTCAAGCGTCTTTCCCGAAATATTGGCTGCGTTTGTCACGCCCAACCATCCATACATCACTGAGATCATCAAAAAAGCCGGAACGTTACTAGCTGGCTGGACTGGCTCGCCATCATTTACTGGCTATCAAAGCAAGAACCCCAATTTTGTCAGAAAGCAGATGGCGGCCATCTATGGAGCGCTTCAGCAGGAAAACATCGCTTATTGCGTGCTCCCCGCCAGCTTTGAGGAATCTGGGCAAAAAGTGCGCTTGTGCGGAGCCATAAAAGAACAGAAGCTAGGCAACTGCCTTGATTTGTCACTGCTGTATTCTGGCTGTCTTGAAGCCATTGGGCTGCACCCGATGTTGATCCTAATCAGGGGCCATGCCTTTGCGGGGTGCTGGCTGGAAGAAGAATGTTTTGCCGAATCTGTGCAGGACGATATATCCGCACTGACCAAGAGAATAGCCCAAGGCATTAATGAAATATGCGTTGTGGAAGCAACCGCGTTTACATCTGGCAATGGAGCGGATTTCGAGGGCGCGGTGTCGGCTGCAGAAAAACATTTGCGCACCTTTGAGGATTTTCAGTACCTTGTTGACGTTAAGCGATCTAGGGGTGGCGGTATCCGCCCGATCCCGCAAAAAAGGGAAGATGGGGCCTTTTCCTTTGACGAAAGCGGAACTACCGAAGGAAAAATTTTTGTCACCGGTGCGCCAAACGAATTGGAGATATTGGAAAAACTCAAGCCCGCAGAATCCGTTGAATTCACTAGGCAGCAGATATGGGAGCGCAAACTGCTTGATCTGAGCCTTCGCAACTCGCTTCTCAATTTTAGGGTGACAAAAAGTTCGATCCAGCTTTTTGTAAACTCACTTCACGACCTAGAGGACGCACTGGCGGACGGAGAGGAATTTCAAATCATGCATCGGCCGCAGGACGTAAATAATGTGCTGCGCGACAACAAAATATATGAAAGCGTCAACCAAGAATCCACATGGAGCGCACTGATCAAATCAGAGTTCCGAAATCACCGCATCCGCACATATTTGGACGAAACGCCTTTAAGCTCTTCGGTCTTTTATCTGTACCGCTCCGCCAAGGCCAGCATGGAGGAAAATGGCGCGAACACGCTCTATCTGGCACTGGGGTTCCTAAGATGGTTTGAAAGCGATGCAAGCGAAAGGCCGCACTATGCCCCGCTGATATTAATTCCCATTGACATAATAAGAAAATCGGCCCAGCGCGGGTATGTGTTCAGGCAGCGCGATGAAGAGCCACAGTTTAATGTGACGCTTCTTGAAATGCTGCGGGCAGATTTCGGAATAACGATACAGGGCTTAGAGCCGCTTCCCTTGGACGCGCATGGCATTGACATCAAAATGGTGTTCCACATCATCCGCCAATCCATTATGAACAAGCCGCGTTGGGATGTAGAGGAACTTGCGTTCATGGGGATATTTTCGTTTACCCAATTCATCATGTGGAACGACATCCGCAACCGAGCGGCAGACTTGAAAAGAAACAAGGTGGTGCATAGCCTGATTTCGGGGAAAATGACTTGGGAGCCAGACGTTGCTTTCCATGATCCAGAAACTTTGGACGACACAGTGGCCCCTGCGGATTTGGCAGTTCCTATCAGCGCCGATTCATCTCAGCTCGCAGCAGTATTTGCAGCCGGGCAGGGGCGGAGCTTTGTTTTGCACGGCCCGCCAGGAACAGGGAAATCCCAAACAATAACAAACATCATTGCAAACGCGCTGTATCAGGGCAAATCAGTGTTGTTTGTGGCGGAAAAAATGGCCGCGCTCTCCGTGGTCGAGAAGAGACTTGACGCAATAGGCATTGGGGATTTCTGCCTTGAACTCCATTCCAACAAAGCCCGTAAAAAAGACGTACTCGACCAGCTAGAAAGGGCACTCAACATCGGGCGCTTCAAACCGCCGCAAAGCTATCGCGATGAAGCCAACGCAGTATTAGCACTAAGGCGTGAGCTGAATGGAGTTGTCCGCAACTTACACCTGCCGCGCCAATTTGGATTTTCCCTATATGAAGCCATTTCTCGAGCGGAACAATATGAGGATTTACCAGATTGCATTGACTTCTCCGCTGAACAGATAGGCAATCTGACCCCCCAACAACACTCAAGGTGGGAAGATCTTTGCGGCATGCTCTCTGCCGCAGCGTCCTCTTGTGGGGGCGCACATGGACATCCGTTGCGGGAATACAAAAATCCGAACTACAGCCTGAGCATTAGAGCCGCGATAGAATCCATGGTCGGCGAATACCAAGCTGCACTGTCCAACTTGGAAGGGCTGGCAAAAAAAATAAATGCAGGGCTAGGCATAGGTTCAAGTGCAGCCTTGACACACTCGCAGCTCGAGGCAACGTCTAGGCTCTGTGCGCTTTTGACGAACAATCCCATTCGCATTCCGGCCAATGTTTTGACAAATTCAGATTTGCCACTTTGCGAAAATAAAGTGATGGCTGCCTGCAAGTCTGGGCGCAGGCGGGATGCCATCAAAGAAGAACTGGGCGCGTCATTTTCTGGAAAGTTTCTCGAATTCGATGCCGAAACGGTGCTCTTGCAATATAAACAAAGCTCCGCAGGCTGGTTTCTGTCCAAGATGATGGGCGAATCCAAAATAGCAAACTCCATCAAACTATTTGCCCTAGATCAAAAGAGCTTTGATAAATCCAAGACACTTGGGTATTTGGAGCTTGTCTGCGAATACCAAAAATGCAAAAAATCTGTCGAAGACTCCGCCCAATTGCTCAACAATTTATTCGGAGTGCTGTTCGACAATGGCAACTGCGATTGGTCGTTAATTGAAAATACCACAAAACTGGCTGTTGATTTGCAATCATTACTTAAAAAAACAGTCAGTGACAACGCTTCACAAAGCACGGCCATTCGATCTATCAGCACATCCCTGGATCAAGACTTTGAGAATTTCACTGCTGCAAATAAAACGGATTGGAATAAATTTACCGGGTGCATGGCAAAATTGAGCGAATTAGAATCCGCGCTTTCCGAGCAATTCAAAAACTCGTTTGAACAGTGGCGCGGCGAACCCAATTGGATTTCAGCGATGTCCGAAAGGGCTTCCCGATGGATTTCAAGCCTCGGCGGGCTACGCGACTACTGCGGGTATTTGCAAGTCAAGTCAGAATTGGACAGCGAGGGGCTGCAGAGTGTGTCCGCCGCGCTGGAAAACGGCCTCATCAAGGAAGACGGCCTTGCTGGCGCCTTTATAAAGAGTTTGTCCAGAAAGTGCGCTATCCATATCATCGATAATACGCCCATCCTCAATTCTTTCCGCGGCTCTCTGTTCTCCCAAAGAATCGAAAGGTTCAAAGCCCTAAACAAACAATTTGAAACGCTGACCAAACAGGAGCTGGCAGCGCGTCTTTCCGCACAGATCCCAATGTTGAGTGCGGGGGCATCAGACTCATCCGAAATAGGAATACTGCAGCGCACCATCAAAAGCGGCGGCCGCATGATGCCCGTGAGAAAACTGTTTGAAAGCATCCCCAACCTTTTGCGAAAACTAAGCCCATGCATGCTGATGAGCCCTATCTCTGTCGCGCAGTACTTAGACCCCAAGCATCCCCCATTCGACCTAGTGGTGTTCGACGAAGCATCCCAGTTGCCGACCAGCGGGGCCGTGGGCGCAATAGCGCGTGGCACCGAGCTGATAGTCGTTGGCGACCCTAGACAGCTTCCACCCACCAGCTTTTTCGCAACCAATCAGGCCGATGAAGACAACTATGAGAAAGAAGACCTTGAAAGCGTGTTGGACGATTGCCTTGCGCTTCCCATGCCGCAAATGCACCTGCTTTGGCACTATCGCTCGAAGCACGAAAGCCTCATTGCTTTCTCCAATCGAAAATACTATGAGAACAAGCTGTACACCTTCCCCTCTCCAAACGATATAGTCAGTCAAGTGCGCTTGATCCCTGTTGATGGCTTTTATGACAGGGGGAAAACAAAACAAAATAAAGCAGAATCAGAGGCCATTGTCCGCGAGATAACAAAGAGGCTGTCCGACAACGATCCCGTTCAGAGGAACAAGAGCATCGGCGTCGTCACGTTCAGCTCGGTGCAACAGAATCTGATCGCCGACATGCTAGAGGCCGAATTCCGCAACCGCCCAGACTTGGATGAACTGGCAAATAACGCTGAAGAGCCGATTTTCGTTAAAAATCTCGAAAATGTGCAAGGCGACGAGCGCGACATCATTCTCTTTTCCGTGGGCTACGGACCGGACGAACAAGGGCGAGTGGCACTCAACTTCGGGCCGCTCAACCGCGACGGCGGCTGGCGAAGGCTAAACGTGGCCGTCACCCGCGCAAGGTATGAGATGATGATTTTTTCCACGCTGAAGCCAGAGCAAATTGACCTCAACAAAACTAGGTCGGACGGACTCGCAGGATTAAAGGCCTTTCTCGAATTTGCCGACAAGGGCATCCGCGCCCTGCCTGATCCAGACAGGAAAAAAGCCTTCTCCCAAGGCGCGGTTGAAGTCATGGCAAAAGAAATCCGCAAGCTGGGATATACGGTGAACACCAACATCGGCTGTTCGGGCTACCGCGTGGACATTGGAGTTATCCACCCTGAAAAACCAGATGCGTATGTGCTTGGCATTTTGTGCGACAGCATGAATTACTACAATGGCGGAACGGCTGTTGACCGCAATAGCACACAAGAATCCGTTTTGCGGGGATTGGGTTGGCGGATTTGCCGTACGTGGATCTTAGATTGGTGGGACAATCCCGAAAAAGAACTTGGGCGCATTGGTGCTGAAATTGAAAGCGCGATCAAGGGTGGAACTGAGGCAGAAAATGAGCCAAAGGCCGACACCAACGCCCCAACCATGCCTTTAGAACCAGAAAAAACTTCTGCCAGCCGAACAGCTCTCGTAACATTTGAGAAAATGGAAGACGATGCGGTGGGCAATGTGTTTAAGCCGTACAGCATCGCCCAATTGGCCCCCGTCCAAGGGCATCAGGGAGATTCCGATTACTTTGCCGACAATGAAAGCACGTACATCATCAAAAAGCAAATATCTTCCGTGCTAGAAACCGAAGCCCCCATCAGCCGCGATTTATTGTGCAAAAGGGTGCTGGAGGCTTGGGGCATCTCCCGCGCAGGCGCTAGGATAAGCCGGCGATTTGACCTGCTTGTCTCTACTATGTGGCTGAAATGTACAAAGCTGGGAGATGCCATTTTTTATTGGGAAGATGGAATAGACCCCGCGCAGTATGACGATTTCCGCGTTCCATCAACAGACGAAAGAACCCGCCGCAGCTTTGAAAATATACCGCCCGAAGAAATTGCCTCTGCGGCAAAACATATCCTGAACCAACAGATCGGGCTTTTGAGGGAAGACCTAGAAAGAGAAATTTCGCGCATCTTTGGCTTTGCGCGTTACACCGAAGCCATGCAAAAACCCGTCCGGGCCGGAATTGAGATGGCAATAAACCGGCAATGGGCAACAATGGATGGAGACCGCGTAAACTCCCTGCCGTAACATGGGGGTGAAAACCTTTGCTACATGCGGCTTTGTATTTGGTATCAAGGCTTCTTGCTTAAATATTTACGTTCGATCAGGTCTATGGATTTTTTCGTTGGATACAGTTTGTCCTCATAGATTTGTTTATAAATTCGCGGTATTTTTTTCAGGCGGAAATTCATGTCGTCAACATCAAACGCAGTAAAGTCGAAATTCTTTATGCCTACCCATTCGCAGAAATGTTTGTAATCGGCCCCTTTCTTCTTTTTGAACGCTTTTGCCAATTCAGCCAAACCCCAAGTGCCGCCCACATCCTCAACTATGCCGAAGCCAGCGCCATCAAGCACTCGAGGTAGTTCAGTGTCATCGGGCAAGTCTTTGTCCAAAAGTATTTTTTCAAGCCTCATCAGTACCCACCAATCATCGCCGAAATCATAATTGAGTTGCAGTTCATCACCCTCTTTTTCTACGGCGGCGTGAAGTCTAGCTTTTGTAGCATCTTCGCTATGCACTCCTAGATCGGGGAACATATCTTGGCCCTTACTGGGAATCTCATAGCGTATGGAGATGTCGTGGAGGTTGGGAATGTCTTTGAGTTTTGGATTGTTTCTGAGAATATTTTTACTTCTATCAACTTCGATTGCCATCAGGTGACTGGCCCTCATTTCAAATAAAATTTGGACGATGTAGCCCAGCCGAGCAACGGTGACGTCGCTCTTCACTTGGAAGCGCCGCCATATCACTGGCTCAAAGTCATAGAGCTCGGCGTAGATTTGGTATATTTTGTTGTTGGCCATAATTGCGACCTCCTTCTTAATCTCTATTCTTGCACATTCTATTGGGCATTCTTGGCAACGGCCTGCATCAGTGCTTGCAGACTATTAGGGAAAATTGGCTCCGCCAAGTCGCGGATTGCCTTGGCGAATTGCCTTATTTCCCACTGGGCGTGTGAATCCAGCCGCAGGTGCAGAAAATGGGCCACGGCCTGCAGGCTGGCCGTCCAATATACTTCTGAATAGAGGGCCAAAGGCAGCACGCATCTGGCCTGCTCCCTGCACACGCCCAATTCGATGAGCGTTTTGTACTGGGCCACTGAGTTGCGGCAGGCCGAAGTATAAGCGTCCATCGCCGCACTCCTAGATTCTTCAGTTATCTCGCCTTCACTCCCCTGCTTGTTAACTTTGGCCTGCTGGCGGAACAGCTCTGGAACATAAAATTCGTCAGGTGAGAACTCAACGTAGCGACCGGAAATTTCGTTGAAGTCAGAAGCTATCCTGTGCTTCATCCACTGGCGGAATACGAATATCGGCGCCTTTACGTGAAAAGTAAAATAGGCGTGACGAAACGGGGCCGTGTGTTCATGCGCCGCAAGGTATGTCACCAGTTCTGCGTCTTTATCATCGAATGTTTCCTTGCGCTTGCCAAACGAAACTCTGGCCGCGTTCACCACGGTCAGGTCGGTACCCATGTGGTCAACCAAGCGGACAAAGCCGCGATCCAGTACAGAAATTTCCGCAGATGGCATGAAGCCCCCAAACTATTTCATCTATTTCAAGACCACATCGGCTTCCATGGCCACATCCCCTCGCAGCCACTTGATCTTCACTTTGTCGCCTCGGTTGGAGTTGTCCAAGGCGGCTCTGTAGTCTTTTGGCGTCTCTATCGTGTATTCGTTGATGTGTGTCAACACGTCCCCGGATTTCAGCCCAGCCGAAGAAGCCGCCCCATTGGGTCTGACGAACGCCACAGTGTTGCTTTCCTTAGATGCGATAAAAAAGATGCCCAAGTCGCCCACTGGCTGGAATTTTGGAACTTCTGCGCTGGTGGCATACTCCGTAACGAGAGAGATGGCAAACTTGGCGATAGTGGCAAGCCCACCAAAGTTGATTTTTTCGATGTTGTCCGTCGCCTTGTGATAGTCGGGGTGGATGCCCGTAAACAAAAAACAAGTGGGGATGCCTTTTGAAGCAAATGGCGCATGGTCGGACGCTTGGGCGAATACCGACGTGCCGCGGTCGGCCTCAATCGTAACGCCTTCTGGGGCCAGTTCTTTTGCCCTCTCAATGTCCTTGGCGCCCATCCCCATAGCGGTAAAGGTCAGGACAGCTTTTTCGTTGTCGAAGCGGCCTATCATGTCCATATTGACCATGAATCTAACTGATTTAATGTCAATCGTTGGGTTAGCCACCCAATGACCGCTACCCAATAGCCCCCATTCTTCGCCCGAAAAATGAATGAAAACAAGTGACCTAGCCGGGGGATTTTTGTGAAAGTGCCTCACCAACTCGATCAATGCCACGCTTCCGCTGCCATTGTCGTCGGCGCCATAGAATATGGTCGGCTTGGCTCCGCCCTGGCCTGGCCTAGTCCCCAAGTGGTCTAAGTGTGCGCCGATGACAATGTACTCATTGCATAGATCTGGGTCGCTGCCCTTTATGACAACAATGACGTTGTTCAACTGGATCTCTGGCTCATTACTATTTTGGACTCTGGCCGATTGGAGCGTGAATGGCTGCTTTCGCGGATTCAGACCCATTTTTTTGTAAGTGTCGAGCAAATATTTTACGGCCTTTCCCAACCCTTCCTGCCCATTGCCCCTGCCGGCCATCTCTTGGCCCGCAAGCGCGGCGAGGTCTTTTTTTAGGCGCGCCGCAGAATCGTCTTGGGCAACGGCAACGATAGACAGCAGCACCGGCATTGACGAAAGCAGCATGGCCCTGCAAATGTGTCGGATGGTCATTTTTCCCCCAAAACTATCATTGATTTGAAATTGTCTTGCGTCAAACTGTCAGCGTCACTTTGTTCAGGTGGGGCGGGTCGTCTGGGTCCAGCCCCCTTGCGCGTGCAATTTGCTCCACTGCTAAGTGGAATGTCTGGATCATCACCAGTGGATCAAGCCAATGATTTTCTGCGTCTCCCGGGGCATCCAAAAGGATGTCGGCCCCATCGTTTTCTCCGCCTGTTCCCTTTGTAGCTATAAGGAACACGCTGGAACCCAGACCCCGCATCTCATTTACCGTATCCAGTATCCCTTGGCGGGCTGGACCCCTCGGCGCAAACACCAGCATTGGGTAGCCCTTTCCCACCAGCGCCTTAGGCCCGTGCTTGACTTCTGCCGATGAAAACGCATCGGCTTGCAAAGAGCAGGCTTCTTTTAGCTTGAGCGATGCCTCTAGGGCAATTGACCAAGTTGGCCCCCTGCCAAGTATCATTGCTCGGCTTTTGTCCACAAATGATTCCACGATTGGCCCAAAATTAACCTTTTGTGCCTGATTCAGTGCGTCCGGCAGGGCCTTTAGCCCATCCAGCATGGCCATGTCACCCTTCCAATGGGCCACCAGCCTAGCCATGGCCGCTAGGCTTGCAATATAAGTCTTTGTTGCTGCAACGCTCAGCTCAGGGCCGGCATGGAGCGGGAAAAATGTGTCGGCCAGCTTTGCCATTGGGCTGTCTTCCGCATTCACGAAAGCCACTGTCTTGGCCCCTGCCCTTCCGCAGGCTTCCAGTGCTTCAACGATGTCGGGACTCTTGCCCGACTGTGACAGGCCAACTGCAAGCGAATTGTGCATCTGCAGGGGGGCCTTGTACAAGGTGACCAAGGAAGGCGGCAATGACATTGTAGGGACGCCCAAAAGCGCGGCAATGATGTATGCCCCATAGTTGCAGGCATGGTCTGAAGACCCGCGGGCTATTGTGGCGACAAAGGCAGGGGTTTTGGCCCTAAGTTGCTCGCCCAAGCTACTATATAGCTTTTCGTCCTGGGACAGAAGCCTAGCAATCGCCTCTGGGCTGGATGAGGATTCTTGAAACATTTTTGAGGCCATGGCGGCTACTCCTTGACAATACTCTTTGATAATATTCCAGTATTTTTGAATTGTTTACAATGGTGGTTGATTCTAGGTAAATTTACAGTAGGAGTTTGTATGAGGATTCTTGTTACCGGCGGCGCAGGTTTCATTGGAAGCCATTTTGTTGACCGCTTCATTTCAGAGGGACACCAAGTTTGGGCGCTGGACAACCTGCGCAGCGGCTCCAAGACCAACGTCAACCCAGCGGCAGAGTTTCTGTTTTTGGATCTCAAAGACGAGGCATTGGAAGCCCACGTGGCAAAGATTTGTCCGCAGGCCATCTTTCACCTTGCGGCCCAAATAGATGTCCGCATCAGCTGCGCCGACCCTATCTTTGACGCGTCAGAAAACATCATCGCGACCCTAAGGTTAATAGAGGCTGGCCTAAAAAATGGGCTGGAGTACTTTGGCTTCGCGTCCAGCGGCGGGGCCATTTATGGCGAGGCCAGCGGCCCTCAGGCGGAATCCCACTTGGAAACGCCGATGAACCCGTACGGAGTTGCCAAATTGGCGATTGACAAGTACCTTTATTCCTATTTTGTTCAAAAGGGCCTAAAAAGCGCCTCTCTGCGCTTCTCCAACGTCTATGGCCCTCGGCAGGGCGCAAAGGGCGAAGCGGGCGTCGTAGCGGTGTTCGCCAAGCTACTGCGTGACGGGAAGCCACCGCGCATCAATGGTGACGGCTTACAGACAAGGGACTTTGTATATGCTCCCGACCTAGCGGAAGCCGCAAACATAGTGTTGGCAAAAGGGGCCACTGGCATTTTCAATTTAGGCACTGGCATCGAAACAACAGTGTTGGATCTCGCCAAGTGCCTATGCAAAGAAGCGGGGATGGACACGTCAAACATTCAGCATGGGCCTGGAATCGCGGGGGAGCAAAGGCGCAGCGTACTGAACCCTTCAAAAGCCGCTAGGGAATTGAATTGGACTCCCCGCACTAACCTAATGGACGGCATCAAATCAACCTATGCCTGGTTTGCAACAAACAGGCTTGCAGAGTGAGAGAGACGATGAAACCAGAATTATTGGTAATGGCAGCAGGCATGGGCAGCCGCTTTGGCGGTCTGAAGCAACTGGAGCCGATTGGCCCCAGCGGCGAAAAAATAATGGACTACGGCATCTACGATGCCAAGAGGGCCGGCGTTGAGAGGGTCGTATTCGTCATAAGGAAAGATTTTGAAAAAGAGTTTCACGAACAAGTCGGCGCTCATTACGCCAAATGGGTGGACGTTGACTACGCGTTCCAAGAGCTAGACAGCTTGCCCAAAGGGTTCTCAGTCCCAGAAGGGCGAACAAAGCCTTGGGGCACGGTCCATGCCATTTTGGCTGCCAAAAAATCGGTCGCGCAACCATTCATCGCCATGAACGCAGACGACTTTTATGGACGCCGCGCCTTTGAGGCACTAGTCGGTTGGCTTTCCTCGCCACCCAAGCCTACTGCAGGGCCAGCCGAACAGTACGCCATGGTCGCATTCCAGTTGGCCAAGACACTATCTGCCAATGGCACTGTGGCTAGGGGAGTTTGCCAGGTGTCAGAGCAAAACCTTTTGATGACAGTCGTGGAACACATAGCACTGGAAGCCTTCGAGGGCGGAGTGCGCGATGCCAACGCCGATGGAGCCGCGATGACTTTCACAGGCATGGAGCCAGTATCCATGAATTTTTGGGGCTTTCAGCCAACCCTATTTGAACACTTGGAAGAACTTTTCTTGGAATTTATGAAAGAGCATGGGCGCGAGCTAAAATCGGAGTTCTACATCCCGCTGGCGGTTGACATCATGATACGCGCAGGCAGGGCATCCGTCACAGTCCTCAACACGCCCGATTCATGGTTTGGCGTCACCTACCGAGAGGACAAAGAACATGTTGTATCACGTGTCCAGAAATTAGTTGACGCCGGGGAGTATCCCCAATCCCTTTGGAGCAAGTGATTATGACTGCGACAACCATGCTTACTGCTGCAGTGCAATCCACAATGAAAAAATTTGATATTCTGGGCGATTTTGTCAGTGCCGAACCCTACGGAAACGGCCACATAAATGACACCTACGCCATTATATTTGACCAAGGGGGCACAAAGGTTCGATACATAGCCCAGCGAATCAACGACAACATTTTTAGAGAACCCACTAAGGTGATGGAAAACATTGTCCATGTAACCAAGCACATACGTGAAAAGGCCGAAAGGAAAGGCGTTGAAGATACAAGCAGGCGCGTGTTGACCTTGGTTCAGACGCATAACGGAGAAGACTTTGCCTTTGACCAAGACGGCCACGTGTGGCGATGTTACATATTCGTTGAAGGCGCAAAGAGCTGGGACATACTTGAAACGCCGCAACAGGCTTATGAAGCCGCCAAGGCTTTCGGCACCTTCCAGCACGACCTCATGGACTACGATGGGCCAAGGCTGTTTGAAACTATCCCATTGTTTCATCACACCAAGAGCCGCTTCTCTGTTTTGCAAAGAGCCATTGAGGATGACAAAAAAAATCGCGCCGCTGGTGTAAAAAAAGAAATCGAGTTTGCGATGTCGCACGAAATACTTGCGAACAGCCTATTGTCGCTCCAGCAAAAGGGCGAGATACCCGAGCGCATCACCCACAACGACACCAAGCTGAACAACGTGCTGCTGGACGATGCAACCGGCGAAGGAATATGCGTGCTGGACTTGGATACGGTCATGCCGGGCCTTAGCCTGTACGACTTTGGGGACATGGTTCGCACAGCCACCAACCCAGTGGCCGAAGACGAATTGGATATATCCAAAGTAAAAGTTCAGGCCCCAATGTTCGAGGCCATCGCAAAAGGGTACATCGAAGGCACCGCAGGAGCGCTCCTTCCCATTGAAAAAGAAAACATGGTGACATCTGGCAAACTGCTGACCTTTGAATGTGGCATACGCTTTTTGACTGACTATTTGCAAGGCGATGTCTATTTCAAGACAAAGAGGGAGTCGCACAACCTAGACAGGTGCCGTACACAGTTCGCACTGGTGACGTCCCTAGAAGAGCATGAGGAAAAACTGACAAATTTTGTAAACAAGTTGTCCTGATAAAATTGTTTTTTGGCATGCACAAGGAGCGACGCCATGAACCCACAAACCACACAAACTAACGATTCCAAGCGCATCCTGTTCAACATGCGCTACTTGCTTTTCATTGCGGGCTTGGGCGGCCTGCTGTATGGCATTGATGTCGGCATCATAGCGGGGGCACTGCCTTACCTTGAAAGCAGCGCATCAGTGGCTTGGAAGCTCAGCGCACAGCAACTCAGCTTCGTGGTCGCGGCGGTGCTTCTGGGTAGCGTGCTAAGTTCGCTGTTCGCGGGCATGCTTTCCGACTTGTTTGGCCGAAAGTCCATCATGATCATTTCGGGCGTGCTTTTCACTCTCAGCATCCCTGTCATCGCCTTGGCCTCTGGCTATACACCATTGCTTTATGGCCGATTGCTACAAGGCATCTCCGGCGGTCTGATAGGGGTAGTCGTACCTCTTTACTTGGCCGAGGGACTGGGCGCATCAAACCGTGGCAGGGGAACTGGCATCTTTCAACTGCTGCTGACCATCGGCCTAGTGCTTGCCGCGCTGATTGGCCTTTACTATGCAAACAAGGTGGAAGGGGTGGAGAGGGCCGTTGCGGCAATGGCAGATACAGTCACCAAGGGCCAGGCCATCTTCGATGCCAAAAACAGTGCGTGGCGGTCTATTTTCTGGATGAGCATTGCACCTGGCGTCATTTTCACCCTTGGCGCGTTTTTTATACCAGAAAGCCCAAGATGGCTGTTCAAGAGGGGAAAAACAGAGGGCGCACTGAAAGCCCTCCGCAAAACCAGAACAGAGGAAGAGGCGTCCGCAGAATTCAAGGAGATGGAGGCCAGTGCCAAACTGGAAACTGGCCAGGAAAAACGCAAAGGGGGCAAGGTTTCTTACAAAGACAGCCTTATCAGCAAGAAGTACGTGATCCCCTTTGTCATAGCCTGCGTCATCTTGGCCTGCAACCAAGCCACCGGCATCAACTCTATACTGGCGTACATTGTCAATATTCTTAACAACGCCGGCCTGCCAGGGTCAGTCGCAAACTGGGGCGACCTCAGCGTCAAATCGCTCAACGTGATAATGACAGTCGTAGCCGTGATCTTGGTTGACCGCAAGGGGCGCAAGTTTTTGCTGTCCATGGGCTCGGGTGGCATAGTGGTCAGCCTATTCGTTGCGGGGCTACTGTTTTGGAGGGCGGAGCGAGGACAGATTGACGTCAAAAATTACTTTGAGGGAATGATCCAAGAAAATTCGCTCGCAGTCCAAACCATTGACAATGAACTGCTGTCCAGCGCGGGAGTGGACGCGGGCGGCAGGGCCCATCAGTTGACCATTGTGTACAACTATGGCCCATTCACCAACGTTCAAACTAGGCGAACCGACGACATTGACAAAAAGGCAATATCCATCAACTGGCAAGACACGGTGCAGCCAGACAGTGTCATCGGCAAATTCTTCCGCAGCATCCATCTAAACCCATTTGCCAACCCTGCAAAAGCCGACGGCGCACAGCTTGAAATCAAAAAAGTGCTGGTGGGCCCCGTGCCCAGCAAGGCGAATGGATGGCTGACCGCAATCTGCATATTGGCCTTCATCAGCTTTTACGCCGCCGGGCCAGGCGTGTGCGTCTGGCTCGCGCTGTCGGAACTGATGCCAACGCGGATAAGATCCAATGGCATGAGCATAGCCCTTCTGCTTAACCAATTCGTCAGCACCACCATTGCCGCTGTCTTTCTGCCTATGGTGGGCAACTATGGCTATGCGGCCATGTTCTTCTTCTGGGCAGGGTGTACTGTGATCTATTTCATAACCGCAGCATTCTTCCTGCCAGAAACAAAGGGCAAGACGCTGGAAGAAATAGAAGCACACTTTGAGGGGCGGAGCAATTGACGCCAGCCCCAAGTTGCGGGCGGCAAAATGCAATTAGTTGAACTACAATGGCTTATGCCTATCATAAATTGTTTGGTGACTGAGACCGCCGTGTTTGTTCGGAACGTGGATAGGTAGGATGCCCATTCCAAAGTTTCTGCAATGGTGGTAGGCTATTTTTTGGAGAGGGAGGCATGGCGAGAAGGCTCAATCTAGACAGCCCGCAGTTCAAGCACAAGCTCATAAGGACGATAATTGACAACACTCCTGTGTGCTATGGGCTCATAGACAGTTCCTTTTCTATCCTTTTTTCAAACCAGCGATACACACAGCTAAGGAAGATCAAGGGAAGAAACATATTTGGGCAAAAATGCTACGTCATAGTCAACAATGGAGTGCCTTGCCCCGAATGCGCTGTCAGGGAAGCCATGGAGACTGGCCAGCCTCAAGAGATACTAAGGAAGGACGTGCTGCCCGATGGCACAGTCAATTATATCAGTGACGTTGCCATCCCAATCTTGAACGAAGAATCGGGCGATTATGAACACATTGTAGAAATATTGACCGACCGCACAAAAGAAGTGATGGCGCAGGAGCAGACCGATGCTCTATTTTTAAAAATTATTGACTGGATGATCAAAATGATTGAAAAAAAGGATCTTTATACCAGTCAGCATTCCAGAAACGTCAGCGTTATAAGCTCAAAACTGACTTGGTATTTGGAATTAGGCTCAAAGGCTGTGTTCAATGCAACGCTTGGGGGCCTTTTGCATGATTTGGGCAAATTGCACGTACCCGATCATATCCTTAAAAAAAGCGAAAAACTTGATGACGTTGAACTGTCAATAATTAAAGAACATCCAATGTTCACTTACCTTTTATTTCCACCAACAGAAAATTTTAGGGCCATAAGGGACATTTCGATTTCACACCATGAAAGGTGGGACGGCAAAGGTTACCCGCTGGGCTTAAAGGGGGAAGACATTCCAATAGAAGCTAGGATCGCATCAATTGCAGATACGTACGACGCAATGACTTCAGCTAGGCCGTTCAAACATGAAGCGAGCCATGAAGAAGCAATCCAAGAAATACAAAACAATGCCGGCACACAATTCGACCCATATCTTGTAGAAAAATTTCTTCAAATGGTTAATGATTATGGCCTTACCAAAGAGCATTTGACCTCATCGGATGAATCTATTAGTGTTGGCCAAAAAATTCATACAAGCAGTTACATTCACCGAGAAATCATTATGGCCCCAGAAAATCCAGACCGCAAAGATGCAAAGCGCGATGATGGAGACATTGGAGATCTTGATACAACCGATCCTTTTATAAATGCGATTTTTGACAACACTCCAGCTTACTACGTCATAGTGGATGAGCAATTCGATCTTTTGTACGCCTCCAAAAATTTTGGTTACATATGGGACAAACCGCTAATCGAACTGATAGGCGGAAAATGCTGGGATGCCATGAACAGCAACAAAGAAAAATGCTTTAAATTGATAAAAGGCAGCACTGTGTGCGCTATTGCAAGGGCCTTTGAAGCAAATATTTTTCAAGCTGCTCCAGTAGAGTTTCATTCCCAAACACATGGGCATAGCATATATTTTACTTCCTATGCCGTGCCAATAGAGATGGAAGACATCAATGGAGAGTCGTTTAAGTGCTGCTTGGGAATATTGTTTGACATTACCAAAGAAAGACAAATTCAGCACAACTTTGAAGACGACTTAAAGCACATCATTTCTATTCTATATAATTTGGTCGCTGAGATGGAACTGAATGCCACTGCCAATTCAGAAGAAGTTTTAGCAGAGGCAAAAAACTTCAATGACTATTTGAACATAATAAAAAATCAGCTTGAGTCTGTTGAACCTACCGAAACCATAGATGCCATTGGCTAAATGGCTAAATTAATTTTTTAACAAAAACTACCATTTTTTAAGGAGGCCAAAGGCCATGAAACACATGATATTTTCTTTATTCATTTCTACATTGGCACTTGGCGTTTTCGCACAGGACCAGCCAAAGCCAAGAGTAGAATTAAAATATGGCGCACAGCGCGAAGGGCGAAGGACTGACCCAGACATGGCCAGATGGCGGGGCCATCGCCTTGGGATGATCATCCACTATGGCCTTTACTCGCAGGCGGGAGGGTCATGGAACGGGATCAACTATTCCTATGCGGCAGAATTTATTAAGTCCAGCGCGAAGGTGCCGAATGAAGAATACGACCAATTGCTTAAGACCTTCAACCCCGACCGAAATGCCCCAAAAAATTGGGCGCGGCTGGCAAAAACTATGGGGGCCAAGTACGTGGTGATTACCACAAAGCACCATGAGGGGTTTTGTCTGTGGCCAAGCAAATACACTGATTTTGACGTGGAATCAACGCCATACAAAACTGACTTTCTGGGCGAATTCGTCAACGCCTGCAATGAACAGGGCCTTGATGTGATGCTTTATTATTCTATCTTAGACTGGCACCACAAGGGCTGGCGGTACCAGTTAAAGGACGACGCTGACCGCGCCGCGTTTATGGATTTTTGGGAATTTGCCACATTGCAATTGGAAGAACTGTTGGAGCGCTACCCCAAAATCAAGGGCTTCTGGTTCGACGGCACTTGGGATGCATCGGTCAAGGGTAACGGACATTTGACCTTTGAACTAGAACAACGGCTGCGTAAAATTAAGCCTGGCCTAGTCATTGGCTCTAGGCTACGCGCAGACGAAACTGGCGCTAGGCACTTTGACGCGAATGGTCAATTGATGGGGGACTACGAGCAGGGCTGGGAGAGAAAATTGCCTACCGCTCCGCTGAAAAATGACTGGGAATGTGTGATGACCATTCCCGAAAACCAATGGGGCTACCACGCCAAGTGGAAGGGCCACGTAAAGGACTCCATCGAATTGATAGAAATGGCAAGCAGGTGCGCCTCCCTAGACGGCAATTTTGTAATAAACATCGGCCCAAAGGGGGATGGCTCCATCAGAGAAGAAGAGGCCAAACTGGCAAGAGAAATTGGTGCGTGGATGGCCAAAAACGGCGATGCCATCTATGGGTGCGGAGCCTCCGGGTATGAAAACCAAAATTGGGGTTGGATAACGCGCAAAGAAAAATCCAATGAAATAAACGCCATAGTGTTCAACGTCCCCATCTCTGGGCGGCTGGCCATCCAACTCAACAAGGGAGAGACTATAAAGGGCGCTACGCTGAACAACAGTGTCCTAAGAGTGGAGGAAGACAGCGGAGGCCGCTATTTCATCCACCTGCCCAAACAGTTGCCCCAGTCCGCTTTTGTCGTAATAGTGCAAATAGTTGGGGGCAGCCAAAACATCGCCGATGCCGCAAAAATATGATCCAAGGAGGACAAAAATGCGACTAACCACGCTTTTGCTATCAGTGCTTTTGGCTGTCCCTCTGTTTGGCCAGCGCTTGCAGGTGCCAATAAATGACGGCTGGGACTTCCTCAAATGGGACATGGCCCAGTTTGCCAGCGAAGGGCCTCCCCCTTGGCAGCGCGTTTCAATCCCCCACACTTGGAACGACAAAGACGCACAGTCGGGCCTAAGTATGTACCAAGGCTTCGGCTGGTACCGCCGCGCCTTGGACATAAAGCCCGAATGGCAGGGCCAGCGCGTCTTCTTGCGCTTCGAGGGAGTAGGGGCGGTGGCCGATGTCTATGTAAACGACAAACACGTTGGCCAGCACAAGGGTGCGTATTCAGCCTTTTGCTTTGATGTCACGCAGGCCCTAAAGTTTGACGGCCCTAACGAGATCCGCGTGAGGGCGGACAACCGCGCCAAGCCCGACGTGATACCCGTGAACCATCATCTATTCGCTGTTTTTGGCGGCATCTATAGGCCCGTCACAATGATAGTGACCCCGCCCGTCCACATAACGCCTCTGGACTACGCGTCTCCAGGCATCTATATCAAGCAGAACAAGGTTGACAAATCGGAGGCCAGCATAGAGGTGACGGCTAAATTGGCAAACATCAGCAAAACGCTTTCCGATTTGGCTCTATTGTTTGAAGTCAGGGACTTCGCCGGCAAAGCGGTAGCAACTGCCAACACCAAAATAAGGATGCGCCCTTCGGGTGGGCAGACATTCAGGCAGACGATGACCTTGGCAAAGCCAAGGCTGTGGAACGGGAAAAAAGACCCTTACCTCTACTCTGTGACTGTTTCCATCAAAGACGGCGAAAAGATTTTGGATTCGGTGACGCAGCCCCTTGGCCTGCGAACCTACACCTTTGATGAAAAAAGGGGATTCATACTGAACGGCGAGCCGTACCCCTTGCGTGGCGTCTGCCGCCACCAAGAAAGGGAGGACAAGGGCTCGGCCCTGACCAACGCCGACCACCAAGAAGACTTGGACATGATGATGGAGATCGGCGCGTCGTCCCTGCGCTTGGCTCACTACCAACAATCCGAATACATTTA
>JAITFL010000165.1 GCA_031281385.1 Holophagales bacterium
CCTAGACAAGTTCGCAGCGCAGACCCGGGCGTCCGTGTCGGCCACAAGGGAGCAGGCCAAGACTGGTTCAGAAGTTGCCATGCAGGTGGAGACCAGCGTGAAAGAGTCCACAGCCATAGCCTCAGCCACGCACGAGATGGCATCCACCACCCACGAGGTGTCCCGCACCGCATCGGAAATGGCCGACCTCGCCCACCAGCTGCAGAGGCAGGTGCATATGTTCAAACTGGCATGAGGCACAGTTGCGACTATGGCGAACAGACCACAAATTGACTCGAAGTTCAAGCAAAACCTATTTCAGACCATCGTCAACGATGCGCCAATCGCCTATATTTTCATAGACAAGTCGTTCAGGGTGGTGTTCGGGAACGACCACTACCTGCAGAGCAGAAAGATCGACAGGAGCCACCTGCGGGGTTCCAAGTGCTACGCTATAGCCAACAACGGGCGACCCTGCCATAGCTGCGTCGTAAGGGACGTGTTTGATAAGGGCGAGCCCTGCACGATTCTGCGCAAGGACATCCTAGCGGACGGTTCCCACACGTACTCGGAGGATCTCGCCGTCCCGATAAGGGATCCCAAAACCGGCTCCATCGAGTACGTGCTAGAGATAATGATGGACAGGACGGCGGAGATGGACATGCGGGAGCGCAACTTCGCCGACTTTCGCCAGATAATCAATTCGTTTATGCGACTGCTGGAGGAAAAGGACTTTGCCACCTGCCAGCACTCCAGGCACGTCAGCACCATCAGCGCTAAGCTGACGCGCTACCTTGGCCTGGGGCAGACCGCGGTTTTCAACGCCACGCTGGGCGGCCTGCTTCACGACTTGGGCAAGCTCTACATACCAGACGCCGTGCTCAACAAAATGGGCAAGTTGGATGACAAGGAATACTCCGTCATCAAAGAGCACCCCGAATTCACGTGGATGGTCATGTCCGGGATGTCAACCTTCAAGCCGCTGAGCGACGTGGCAATAGCCCACCACGAGAGGTGGGACGGCAAGGGCTACCCCAAGGGCATCGGCGGTGAGGACATCCCCATAGAGGCCAGAGTAACGGCCATTGCGGACACCTACGACGCCATGACGTCCGACAGGCCCTACCGCTCTGGCATGTCGCACGAAGCGGCGATGGCCGAGATCAAAAGTGTGGCGGGCACGCAGCTCGACCCGCACCTAGTGGAAAAGTTCGTCAGCATGGTCGGGGAGTACGGCTACGACAGGAAATCGCTGGTAGAGGATTACGACGACGATGGAGAATTGCTGGTGACTGCCATGGACGAGGTGAAGGCTCCCTTCGCCGATGAAATTGTGCTGTACGACCATCAGCCATACTCTGGCGCGGACGAGACCATGGAGTCCCCTGACACCCAATCGGCCACAGTGGACAGCGTGGCCTTTGGCGAATCGGCAGAAAAACTGCTCGCCTCCGATGAATTCATAAACTCGGTGCTCAATCACACGCCGGCTTTCTACACCCTAATTGACGATGCCTACAACATCCTCTACGCATCCGACAACTTCGCGGCCATCCAGAGCAAAACGCGGAACGAGGTTCTGGCTGGCAAGTGCTTCCACTGCGATGGCAAAAAAGAGCCGTGCTTCATGGGGGAGGGCGGCCTGGCTCTCTGCCAGGCAGTCAGGGCTTTTAGCACGGGCGAAAAACAGAAATCTGTCATTGAAAGGGAGACTCCTAGCGGTCGGCGGCTCTACCTCGACCAGTACGCCATACCCACCGAGATAGAGGGCCCCGATGGCACAAAAATCAGGTGCTGCCTCGAAATTATGTTCGACAGGAGCAGGGAGAAGAACCGGCAACTGGCATTCGAGCAGGACATAAGGCATCTGGTGGAGAAGTTGCACGTCATGGTGGATGAGATACTCCCTGACGTTTCCGCCAACGCCCACCACATACTCCACGAGATCCGCCGCTTCTGCGACTACCTTGGCAATGTCAAGGTCGGCTCATCTGAACATTTCCGCGACCATAGCATAGCCTCGCCGCCGCAGCGATTTGCCGCAGAGAAACTGATGCAGACTTAATAGTTGACTGAATCCATTCTCCGGTTATCAAAAATGACTGAGACCCCATTGACCGCACCCTCCAACGAAACGCATGGCACCACCGCGCCTGTGAGTTCTGACGCCTATGCCAGCGCATTGCACAAAGCACTTGAAGTCTTTGTCTCCTACACGGAGCGTTCATTTGACGACGTAATGTCAAACGGCCTGCACACGATTGCGGACGTGGCGGACTTAGACAGGATACTCGTCTTCCGCGTCTGGGCAAAAAAGAGCGACAATGCCGGAGAAGTCTATCGCTGGGACAGAGCCGAAGGCGGAACCAGGCCTGTTGATGAGAATCTGAGGCTGTTGCCCGTCACCCCTGCTATGAAACGCTGGGTTGCCTCGGTGTCCAAAGATTGCTGCGTGTCCCTGCGGCGCAGCGAATTTACGGAGGAGGAAGCTGCCTTCCTGACACCGCGCGGTGTGATGTCAATCCTGATAGTGCCAGTTTTTATCGAGGGCGAAATATGGGGGATCGTCACATTTCACGACAACAGAAACGAACGAGAATTTGACGAAGGCTGCACCGCGCTGCTGCGCTCGGTCGCCCGGCTGTGCGTCTCCACGATCATACGAGATGAAAAGACAAAGAGCCTTGAGCGGGCAATGGAATCCCTCAAATACCGCGAAATGATGACAAACGCGCTCAACCATGCTTCAATCGTGTTCCTCTCAGAAAACGAGAAAAAAATTGCTGACATGATGCACAAGGGCGCCAGCCTGATAGCGGACTTGGCCGACGTCGACAGGGTGGTCCTCTACCGCAACCATTCCATGAACGACAAGATGTACAGCACGCAGGTCTATCGCTGGACCAAGGAGGAGGGCGGGAGCGCAGAGCTGGTCGAATCACTTGGGGACGTCCCATTCGAGGAAGTGATACCGAACTGGAACGCGTTCTTCACGGAACGCATTTTCGTGAACAGCCCGGCGCACCTGCTGCTCGACCCCGAAAGGGCCATCCTCCAGAAGCACGGGGTCAAGTCGGTTGTGGTAATAGCCATATACATCAACCAAATTTTCTGGGGTTTCGCGATCTTTGAGGATACGCACAGAACGCGGTACTTCAAGTACGACGTTGTTGAAATGCTGCAATCTGCGGCGTTTTTGTTCGCCAACGCCTTTATCCGAGCCGAAGTGGACTATGACGCATTCACGGGCATCTACAATAGGCAGTACTTCGACCGCTCCATGAAGGGCATCATCAAGAGCCACTCCCGCTCGGGCGACCTTCTGAGTCTGATGATGATCGACATAGACTTTTTCAAGCAATACAACGACACGCACGGCCACATCGAAGGCGACAAGTGCATCAAGGCTGTCGCGCAGGCCCTCGCCCAGTGCCTAAAGCGGGAGAACGACTTTTTGGTGAGATTCGGCGGCGACGAATTTGTTGTTGTACTGCCCAACACCTCCGACCTTGGAGCGATAATGATGGCCGACAAAATGCTGGACGAAATACGGAACTGCAATCTGCCGCATGGAAAAAGCGAAGCGGCGGATCATGTGACCGTTTCCATAGGGGTCACGACTGGCAAGGTGCAGCACACAGACACAGCCGATGACTTTGTAAAAATAGCCGATGAACAGCTATACGAATCCAAAAGAAACGGGCGCAACCAGTATTCGTTTGGTGGCAAACAAGGACAGATTGCCGAAATATTGTTCCGCGGCGGGTAGGGGCTGCGTAGCCGACGGCTGGGCTTGGACTCTTCCTCTTTAACGAGCGAGCGGGCAGGATTCAAAACACAAGGCCAATATGCGAAAAGTGATATACACTCGGACTAGATGGGGCAATGGGAAGCAGCACAAGCTTGCCTACCGCAGACTGCCGGCTTGGCGCTACCAAGATGCTTATCGCTTAAAGGGTACAAGGAAAAGGGGGCTTTACATTCCGCCTTTGCCTGGCGCACACGAACTCCTCTTCTATATTCTAAAGCGCAGGCACGGGCTGAATTACGATCTGCTGGTCAAGCGGAGCGGCGATTTCGGGGTCTGCCTGTACATCCACCGCGTCTGACTGAGGCATGTTGGCATCGGCGCCAGGCACTGCGGATGAACCTAATGCGATTGGACAACGCAACCATTAGAATCAAATATGTAGTCCCCGCAAAAACAGGTACACCGAACCCCGCCTGACCAAGCAGACTCAGGCGGCAGAACAAATCGTCGGGCCGGCGGCAGGAAGCTCCAAAAGGACGCTACGCCCACCGCCGCTGAACAAGGAGCAGACATGCAAGACAAAAACAGGCTGCCAGACGACTTTGATGGGATCCTCGAACTGGGGCGCGAGGCGCGGGAATCCTTCGTTGAGTACATGGCTGCGCTCGCCAAGAGGCTGGCAGCCAAAGGGATCAAATACGAATTCTCCCAAAAGGGCTATACGACTTGGTACACAGACGGGGAAGGCTACGGGGACTGGGTCACGGTTTACATGCTCGAGGAAGCTGCCGCGAAACGAAGCGAGAACTGGGGGCAAATGCCAGAGCAGCTGCATGGGCATGACAGCCGCTTCCACTCTTTGGCAGACCTCATTGAATCGCAGATGGACGCCATACAATTGTACCCATTGCGGGCAAAAGCGGAAGACGCACTCACTGACTTCATGGCGGCGATAGGCAAATGGGCGCTAGACGATGGGGGCTTTGAATACGAAGAAGATTCCGAAGATTACCGCATCATAGTCGCGCATGATCCAGAAGGGTCCAACGCCACGTTTGCAAAAGGGGACGTGTTCCACACTTCTCCGTGGATCCTCCCAGAGATGCTGGAAAGGGCGGATCCGCTGCGCCAAACAGCGGAAACAGCCATAGAGGAAAACAATGGGAACAGAAAACATTGGGAATTATCCAGTTGACATGGAATCCATGAACCGCCGCAAATTGTAGGAGACTAACGTTGAAGATCGAGCGCAGCAAGGACAAAATCCGCAACATCATCGAAGGCGCCTGTGCAAAGAAGGCCATGCTCGTGTTCGTGACGCCGTATCTGAGGTTAGAGTCTAGCTTCGCGGGTATTTCTGGCGATGAAGTTTACGCCAGCGTGTCGAGCGGGCAGAGGGACGCTCTTTATTCTCTCAGGGCGAGCGATGTCAGGGTCCGTTTCCCGCATAGGTCAGGTTTTTGGGAGTGGCCCGCAAAAATACTTGGGTTCGGCTCGCACAGAAACCCAAATGTCCTGGCATTGGGAATGCCCAAGGAACTCCGCGAAAACGATGACCGCGAGTCATTCCGAGTGGCTGTTGCGGGCAATCTGGCCGCAACGATAAGCACTCCAAATATGGAAATCGTCAGCGCCTCTGTTTTGGATGTCAGCGTAAGTGGCGCCAAGTTGAGCATCGGGAGCGGCGGCATCGCCAGGGTCTTGAAATGGGGCGACATGATCGACCTGACCATCCCAATTCCCGGCATACCCACAATCAACACCAAGGCCGTGGTCCGCCATATGGATGACTTCGGCTTCGGTGTCCAATATGTCCCCAGATTGGGAAAGTACATGCTAGAGTCTCTTGTGTCTTGGGTGTTCAGGAAACAAGAGGAGGAGAAAGAGAGGCTTGCATTATTCGGAGGAAGCGCAGAGGGCCGGGAGGGTCAACAAACTTCTGCCAAATCGCTGGAGTGCAAGGTGCTTATTGTCACATCCGATTATGAGGCCCATGGTGCTATCAAGGATGCGCTGACAGACGAAATGGCCCTCCTGCATTCCGTGCCATCCGTGGCGAGCATGAAGAACATGCTTGCAGAGATGCCGCATCTGGTCGTTTTGCACATTTTGGGCGGCAACTTGGAAACAAAGCGTTTGATGAAGGCCCTTGCCGCTTTGGTCCCCAAGGGGGTACCCATTTTGTTGCTCGGCAGCGACATAGACAGCAGCGTACTCTTTGAGCTAGGAAGGGAATGGGGGGCGGCTGTTTCAATCGGTTGGGCAAGAGAGAGAGGGGTTCTGGTTCAGAGGCTCATTGTCGGCTTGCTTAGGGAGCGTTTTGGCGCCGAATAAGGCCAAGCCGTGTCGATTCTTTGGTTCCAATTCCAAATTGAATCAGCATTGATTCGGTATCGCCGTCGGTTTTTGAGGTATCTGCATGTTTTCGAATGAAGAGGCTTTCCTCGGCGTTGATTTGCGCGGCTATCAAAGGTCGTTTCGCGCCGTCCGCTATGTCTTCGACCACAAGGCGGATTCAAGGCTCCTTTCTTCCATAGCCGACCGCGGCTCGGAGCTTGCGGGCCGGGTCAACCAAGCTCTGGCCGATTCAACCTCCATCTACAGAGACCCCGAAAGGCTCGAGAACAGCTGTATCAGCGGCATTCTCTCAAAGTTTTGCTGGAAGTCGTATTTGAATCGCCGGGCCGGTTTCAGATTCGCCGTGGAACCCGCTCCCAGCGGGGTGAGGGAACAGATTGACCTTGTGACAATCGGCGGCCACAGCATCGAAGTGAGGTCTTCTTTCCCGCGCAGCGGCATCAAGTTCGCCCTGTTCAATCACTCTCACCAGTTTGACGTCCTTGGCCCCGGCAGCGCCTCAGTCAGGCCCGGAGAGGTCTGCAAGGATTTTTATGTCAGGGCCCTGTACCCGTTTGCTTCCAGCGCTTTTTGGAGCCGTTTCACCAGCAGGCTGGAGGTGTATCTGACTGGCGGGGCCACTTGGAATATGATGGCAGATCCCGCATATTTCATAGAGAAAGACCTTCAGCCGGAGGATGACGTATTTTCCTGCGGGGAAAAAAGCTGCTACCGCGTTGTGCCTCTGTCGCTCGCCCTTGACACGCCGGACATCGCCGACTACATCATTTCCTGCACGTAGGTTCCCCCGCACGCGCTCGAACTCAACAATTCGGGCTGGCTAGGGTCAGACATGCTGTTTGTCGGAGCTTATCGTTTCCACTCTGTCGCGCCCGTTTGCCTTTGCCCGGTAAAGGGCCACGTCCGCATGCTTGATCACTTCTTCGATAGTTTCGCCTATTTCGGTACGCATGGCCACGCCCGCGCTGATGGTGACAGAGATTTTTTGCCCGACGTAGCTGAAAATGGCGCTTCTTACTTTTTCGCAGACGCGCTCGGCCAGCTTTGCCAGGTCGGGCAGTTCGAGGTGCTGGACCATGACTATGAACTCCTCGCCGCCGTACCTAGCAAACAAGTCTGTTTCGCGGAGGGCAGACCCTATCGTCTTTGACACGGCTTTCAAGATTTCATCTCCGGCTTCATGGCCATAGGTGTCGTTGACGCGCTTAAAGTGGTCAATGTCCAGCATGATTATCCCGATTGGCGACAGGTCCTGCTGCTCCATGAACTCATGTTTGGACTTTTGCAAAAAGGAGCGGCGGTTGTTTATGCCGGTCAGGGGATCGCTCAAAGCCAATTTTTGCGCCTCCTCCAGCCTTGCGGTCTTTTCTTTGAGCTCCCGCAGGTCGCGCATGTAGGTTACTAGATTGAAACCGACCGCGTCCTTGACTTTGACCATGGTGATCTCCACCGGAACGGGTTCGCCGTCCAAGGTCTGATGGAGCCACTCAAAGACGATGCGCCCGTTGGCCAAAACATAGTCCACGTATTCCTTTGCCAGTGGCAGCGATGGCCTCCCGTCGGGCTGGAAATCTGGGAAGATTTCAAGGAATCGGTCAAGAAATTCGCGCTTGTTGGTGATCCCAAAAATGTAAAGCACTTCATCGTTGCAGTCGATGGCGTGCATGTCTTTGGTGAAATAGAGGCAACCGAGCGGGTTGTTGTCGAACATGAGCCTGAAGCGCTCGTTGGCTGCGGCGATTTCAGCCTCTGCGGCCTTTTTCTCTCGGAGGTCGTGCTGGTAGGCCACCAGGCTGACGCCGGCCATGTCCGAGACCCTCACCAGGGTTATTTCCATCGGTATGGGGTCGCCGGTGGGGCCGATGTGGAGCCACTCAAAATCTAGGCGCCCATTGGCGATAACGTAGTCCATGTATTCCCTCGCCAGCGGCATGGATGGCCTGCCGTCTGGCTGGAGCTCGGGGATCATTTCATGGAAGCGCTCCAGGAAATCTTGTTTGCGGGGGATACCGAATATGTTTAGGACTTCTTGGTTGCAGTCAACGGCTTCAAAGTCTTTGGAGAGGTACAGGCAGCCGACCGACAGGTGGTCGATCATGACTTTCTGCCTCTCGTTGGCTGCGGCGATTTCGGCCTCTGCGGCCCTCTTTTCCCGCAGGTCCTTGGTGTATCCCACCAAGCCTAATTTCCCATCGCCAAGGTGTATCGCGTAAAGGCTTTTGGCTGTTGGGACAAGCTCACCGTCCAGCGTACGGTGCATCCATTCGTAGTCGCAGGCCCCATCCGTCAGCGCCTCTTTTGCCACCCTGGTGGCCTTTTGCTTGGATGGCTCGCCGTCTGGCTGGAACTCTGGGGAAAGCTCGCCATAGCGCTGGAGGTACTTCGTTTTGTCTGTGAAGCCCAGCAATTTTGCCGCTTCATAATTGCAGTCGATTATCTGTAAATATTCGTCCCACAGGTTGCACCCCATCGGCATAGAGTCCAGCATCAGCAGTCTCTGGTACTCTTCGTTTTTGGCCTTTGCCTCGGCGGACTTCACTTTGCGCAGGTCGCGTGTGTAGCCGACCACCCCTCTCCTGTTTTCGTCGATGTCAACGCGCACAAAGGTGACTTCGGATGGGAGCGGTTCCCCGTCGGTTGTCCGGTGCATCCATTCAAAGACGTTGTGCCCTTTTTCAAACGCCACCTTGACCATTTCTGTGGCCTTCTCCGCCGACGCCTTGCCGTCGGGCTGGAACTCTGGGGACAGCTCTTTGTGGCGGGCGAGGTACTCTTCTTTGCTGCTCATTCCATAGAAAAGGTAGGCCCTGTCGTTGCAGTCTATCTTCTCGAAATTTTCGTCCCATAGTGTGCAGTAGATGGGTATGGCGTCATACATGACCTTCTGCTGTTTTTCTGCTGCAGAGTATGGTTCAGCGGCCATATGCGCCGCCTTTCTCAAGGACTCCACTGCCCATGACTTGGGCTTCCGCGTTCACTTGGCGCGGCGCGAGCCACCTTCCCACACAACAGGGGATGCCGCATGGCTCGGCGTCAATGCCAAGCATGGGGCAGTTGGTGGGGGGAAAATGGAGCATATTGGGATCCTTTTGTCGAAATCTGAATGAATCATTATAACGCCGATTGACGTTTTGCAGGCGGCTCACCGTTCACATTTTGCTGGAACAATCATTATTCCCAGAGCATAATTATTTATCGGGACAAAAACGGCCCGCCTTGGAAGACGGAATGGAAGCCATGAAAGACAAGATGCACAACTTGGCCGTCAAATGCAGTGGGCGATGCCAAATGGTCAGGGCTTGGGGGGCCGCCCTTCCGCCCGAATCCGCGTCTAATGTTACCCCCCCCCCCCCCATTGACATAACTTCTTTGTTATCAATGCTTTACAAGCCAATTATGTCATCGGTTCTACCCGGTGGCGCGATTCTCCAGCGGACAGTCGCGCCGCTTGGCTTTTCCCCTTGGAGCTCCTTATGATTCCTAGATTCCGCTTCATCGCGTCCGCTCTGCTGCTGGCTTCTGGGGTGTTTGTTCACGCGCAGCACATCCCTAGCCAATGGGTTGGGACGCTGCTCATTGCCCCACCGCCCCATCTCTCGGCCAATGTCCAACGCCAAGAGCCTGTTCCTGATTGCAAAGAACTATTCCAACTGGCCCAAAAGGCATTGGGCTGGTCTGAATTTTTTGATCCCGAGCATCCCAAGCAATACGTGTTAAATGCCAAAACAACAGCGGACGATCCAAGGGACGGTCTAAAAAAAGTTGAAATGAAAGAAACCTACAAAAAGGGGAAGCTCCATCGAGAATTTACGATGTGGTCTAAAAGATTTAAGGGTCGCCCACAAGATGTGATAACTATTACATATCTAGATAAAAATGAAGAATGGACATCCAATACTTTCCTTACCCCAATCAAGGGTATGTATTATAAAGCAATTCGTGCTTCAAAACCGATGGTTAACTCATTTATATCCCAAAGACCAAATCAAGACCATCTAATATTCGACCCCGAAACACCTAGCGTCATAGAGGAAGATGGCACAAGATATTACAAACTAAGTGCGAAGTATAAAGATCCTAAATTTGAAAACTGGCATATAACATATTTGATAAACACTAAAGACTATTTAATTTTTAGAATTGAACAAATAAACGCAAAGGAATCCAGAAAGAATGTCTTTACGTATAAAAATTACAAGTATGTTGATGGAGTTGCAATACCGCATTTAATTTTACAGAACTCAACTTTCCCCAAAGGAAAGTCAACAGAAGAAATTACGATCAACAATTTCTCCTTTAAGAACGACATACCCGACTCGCTGTACGAGATTCCAAGCATCAAGGCGGAATTTAAAGCGTCAAACGCCCACCCCGAATGGGTATCGCCAGACCCAAAGCTCGAAAATCGCCTAAAAGCCAACGTGGTGGATATTGTCCGTAACTTCCCTGATCGAGACGGCCTCCATCCCGAAGTTTTGGACAAGGTGGCCAAGCACATAGAAGAAATGTTAAAAGAAACGGGTGGGAAAATAGAAACAAGGGATTTCCAATTTCAGCTCCCTAATTTGCATGATACACCACACACATTCACCAATGTTTATGCATCGTATGGACCAGAAAGCGGGCCGCGAATAGTGATCGGGGCACACTATGACGCCGTTCTAGGCTCGCCGGCGGCGGACGACAACGCCAGCGCAGTCGCTGTGTTGCTTGAACTGGCCAAATACTTTGGCAAAAATTCTCCGCGCATTCGCGTTGACTTGGCCGCGTACACACTGGAAGAAGCCGGCACAATAGGCAGCGAAGTTCATGCAAAAGACCTTAAAGAAAAAAATGTTGACGTCAAGGCGATGATCTCGCTGGAAATGTTGGGCTACTTTAGCGACGAACCCAAATCGCAGCACTTCCCGCTGGGCATATTGAAATTGTTTTACCCCACCAAGGGCAACTACATCTGCGTCGTCGGCAAAACCGGCTCGGGCGGCTTGGTAAAGGCGGTAAAAAAGAGCATGGCAAAGGCCACGCCGCTACCGGTCAAGTCGCTGACCGCCCCTGTATCATTGGTAAAGGACATTACACGCTCAGACCACAAACCATTTTGGGATCAGGGCTATAAGGCAGTCATGCTCACCGACACGTCTAACCTACGCAACTTCTATTACCACTCGAACAACGACATTCCAGAGAATTTAGACTACAGGCGAATGGCCATGGTGACAGTGGCACTGGAAAAAGCGATAAGGAATTTATGCGACAAATAGGACACCCTTGCCAGATTGAGCTTCTTGCAAAACTCGGCGGTACGTCTGCTCCCGACCTTCCGCTGTCTCTGGCTGGATTGGGTAACTTGCCTGTTTACAGTGTTTCACGCCAGAGCCTGCTCCGGTCGGGCGCAGCCTACACCTCCGGTGACTTGCAAAACTGCCGTTTTGCAAGTGGCTCAGATTGTCAACCATCAACTTGTTAATCGAAGCGTCATAACCCGAAAGTAACAATAGTTTTGCAATAAACTCAACCTATAGGAGGTCATCATGGTTTTTCACAGCTTCCGAAGACTGCTGTCGGCAGCCTTGGTTTTCGCTGCCACTGGCTCGGTTCTTCTCTCCCAGACAGATTTTGATGTCGGCATAGCAAGGCACAAAGGCAACAAAATTGTCCTTTTGGGCGAGTGGAAGCCTGGCGACGTCACCAAGTGGGCGCAGTCGCTGGATTCCGACGAACTATATGGGTATGGTCTTGCCCTGCTGGACAAGGCAAAACTGTCAGAAGTGAGGACTAACTATTCCCCAGAAGCCGCAGCGAGGGACATGAAGTCTTTTGACCCTTGGTTTCGACAAAAGTATGGCGTCAGCGCCAGCGCGAGATGGGCCGCGCTAGACACCAGCAACAAATTTCTGGTCTCTGGCCAGCAAATGCCAAGCCCCAAGGAACTGGATCAACTGCTGGAAAGAAAGGGGATCAAAACCTTATCCAAGCAATTGAGGGATTTTCTTAAGGAAAACCCAGGGCACATAGACGCCACGTCCGACCTGCTGAAAGAAGTCCGGCGCCGCGCACTGCGCGTCATGCCAAAGGACGCAAACAAAGACCTAGACGATGAAACAGATCTGCGTACATGGGCAGTGATGGCGGCAGAGACAGACAAGGCATTCGGAACCCCTTGGCTTGGCCTCAACATAGAATTTTTCTGGGCGGATCAAGACCAGCCAGAGCGTTTCAGCAAGCAGATGAAGGCCGTCTTCCGCAAGCACATTCCCAAAGTGGAATCTGCGCTAAGGCTCCAGCCAACGGACAGCGGCCTTTGGAATATTTGGACATGGATGGCCAGGGGCTTGGGGGACTATAAATGGAGTACATTCATAAATTCCATCGAAACATTTGAAATACGAATTGGCGGCCAATTCTGGCTCTGCCCTTCTGCCGAAGCCTGTGTCTGGCTGGTCAGGGATGCAAGCGCGAAAAAGGATTGGGCCACGGTCGCCAAGCTGGCCAAAATCGCCAGGCGATACGCATTTACGGTCAAAGGCGATCCTGGCCAAGTGGAATGGACGCCTGGCGGAAGGACGATGGCATTTAACATCCCTATGGCCGTTATGGCATCGAACTTTGACCACCCACTAAAGTCCGCTTTCCTCCCTCATCTGGAAGCCCTAGTCAGGCTTGGCGACATCGAAGGGGCGAATGCCGTATATGACGAAATGCTAAGATGGAGCCTCCCCAGCGAATCGCCTGAAAGGGAAGGCTATAACCCGATAGACAAAAAGTTGGAGTTCGCCCGCGCAGCAGCGGAAATGGCCAAAGCAGCAGGCATGGCGGACTTGGCCAAATTATGGGAAAAAGGGGAATCGGTCAACAAAACACCATACAACAATGGAATTGAGGGAATGACGTACTTCTATGCGTTTACGCAGATGAACAGCGACTTCCATAAAAACCTTGACGCAGTTCTGCGAAAACTCACACCGCCCACCGGGACGAATAGGGACGCCATTGGCTGGAGAGACCACCCAACGCTGGGCTGGAAAATAGCAGACGGCGACAGGTGGGGGCTAATAGGCGAAGACGGCCTGTTGCTGGCCCAAGGCAAGGAAGTTCCAGACGTGGAAACCTTGCAGAGCCTTTGGGGCAGAACAAAAAAAGCAAACCCAGAAGAAACCCTTCGCAAGTATGCCGCAGAATATCCTGGGGTAGCGATGGACTATTCTTCCTACGCCATAAGACAAGTACTGATGGCGTTCAGGAACCGGAGCAGATCGTCGCAAAATGCCCCCGCCCAGCCCAGCACAATTGAAGACGAGCAGTATCTGGGCGACGCCACCAAACTGTTGAAAGGTGTCGTTTCTGACAACTCCAGCATCTTGGCCAACCTGCCGCCGTCATTCCGCGAAAGTTCTATGACGATAGCTCTGGCCTCAAGCTGGATAGCCACGATGGACGACCCACCCATCAAGGCCCTTTCGGGCCCATTCTTGGCGGCAATCGAGCCGCTGCTGGAAAAGAAACCATCATCCGACACGCTCTGGGGCCAATGGTTCTTCTGGAGGGCCTTGGAAGGCAGGGAGCGGCCACTGGAACTCCTTATCGCAAAACTGCGCTACAGCCCGCTCTCCGCCAATGACATGGGCCTGCCGCCATTTGCGCTGGACATGTACTGGGACGACTGCAAAAGGAACGGCAATTGGGCCAAGGTGGTTGAATTGCTGGAAGGGCCTTGGGAGAGGGAACTTGCAAGGGCAATAGAAATAAAAGATGGCCTGGTTGACGAAAACCAACTAAGAAACGACCCGCGCTACAGACAATCTGGCTCAACGGGCGACCGCATTGGCCTTCCCCTCATCGAGGCATACCTAAACAATGGCAAGCCCAATGAAGCAAACAGCGTTTTCAACGCATGGCTGGACACGGGGCAGACGTTTAGGGACATTTCTGCAATAGCTTCCCTAGCAAGGACAAAGGGACAAGAAAAACTGGCGCAGGAGTGGGAAGCTATAGTGAAAAAATAGAAGTGAGTTACAAGTTACAAGGTACAAGAGGCCGCGCAAGTGCGGCAATTAATGATGCAAAATCAACCAAAAGTGGAGGCATGAATGTCTGCAACAACAGCTAGGAAAACCGCCATGTTCATCTGCATGGCCCTTGCCGCGCTATTCCCAATGCGCTCCCAGCACATACCCGGGCATCGCTCAATCAGGAGTTTGACCACTGGGGTTTTGCTGGTATTGACAGACCAGCAGAGCCAGATATACAGGTCGGCCCAAGCGGCCATAGGCCAAGAAAACCTAGTTGATTGGCAACTCGATCTATGGAACTTAGACCTTACAAAGCTCAACCCAAATTCCGCCGCCAGCCTTTACAAGTCGCTCCCTGCCCTTCCAAGGGAGGGGTGGGCCATTGTGCTGCCTTCAGGTTCCCTCCCCCTCTCCGGCAACGGGCCGCTAGACCACAAAATGATAGAATCGGCGCTCAGAAAGGCAAATGTGCTGCCGCCCATCGAGAGGCTTCGCAAATTCTTGCAGCAACATCCAAATCATATCGAAGCGAGAGAGCAGCTTTTGCGCCAGCTAAAGCAAGCAGCCATCGCAAAAACAGACGAATCGCTTGACATCCAGCCCAGCAAGGTGCTGATGCAGTTGTTCCAAGCTGGGGCAGGCGACCCCAACAGCCCGCTATTTGAAATGCCGGACATGGAACCCTTTGTTGGCAAAACACTTTCCGAAAAGGACGACAAGGAGATATGGGGCGACTTCGCGGCAGAATTGAACGCGGCCTTTCAGAATGGTCGGTGGCAAAAAATGGATCTGTGCATGCACCCCCTGATGGATCCAATGACGGAGTGCTGCAGCCCCACCGTCAAAGCCATCTATGCCCGCCACATCAACAGGGTGGAGCAGGTTTTGGAGCAGTTCCCCTTTGATGGCGCACTGTGGGATATTTGGGCGCGGATGGCGCTGTCGGGGGGGAACGCAAAGAGGGGCCAGAACTTGCTTAACAGGCTGCCCGCGCCCCCGCCAGAGCTTGGCCTGCAGTGGCCCCCGTCCAAGGCGGTAAAGGCGATAGCAAGCCTAGCGGTCAATTCAGAAGACTGGGTAAGTGTTCAAACACTATTGGCACCCGCACTGGAAAGATGGAACGAAAACATGCAAATAAAGAGAAGAGTGGGGCCATCATCGCTATTGAGCTATGACGGCGGGGCAGACTGGGATTATGAACTGTCCCTATTGATCCAGTCTTTTCTCAAGTCGGGCAAAACCGGCCAGGCCCAAGCCATTGTGGACAATTTTGCAGAGTTTTCCTCGACGCGGGGGCTGATACCAAAAGCGGCGGCAATTGCCAAATCGTGCGGCCTGCCCGACTTGGCCGAGCGCTGGCTTGAATTGGAGAAACAAAACCCCGTGCCCGAGTTCAGCAAAAAAGACCCATTGGCCACATTCCGCACAGGCGCATTAAGGCACAAAAAGGCCACTCTCGTGGTGGCGGGGCTGGTAGATGCGGCCCCCTATGAAAGCGTAGCAAAAAATGCCGACGTGCTTTCCCTTGGCCTATTGAGCCTACACACTCTGGCGCGGCAGCAGGCAAAGCTCGATGGGGAACTGGTGGATTACTATGGATTGATTTCCAAGTTTCCGCGATGGTTCATGTTAGACCCATTCGGAAACGTTGTTGCGGGCGAGGAAGGAGTGCCTAAGCCAGAGGACATCCTAGAAGCGTTTAAGAAAACTGGCTGCATAAGCCAGCAAGAAGCGCTCGCCAGATACAAGCAGCAAAATCCAGATAACCCAGGCATCGCCCTTCTTGATTTGGATTTCAGTGCCAGTATTGGCCAGAGCAAGACCAAGTCAGCCCTTGGCCTGCCACCAGATAAACCATATTTGGATGGCAAGTTAGCGGAAGAGCAAGACAACGCCATCTGGCGGACGTACGCCCAAAATGCCGTGCGGTTCTTCCCCAAATTCCTTGAAATTGACCCATTCAATCCCGCCAATCCCAACAGCCTGGCCAAAGTAGTCCCCGACTGCGTAACAGCCAGCGGGAAGCTGGCACAGATGTCAGACCAAGCCAGACCCAACATTGAAGGCGCGATAGCGGACAACCCTTCCAGCATGAGGCTGTGGAGGTTCTTCTTGGCCTTTGGCACGCCAAGCTACAAAGTGGCTCTGCCCAAACTCTTTGCTTCTCTAATCCCATCCCCGATGACGCCTGAATCTGAATGGCCGCCCCGCTACTTGGTCTCCCCGCTGCTAGAGTGCATGAAAGGTGAAAAGATGTGGGAAGGCATAATACAAATCGCCGAGCCAACTTGGAACGAACACCTACAGATGGCAGCCGACAGGCCAACGCCCTTTACTGAAACTATCTGGGATAGGGCCGCTGGCCCACTGCTGGAGGCTTACATACAGACAGGCCGCATAGCCCAAGCCGAAGAATTACTTGAAAACTGGCCGAGCAATGGTTGGCAGGGCGCGTGGGAAAAGGCCCTGCGGATTGCCGATGATGCAAATAATTCGAGGCTTGCCACCTTGATTGGAAGGCTGTCAAAGAAATAGCGCTGAAAGACTAAACCATACTTTTCATTGGGCGTATCCTGTCATGGAGGTCCAAATGAAGAGAAACTTTCTAGCTGCCTTGGCCATAGCTTCGATGGCGGGCCAATTGATCGCGGGAGACTTGAAGATAACTTTCAAAAACGAAAAAGTGTTTATGCTAATGACACAAAAAAGCGAAGAAACATGCTATTATTCCGCTCGCTATATCCGCAAAATCAGTGAAGAAAATGGGACTGATACACTGTTCGACTATAAAAATTTGATTGAGTACAGAATTTACCACGCAGAAAAAACTATTTACATTTATAAATTGGATGACATGCTGAAAATTGCAGAGATAAAGAAAAATAAACTGAAAACCGCCAGCCCAGCAGAAAAGAAAGAAATGGAGAAAGAAAGGAAAGACAAGGAAGAAATGTTTGGTGGCACCAATGATGTTGTCAAGGCAGAACAGATAGGCACCGAAACCATTGCTGAAAGGGCTTGCATTAAGTGGGAAATCACCGTTGGAAAGAAAAAAATATATACCGCCAGTGCCGCCCCAACGCTTGAGTTGCCAATTCCCAAAGCAGACCTAGAGAGAGCAAAGGGGAATATGCTGGAAGATGAGAATATGTCGCTTTTCCTTAGCAATAGCGACGCATCGTCAAAACGCCAAGCAGAGGTGGCCAAAATCAAAGGCTTCCCCTTGAAAACCGAATGGACGGTAACATCGGGACTAATCACCGTTAAAGCCAGGCGAGAGGCCACCAAAATCGAAGAAGGGCC
>JAITFL010000046.1 GCA_031281385.1 Holophagales bacterium
CACCACTCCCTAGCACTCAAGACCGATGGCAGCCTCTGGGCGTGGGGACTCAACTCCAACGGCCAGCTTGGCGATGGCACCAGAACAGACCAGAGTGCCTACGTGCGCATCGGCATTGACAGCGACTGGGCAACTGTGTCGGCAGGGGGGTACCACTCCCTAGCGCTCAAGACCGATGGTAGCCTCTGGGCGTGGGGACTCAACTCCAACGGCCAGCTTGGCGATGGCACCAGAACAGACCAGAGTGCCTACGTGCGCATCGGCATTGACAGCGACTGGGCAACCGTGTCGGCTGGCGAGTATCATTCACTCGCCCTCAAGGCGGACGGCACACTTTGGGTGTGGGGAAAGAATAATAACGGCCAGCTTGGTCTTGGCGACTTCGACGACCGAAATGTCCCAACCTGCGTGGGCACGGGTTTTGGCCCCCCAAGCTAGTGGCACCTAGTTGCAATACGTGAACACATGACCATAAACCTTGCGCCAGAAAGGTACAAACGAAATGTCAGAACCCATCGCCATCGGCGGCGACCCGCGCTCGGTCAAGATCTTCTTCAAGTGCGGACTCAACTACGTGAGCTGCAGCCCCTTCCGCGTGCCAGTGGCCATTGTGGCGGCGGCACAGGCCAGCCTAGAAAAGTAGAGCAAATACAAGTTACAAGAGGCCACTGCGCGGCGACATTGATGCGGCTGCGCCGCGCTTGATGTTTAATGCGGATTGAGCGCGTGACTCTGTCGTCACTTGGCCCGTTCTATGTAGGCCCTCTCCGAAATCTTTACCTTGATGCGCTCGCCGCTCTCGATGTAGGGGGGCACGCCCACGGTCACGCCGTTTTCCAGTTTGGCGGGCTTGTACGAGCCTGTCGCGTTGGCGTTTTTCATCACAGGCTCGGTTTCGACTATCTCTAGCACCACGCTGTCAGGCAGTGTCACGGACAGCGGCGTCCCATCGTGAAACTCGACCTCCACCTGCATGTTGGGCTGCAAAAACACAATGTCGTCGCCCACTATATCTTTGTTGATCTCAAGCTGCTCGTATGTTTCATTGTTCATCAAAACAATGTTGTTGCCGTCCTCGTAAAGGTATTCCAGCATCTGCTGCTCTAGGCTGGCCTTTTCTATCTTGTCCGAAGAACCGAACCTGTTTTCGCGGTTGATGCCATCCTTCACCCTCTTCATCTTTGCCACCACCCTTGCGGGCAGGTTGCCCGGAGTCTGGTGCTCGACGCTGACCACCCGGCACAGCTCCCCCTCATAGACGATGATCATCCCCGCCCTAAGCTGTGTGGCTATTATGTTTGCCATGTTGTCCCCTTAATGCTCCATGTAATTCAAAAAAGATGGATTGGTGGGCGTAACAGGATTTGAACCTGTGACTTCTACCGTGTGAAGATAGCACTCTACCGCTGAGTTATACGCCCACGGACTATTTAGACTATCATGTATTTAGACCAATTGGAAGAAGTTGGCATAGGAGGTTCATTGATACGCTCACACAAAGGCATGGAGCCAAAGATAGGCAACAGAGTGTTTATAGCACCCGACACTGTGATAATTGGGGACGTGGTTATTGGCGACGACACCAGCATATGGTTCCAGTGCGTCGCTAGGGGTGACGTGAACTGGATAGAGATAGGCTCTAGGGTCAACATACAGGACAAGTGCTGCCTGCACGTGACTATAGAAAAATGGCCGCTGCTGCTTGAAGACGAGGTCAGCGTGGCCCACAATGTGATGCTGCATGGCTGCACTATAAGGCGGGGGGCACTGATTGGCATGAGTTCCACCATCATGGACGGCGCGGAAATCGGCGAGGGCTGCTTAGTGGCCGCTGGTTCGCTAGTGAGGGAAGGCTTCAAGGCCCCCCCGCACACCCTAGTCGCCGGATGGCCAGCGGTGGTAAAGCACGACCTAAACGAAAAGCATAAAAGCCTTGCGGCAAGCATCTGGCATCGCTACATCAAATACAAGGACATCTATGTGGAAGATGGGTGGGAATATGCCCCATCCAACGCAGACACCCATAATTCCGTTGGATTTCCACGGAATGGGCGATAGGCGCAAAAAGGGTGACGCTGGACGCTACTCGGTAACGGCGGCTATCGGCGGCCTATTTAGTTCGGGCACGTGTACGAGTGAGGGCGCCGCCTTGACAAGCACAAAATAAAATGTCGCGGCCAACAACGCACTGGCGGGGATGGTGAGCACCCACGCCACAAAAATGTTGCCGGCAAGGCCCCACTTGACCGCCTTGGCGTTCATGCTTGCCCCAACGCCCATGATGGCCCCAGATATGCTGTGCGTGGTACTGACCGGGATGCCCATGTGCGCCGTTGTAAAGAGCACCAGCGCTGCCCCCGTTTCTGCCGCAAAGCCATGTATGGGTTTTAGCTTGGCTATCTTGTGGCCCAAGGTCTTGATTATCCTCCAGCCCCCTGCGGCTGTGCCAAGGGCCATAAAGCTGGCGCAGGTTATTTTTGTCCATAAGGGTACGTGTATCCCGGCTCCCGCCTCAGGGATGGGGACGCCCCATACTGGGTGGTTCAGCCCGTACATCATCATTCCAAGGCAGATGATACCCATCGCTTTTTGTGCGTCATTTTGCCCATGGGTGAATGACATTGCCGCAGCAGAAACCAACTGGAGCTTTTTGAATGCGTAGTTTACCTTGTGCGTGTTCATGCGACGGACTATCCAAAGTATGGCAATTATCAACATTCCGGCCACCAAGAAACCTAGGGCCGGCGAAATGACAATGAAGGCGGCTATCTCCCTAAGTTTGGCCCAGTTGAGGGCGGTGTACCCCGCATGGGCCGCTGCCGCGCCCGCCAGCCCGCCCATGACGGTGTGGCTGGTGCTGGAAGGGATGCCGAACCACCAAGTCATCACGTCCCAAAGGATCGCCGACATCAGGGTTGCCATAACCACTGCGGGGACAATGTTAATAGGGTCAACCAGCCCCTTTGCTATTGTCGAAGCGACGGCCGTCCCCGCCAAGGCGCCGCCAAAGTTAAGCACTGCGGCCATCATCACGGCATACCTGCCTGGCAGCACCCCCGTCGAAACAACCGTGGCTATAGAATTGGCCGTGTCGTGAAAGCCATTTATGTAGTCTATGCACCAGCTCATCAAAACGATGGCGACAAGGGCCAATGGGACATATTCAAACATTCGCTGGGCCTCAGGCGTTCTTAGTGATGGTGGAGCCGACGACCTTTGCCACCAAAGCGATGGAATCTGCCGCGTCTTCGAGATCCCAGATGATTTCCTTCCACTTGATCAATTCGATGGCATTTGCGACTGTCGCAAATAGCTCGGCCAGCGAAGTGTTGTAGATGGCGTCTATTTGGTCTTCCATGCTTTGGATTAGGCGTATTCTGCTTCTCATTTCCTTTACGTTTGACATCTTTCTTATGGATTTCATCAAGAACACCAGTTCGGATGCGCCATCTATCAGCAGGTTGGTGATGACTAGCGCCGCTGGCCTGATCTGGCCCACCCGGTATAGGACAAACTTTTCGCTCACTGCGTCCAGCCTGTCAATCACGTTGTCTATCGCGTCCGAAAGCTGGAGTATGTCGTCCCTCTCTATGGGGGTGACAAAGGTCTGGTCTAGGTGGTCTATGACATCTTTGTTTATGTCGTCGCCGGTGTGCTCGTATATCTTCATCTGGTGCCTTAGCTCGCTCCACCTTGCCGGGTCATTGGTCTCTAGCTCGGAGCGGAAGTATTTGATGGCCTCCAGCAGGTTGGCGGCAGCCTTTTCCAGCAGGTCGAAGAACATTGCCTCACGGGGCTTGAGCAATCGAATGATTGAGCTGATGGACACGCTTACCCCCATTCTGATGCCTGGCCCAAACTGCCGAGACGAGGCTCATGTAAAATCAAAGCATATTTATGTGAAATGCGTGTAACATTTGGTTCATAAATATTCTATGGATGTTCGCGCAGTTTTCAAAAACAATAACTAAATCTAGTTATTTCAATGATTATGCTTCTGGTTTACCTATTGATTTTTATCACGTACTCCGCGCCTTTTTTTGCTTGGATGGTCAGCACTTCACCTAGCAGGCGCGCCTTCGCGCCATTGACTGTGACGCTGGAGCCATTGAACGCCGCGTTTCGCACCGCAATATTGCCATCGGCAAAGGCTTTTAGTTTGGCTGTGACTAATTTGCCGTTGGCCCAGGTCATGTCGAGCGTGTGGCCGCCAATAGTCCGCAGACCAGAGACAGAACCCCTTGCCCAAGTGCTTGGCAGCGCGGGAAGAAGATCAACCGAGCCAAGGTGGCTTTGCACAAGCATTTCCTGCACTCCGGCCGTGTAGCCAAAGTTGCCATCTATCTGGAAATAAAAGCCATCGGTGGAAAAGCCTATCCCGCTGTGCAGGTCGAACATGTTTTTGGCAAGGTTGTCTTTGAAGAGGTTTTGGATGAGCCTATAGGCGTGATCGCCGTCCAGCGCACGAGCCCAGAGGTTTATCTTCCAGCCCATGGACCAGCCAGTCGCGCCATCCCCCCGCCTTTCTAGCGTCTTTACCGCAGCGGCGTGGTAATCCTTGTTTCCGTTTGCAACGCTTGTGCCTGGGTAAAAGCCCACCAACTGCGACATGTGGCGGTGCTCAAAGTCGTAGCTGTCAAAATCTGTGCGAGACTCGCTCCACTCCATAATTTGCCCATATTCCCCGATGTTGACGGGGCCGTATAAGTTGGCCAGTTTTTCTTCTATTTCTGCTTTCAGTGCGGCGTCTGTCTTTTCAACGCCCAACTGCTTCATGCAGTCTAGGGAAAGCTTGAATAGCTCCCATACCAACTGCTGTTCGTACGCCACTGCCACCGTAAGCGGGCCGTGTTCGGGAGAATAGCTTGGGGATACGACGTACTTGCCCGCCCAAAGGCCATCCGCAGGCTTGCGGAGAGCCTTGGTCCACATGAGCGCCGCTTCGCGGATGATGGGCCAATAGTCTCTTTCAAATGCCCCTTTATCGCCGCCGTACTGCAAAAATTGGTACAGGTTCTGGCTCAAAAAGGCATTGGAGCCTGGCGACCAGCCCCAGTACCATATCCTGCCTGGCGCCGTGCGGCCATAGATGTTGGTTGAGATGTGGGTGTTCCAACCCGTGCCTGGCGTTTTCCAGTCATTCATCGGTGTTGTTGGCGGATATTGGTACTTTTGGGCGGTGTATCGGCCAGTCACCACTTGCGACAGGACGAATTTTTGCAGTGGCTCCATCGTTTCAACCAGATTTGCCCCGCCGGCTGGCCAATAGTTCATCTGCAAGTTGATGTTGGTGTGATAGTCGGCAGACCAAGGCGGCGCGTTCTCCGGGTTCCACTTGCCCTGTAGGTTGGCTGGCAGCGAGCCTTCACGGCTAGAAGCAATCAGCATGTACCTGCCATATTGGTAGAGCAGCGTTTCCAACATTTGGAACTGTGGCCCTTTTGTGTTTTCCGCCGCCTTGTACGCCGCAAGCGCCTCGTCCGTTGGCACATTGTTTGTGCCGCCTAAGTCTAATGACACGCGGCCAAATAGCGATGCATGGTCTGCAATGTGCGCTCTCTTAAAGGCGGCATAGCCGTTGCCATCCAACTCGGAGGCCAATGCCGATGCCACGCGCTTTGAAACTTGCTCTAAGTTCTCGCCTGTTCTGTATGTCAATTTTTCGAACCATGTGCTGCCGGGGGGCAGGGAGTACTCGTTTTTATAGTCGGTTCCAAGCGCAAAATAAATAGTTGCGGAATCAGCCCCTGTGACGCTTACAGTCGTTTTTTCTTCGTCTGTCTTGATGCTGCCGCCAACATTGCAGACCCTAAAAACTCCGGCGTACAGCAGTCCATTGTCCTTTAACCCACCGGACAGGGATATTGAGCCGTTGCGGGCCGAAACCACTGGCAGTTGCGCCCTGCCCCTGACCTTGCCATCTGGCTGGCCAGGGGTAACAGAAACGTCCAAGTTCACCTTGCCAGGCCCCTTGGCCTCTATTCTAACCGCTATGGCGTTGCCGGGGTAGCTGGCAAAATATTCGCGAGTGTACGTGGTGGCCCCTACCCTATAAGTGACACGCGCAATGCCCTCTTGCAGATCCAGTTCGCGGCGGTAGTCTCTTGCTTCGACTTCGCCCTGTTGCAGCTTGTAATCCAAATTGAGGAAGCCGAAATTTTTGTATTTGCCATAGCCATTGTAATTCCCCTCTAGTGCAGGCGTGTATAGCCCTTGGTGTCCTGCGTCGCCCTTTGCCGCGCCATTTTTGTAGTGGGCGTATATCGCGTCTTGGTCGGGGTCAAAGGCGTTGTAGCCAAAATTGTAATCGGTGTCGGCGTCTGGGTTGCCAGTGCTTCTCTCCTTTCCGCCGGGCCCGCCACTCCAAAGGGATTCTTCGTTAAACTGTATCCGCTCGCTTTCGACGCCGCCCTGTATCATGGCCGCCAAGCGTCCATTCCCAATTGGCAGCGTGTCGTTGGCCTTGTTTAGCTGCGTGTTGAGCGTCCCAGGCTTTCGGTACCAAATGGAAAGCGCGTGCGCGGGGGCCGCCGCGTTTCCCGACAACTTTGCTTGTGGCTTGTTTTGGCAATACGCCGGCGCTGCCAATATGACGCAGGCAAGTGTCAGTATGATGTTTGCTTTCATGGTTTGTCTCCTTGATGGTTATACAATGAGGCACTTGCAAAAACCTCAACCAATCTCAATAAACCCCGATCCCAATTAAAAAATCGGTGCGGCCAAAGGCCGCATCCACCATTGTCAATTGTCCATTGTCCATTGTCAATTCGGTAATCGGAGTCATACTGTCCAAAAAGATCAGAATTTTGCAACGGGTTCAATTGAGTAATTGAATTATCGAATCCCAGTCATATTCCTCAACGCCAATGACACTTTGGGGGGCTAGGTCTTGCTGGGCCAGCCAAGCGTCATAGATGGCAAGGGCGCACATGGCCTCGGCCACGGGCAGCAGCCTTGGCGCGATGCAGGGGTCGTGTCGGCCTGATATTTCTATTTCCTTTGCCGCCCCGTCTGCGCCTATGGTTTTTTGCGCGGACCCGATTGAGCTAGTGGGCTTGATGGCAAGGCGGACTATCAAAACGTCCCCATTGGAGATGCCGCCTAGCACGCCGCCTGAATTGTTACTGCCAAAGCCGCTTGGCAAAATCGGGTCATTGTGCTGCGAGCCGCGCATCTTTGCCGCTTGGAACCCAGAGCCGAACTCCACGCCCTTTATGCCCCCTATGCTCATGCATGCATAGGCCAGCATGGCGTCCAGCTTTGAAAACACAGGGTCTCCAAGGCCCGTTGGCAGGCCGGAGATGTGTATTTCCGCAATGGCGCCAACAGAATCCTTGTCCGCCATCGCCGCCTCAACCGCAGCGCGTTGCGCTGGAAATGCACTTGGGTCGCATGACCTCAGCGGGTTTTTTTCGACAAAGTTCCAATCTATCGTTTCGCACCCAACGCCACCTATTTCCCTATTGAAAGACCTTATAGCCACGCCGAGGGGTGCCAGTTGCTGCTTGGCCCACGCGCCCGCAGCCACCCTAGCCAAGGTCTCCCGTCCGCTGGCCCTGCCGCCGCCACGGTGGTCTCTCAGGCCGTACTTCCGGCTATATGTCATATCCGCGTGACCGGGGCGAAAAATGTCCTTGATGGCCTGGTAGTCCTCTGGCCGCTGACCCTCGTTAAAGACCACCAGTGCTATCGGGGCCCCTGTTGTTCGTCCATCTAAGACCCCGGAGAGAACTTGCACACTGTCCCTCTCCCCGCGCTTAGAAGCCATTTCGGACTGCCCAGGGCGGCGCCTGTCCAGTTCCAGTTGTATGGCCTCTAAGTCAAATAGCAGCCCCGGCCTTACGCCGTCCAGCACCGCGCCTACGGCTGGCCCGTGGCTCTCGCCAAAGGTAGTCACTCTAAAGGAATGGCCGAATGTGTTGGGGGAGATGTGGAGCATAATTCTAGGGTTCAAGTGTTAGGGTAGATTTGGCGAACAGCACTAAATGGATGGGCAGTATGGCTATATGGGAAATCAATGGGCGGACTCCGGCACCGATCGAAAAGATATTAATACGCAACAAAAATTTACAAACTATTACTTATTAAAACCGCCACGATTTTTGTCCCATTTCAGATTCATAATAGTATCAAAATAAGATTGGTTTCTTTTTTCATCAACAGTGTTTTTAAGCCACGCCAGCGATATTTTTTTGTCTTTATATGCACCTTCTTCACTTGCTTTTTTAATTATTCTCATTTTAATCCCGTTCATAGCTTTATTCCACTCACTTTGTGCATCAGGCTCCGTTATAAACTTATCATCAGGATCTCGCTTCAAACGTAAGTCTCCCCAAGAAACAAAATCGCTTACAGGAGTATCTGATTTCTTGTATGCTGTTTTACTTTCTTCTTCTTCAATAAGAATTTCTTCGACTTGCTCTCTTACATCTTTTGCTCCATATTTTTTAGCAAGATCATCTAAAGTGGAAATGGCGTCTTCTAAACAACCCTGATAAAAAAATTCAGTGTATCTTCCTCCCATGGAAGTGTGGCGGTGACTGTCAAAAAGTCTTTGCATCACGTCTTCAACCATTTCGATATTATCGAATTTTTTGGCTAATAAAAATTCAAAATCCTCTGGAACATTGCTGCTCGTAAGCCCTCTGTCCTCTACAATTTCCTTGGTGGTTATTCCGATTTTGAACACATGGGGAAATGCTGGATTTTTTGCAATGTAAACAAAGCCCGGTTTCATGCCATTTCCTTCTTGTTCTACGGATTAACAATTGGGCTGTCTAGCCCCTGATCCCTCTCACGGTATCAGGGGCTAATAAACCAGCCCTAGCGATACATCATCGGGGGAACCGCTACTTGATCCCCAACTTTGCCTTCATGTCCGCTGGCAGGGCATCTTTGTGTACTGTTATGTACAGCGTCTTGGCCAGCATGTAGTTGCGGCTGATGTAGAGGAAGCCTTTGTATTCGCTGCCCTCTGTGCCCCAGCTATTTTTGACTAGGTAAAACTTGTTGCCCTTGTCGTCTGTGGCTGTGCCCACGCAGTGCATGCTGTGGTCGTCCGTTGTGCGCCAGTCGTTGAAGCCGGCAGTCCTAAATTCCGGGGTGACAGTCGCAATCTCTTTTTCCTCATCTGGCTTTGTGTCGGGATCAAGCAACAGGGCGTAGCCCTTTCTCATGTTGAAGCCAGGCTCGCTGACGTCGGCGGCTATGGCGTAGCTGTAGCCCTTTTCTATGGCAGTGTCCAGCAGCGACGCAAAGTCGTTGAATGGCACATTTATGAAGTTGGAATCTTGGCTCCAGTTGTCGGTAGTCTCCAAGCGGAACCTAGAGTATGGCTCGTAAAGCGTGAAAGTGCCGATGTTCACGTATTCGGAAGGGTTAATCTGGAGGTTGTCTTTCATGAAACTCTGCGGCGTCCATGTCTTTCCGCCATACGTGAACGATGCTACAGGCTTGCCCAAATAAGCGTCCAAGATGCCTTCCACCGCAGCGGGCCAAGCGGACGTGAGCGGCCCTCTGCCACCCTTCAAGCCAGACAGGAAGCCGCCAAGGGATCTTCCAAGCTCCGAATGGTTGTGGTTCTTCTGACCAGGCAACAGGCCAGTGTAGGCTTCTTGGGGGACCAGCCCCACGTTGGCCATCGCCCTTAGCGCGTCTGTATTTTGGGCGCCCTCCCCCCATTCCATCTCGCCATGCATGCGCATGTAGGCCAAGGCTCGCAGTGGGTATGTGGCGCGGACTAAGTGCATTTCAGAGAGGTTGTGTTCTCCCTTGCCCTTTCGGATTATCTCTGATTCGATGAACGAAACTGTGGCGAAGCACCAGCAAGTCCCCGATGATGCTTGGTTCTCTACAGGGGTGTAGGGGATCACCTTTGTGTCCTTGAACGCCTTTTTTGGGGCGTTTTGCCCTGCGGGCGCGGGCGTTTGCGCCACTATCGCGGCGGCGGAAAAGAGTGCGAGTGCAATTGCGGCTGGTCTCATGGACTCTCCTTTGTGTGTCATATTCAAATTGTCAATTGTCAATTGTTTATTGTCAATTAGTCAAATAGGGGGGGCCACATTCGGGCGCAGGGCTGGCCCATTCGACAAGAATTTTAGGGCATTGTCTTTTATCTCTTGCAACGTCTTTGCTTTTAGCGCGGCTTTTCTAAGCATGTGCCCAAAGACAAAATTTGAGGCAAAGTAGTGCGTGAACTCTTTTATGCGGCCAATGGCCCTTTCGGGCGGCAGGTCTTCTAGGGTGTATTCGTAGTGGCGCGCCCACACTTCCGCATGGTCTATCCGCATTGGCTCCATGCCTGAAAATTCCCTAAAGGCCCAAGGCTTGATTGCCGCAACGCGGCCCAGCATCAGGCCAGACAGTGGCCCAAAATGTTCTGGCCTGGCGTCAACGTCGCTAGGCGAAAAAATGTCGCCATTGCCGATTATCGGCATTTTAGCCATAGAAGCTATCCACGGGAATTCTTCCCACCTGGCCCTTCTCTTCAATTTCTCAGTGGATAGGCGGGGATGCACCGTCAACGCACATATTCCATTGTCTTCCAGCAAGGACAGCCTTTCTTTGAAAGGCCAGCGCCAATCTTCGATGTCCCCCAGTCGGCACTTTGCCGTCAGTGGCCCATGATAGACGCGGCGTATTTTAGCCAAGAGGGACTTTAGGCGCTCAAAATCCCTAAAGAGCGCGGCTCCGCAACCCATGCGCTGAATTTCTGGCGCTGGGCAGCCCAAGTTTATGTCTATCGCCCAATAGCCCATATCCTGCGCCTTTGCGAATATCCCATCCACGTCCTCGCGCCCCGAGAGATAAAACTGGCCGATGACGCACCCCTCTTCCGCCCGCCGCTTTGTGAACGGCGACTGAAGCGCATCTTCGCGCAAAAAAGCCGCGCCAGACAGCATCTCCGTGTACAGCGCGCCATAGCCGCCAAAATCAGCCACCAGCCGCCGAAATGCAGAATTGGTGATGCCAGCCATAGGCGCTAGGAACAGCGCGGGCCGGATTATGGCGTCGCCAATTTGGATTGCATCGAACATTAGAAATTATAGCCCTTCCCGTAGGGAATGGCACGGAGTGCATAGGCTGCGCCGAGAGTGAAGCGAGCAGCCCAGTGAAACGCCGAGGCTGCTATTGAAGCGCAAACCCGCTCGCCGCGATGGATTAAACGCACCTCCGCAAGGCTGGGAGCGGAACGGAAAGCGCAGCCGTAATCTATGAGAATCGGTGCCAATCAATAGGGGAAACGCTATAGTGGCTAGGGGCTAGTGGCGGACGACATTCCCATCACTACCCTGATGTTTGGGTCAACCTCATTTTGCAGCAGCCCCTGTATAAATTGCAGCGTACCCGTCCCGGCCGCTGGGCAGGAGCCACAGGCGCCTTGGTAGGCTATGGTCAGCGTGGTTCCATCAAAGGAAAGTATTTCCAGCCCCCCGCCGTCCCCCGCCAGCCCTGGGCGTATTCGGCCATTCACCACGTCCATGATTTTTTGGAATTTGCCATCGGCCTCGCTCCGCTCCCCTGCGGAACTTTCGGCGACGCTTATCCTGCTCTCTTCTATCGCGTCACAGATGGGATCTATCAACTCCGACCATTGGGCAGTTTCCAGCTTGTTCACGGTGACAAACTTATCCATGTAAAAAACAGAAACAATGTTGCCTATAGCAAAAATGGCCGAGCCTATCGGGTCTCCCACCGCAGACGCAAAATCTTGGAAAGAACGCGCACCGCCAAGCATCAGGGGTTCTTTGACAACAAACTTCAATGCATTGGGGTTGGGCGTCTGTTCTATGTTGATGACTTTTGGCATCAATTGCTCCTAATAAGCCAAGTATGATTATTATAGAGCCTCTTACACAACCTAACCATAATTATGACTGCGAGATTCAATTGTGCAGCAAGCTTCTGGGAGCGATTCGCAAGCAATGATGCCACTGGGTCTTCCCCTCTGACCGCCGCCATTTTCGCCGCGCCATGATTATGGCCGAATGACGACGCAGCGCGGTCATGCGCTGCTTGAGCTCGGAGGGAAGGCGTTGCGGCTTTAAGCGTTTAGTACCGGATATTGGAAAAACTTATCGAATGCTAACTGGGGATTCGCTCGGTCGCACTCGCATGCGAGCACTTCCCTCGCTACTCCCCAGACCCCTGGGTACTCGCCTCGCCCACTGCCCTATGTGCGGGCGGATGCATGGAGATGGCTTCGATGGTCGGGTAGATGCTTTGGATAAGGTTCCGTTGGGCGCGAAGAGATTTGTGCAATCCGCTTCTCACGCGAGCGCTATATAATTTCGAGTGGAGCGATTCAGATGGAAACGGACTATCTCAGCGCGGCCGTGGCAGCCGCAGTCAAGGGCGGCAAGGTGCTGCTGCAATATTTCAGGAAGCTGGACCCAGCGACCATAGAAGAAAAATCCAAAAACGACCTTGTGACAGAGGCCGACCGCGCCTCAGAAGAAGCCATACAGGGCGAACTGGCCGCGCACTTCCCCGCCTATTCATTTTTGGGCGAAGAATCTGGTCTGTCGGGCACTAGCGACATGGTTTGGATAGCCGACCCCTTGGACGGCACGCTGAACTTTGTCCAGGGCCTGCCGCAATGGAGCATCTCGGTGGCCCTCTGGGACGCGAAAGGGCCCATCGCCGGCTGTATCTATGACCCACTTAGGCGCGATCTTTTCTTGGCGCAAAAGGGCCTTGGCGCCGTGTGGCACAAAGACGTTGACACGAATAAAGACTATGGCGAAGCGTCTTGGCTAAACATCAATAGCCAAGCCCAAAGCATGAAAGTTTCAAAGCATCCCACGCTGGACGGCTCGTTTTTGGCCACCGGCTTTGCATACCAGATGGCGGACAGATTCCCAAGGTACATAAAAGCGCTGGAGCCAATTTTTTATAGGGCCAAGGCCATACGCAGGGCGGGCAGCGCAGCGCTGGACTTGGCCTACACCGCCGCCGGGCTGTACGACGGCTATTTTGAAATTGGCCTTCGCAAGTGGGACATGGGCGCAGGGGCCTTGCTGATTGATGAAGCCGGCGGCAAAATATCCGACTGGGAGGACGGCGACACTTGGTGGGAAAGCGGCTACGTGGTGGCCGGAAACCCGCATGTCCATCCGCAGTTGGTGGAAGAAACAAAGGCCAGGGGCTAGGTGTCAAGGATATATCTATTTCAATTCCATATAGAATCAGCTTTTTATTTCACCGCGTTCTCTTAGCATTTCTACGTAAGCTTCCCCGCTAATGGCACAGTCCATAAGATCGTTCAACTGCGCCCTTGAGAGCCTTAGTTGTATCGCCATCTGCCCAAGGATGTAGTCATCGCACTCCCTCGCGCCGTGGCTGTAGCGCGTGTGAATTCGCGTCCTCTCCCCGTCCACGTAGAGCCGGAGTTTCTTATGGTCGCCATATTCTTCTTCGGCAAACCCTTTTCTGGTCAACGCGCTTACGATTATCCTTGTCGGGCGGGGGGCCATGCTATCTCTGTAACTTCACCAGCCCAAGGAGCGCACGCTTTAGCTCTATAGCGTCCTTCGACAGCTTTTTTTCGTCTTCCTCGCAGACCAAGTCATCCCACTGAATGGCAAAATCCAAGCAGAAAGATTGCTCAGCCTCACTCCGCGTGTGTCCAAATCCCAGCAGCCCGAGCTCGTCTGCGGCGAAAGAGCATCCGCCCTCTTCCTGTGTCACGCGGATGACCAGCTCTCTGCTGAAAACAAATGTCCGGTCTTTGTATGTTAGTTCGGGCCACGTCAGCGTCTCGCTGTAAGACTTAGGCATTGACATCGTGGTGCCACCGGCGGTCGTTGTGAACATGCTTGGCAGACTCTCAAGCGTGATGTCACTCTGTATTGCCGTATCCGACTGGCCCATTAAATCCCCCCGAACTCAAATATCATCCATTGTATGCCACACAGCAGGGATAGGCATACCAGTAATACCAAGCTGCGTTAGACTAAATGTAACTTGGCATAAACCAATGTCAGGCAGGGCGCAGTCCATAGCCCCTAATTCCTGTTAAACTATTGATGCAATGAACAATAACTCTTTCCCCATCCGAAAGTTTTTTGGAACCCTGATAGGCGAAAGGGCCTTGGCCTACGTCCTGCACCTGCGGCCACTGGAATGGCCGATAATGACGGTGCATTTTGTGATGGGTACATTGTTGGCGGTGGGGCTTGATATATCTTGGGGCAAGCTGGCGCTTGGCTGGTTCATCTTCGTCGTGCTTGTTAATGGCGGGACGCTTGCCATCAATAGCGCGTTTGACCAGGACGAGGGAGACGTGGGCTACCTAAAGTCACCGCCCAAAGCCCCTAAATACCTGCGCCATGTGTCGGGCGCCATGCTCGCGGCGGCCTTTCTGCTCGGCTACCTGCTCCCGTGGGTATTCGCCTGGGCGACGGCAGCGTGTGTGCTGATGAGCGTCCTCTACTCTGTCCCCCCTGCCCGCCTAAAGGCAAGGGCGGGATGGGACTTGATCATCAACATGCTTGGCTTTGGCTTGCTCACGCCCATGGCGGGCTGGGGCCTGACGGGCCAACCGCTCACGCCCTGGTTTTGGAAAATTTGCATCGGCTTTGGCTTTTTGTTTGGGGCGCTGTACCCCGCCACACAAATTTATCAAATAGAGGAAGACAGAGCCAGAGGCGACAGGACATTAGTAATCAGGCTGGGGGCCAAAGCGAGCCTGATAGCAGCCATCTTGATGGTGTTTGCCGCCCACGTGATGTTTGTTTGGGCGGCAGGGACAACATTTGATAAGCAACAGATGCGCTTTGTCCCAACGCTCCTGATGATCTCTAACTTATTATGGGCGGTAACGATCTCAAGTTGGGCCGGGGGGTTGCGATCCATGACACAGGCCCAAAACGAAAAAAAAATGTACTGGCTCCTCGCATTTTGGGCTGTTACAGAGATCATTATTCTATGGGCGTTCTGGCCGCGCTGATGGCTTGCCACACTCCGCGAAATCCGCTGTCTATCCTTAAACTGCCGTGAAATCTGCCAACTTGTGAGTTACTTGCAAAACCCCTGTTCATCGCACATAGCCCATTTCCCAATTTCTGAAAGCGGCCAAATAATAGGCACTATCCAATTAAGAAAACCAGCGCGGGCGCAACCCGCTTCCAACATTGTCAATTGTCCATCGTCAATTGTTAATTTGCTAATCGGAGTCTTGAGGCCCGAAAAAATCAGAATTTTGCCAAAGGCTATTGTATGACCATGCTATCACCGACAATCGCCCCACCCTTCCCTTTGGCTTGGGGCTTTTCCACAAGAAACAGCGACCCAAGCGAACTGCCTGAAAGGACGCTGGCCCAAGTTCATGGTTGCATAATCTGGGAAGCATCGGGGAAACTGCGTGAAGGCGATGGCCACTGGACATTTGAACCAGGCTTGCGTATCGGCGTAAGGGTGGCCGACTGCACGCCAATCCTGCTGGCGGGTCTTATCAGCGGCAAACCTTGGGTGGCCGCGCTTCACGCCGGATGGCGCGGGGCTGTGGCGGGTATCTTGCGGGCCGGGGTGGGAAAGTACTTGGAACTTGGCGGCGTGGCCAATGACCTGTGTTTTGCGTTTGGGCCATGCATCCAGCCGTGCCATTTTGAAGTAGGGCCAGAGGTCATTGACGCGGCCAAGCGCGACCCTGCATGGCGCGACGACCTATCCGCGATTGGCCCAAGCGGCAGACCGCACTTAGACCTTCACGGGCTGCTAAGGGCCCAGGCGCTGGACATGGGGCTGGACGCAAAAAATGATGGCTCTATAAAGCGATGCACACTCTGCGAAAGGGAACTGTTCTATTCCTACAGGGGCGGAGACGATGGCAGACAGTGGGGCTGGATCGAAATATGCGCCCCAAAAATTTAGCGTAAAGAGCCAAAGTCAAGCTGGTGGCTTATACCAAATTGCGTTCAAATTGTATTTGAACGCTCACGCCAAAGTTTTTGAAAACGCTGGGAAACCCAGCATTTTCAAAAACTTGCGGGCGCCGGTTCCCGTCGCTTAATACCGATTATGCAATCTTTTGATTGCAAATCGGTATTAGGGCACTATTCAACCGAAATTGGCACTTCCGTTGTGTAATCGAGAACCTGGACTTCGCGCTCTTCAAAGGCGATGCGGCCTTCCTCAACTTCCTTGACGGATACCTGTGCCCAGAAAGAAGCCAGTTTTGGCGCGTCCTGTGGCTGGCCCAAGCGGTTCACTGGGACGACCACTTCAACTTTTGGGTATGCGCCGCGCTGAAGCTGCTCGCAGCGCTTGCCCGCGACAACTACGAACCTATATTTGTTGCCAACTTCTTCGGGTATGTGGACTACTGGTTTTTGGGCTGTGCTTGCCATGTGGCTTTCCTATAAATGACCATACAGCATACCGCAGAAAAGACGCTTTGTCCAGCTTCGTTTTTTGTGCCATGATTGCATTGATGGGGATGGATAAAAAATGAAAGTTCTCCTCGGCGTGACAGGCGGGATAGCCGCTTACAAGGCTGGCGATTTGGTGCGAAGGCTGCTGCGCTCCGGCCATCAGGTGAGGTGCTGCCTGACGGACGCGGGCGCCCGGTTCATAACTCCGCTGACCCTTGCCACCCTCAGCGGCGAGCCATGCTTTGGCGCGAACCCCGAGTACCACGAATGGAGGCCAAACCCAAAGGTAGAGCACGTGGATTTGGCTAGGTGGGCCGACGTCCTAGCGGTGGCCCCCGCGACTGCCGACATTATGGGCAAGGCTGCAAATGGGCTAGCGGACGACCTTCTCTCTACGATACTGCTTGCGGCAACGTGCAAAGTGCTGTGGGCCCCAGCCATGAACAGGGCCATGTGGGGGCACCCGGCCTTTCAAAAAAACTTGGCGACCCTAAAGGAGTTTGGACACTGCATCATTTCCCCCCGAACAGGGACACTTGCCTGCGGCGAAGAGGGCATTGGCAAACTGGCGGACATCGAGGACATTTATGATGGAATTGTCGCCATGGGAAGCGCCCCATTGGAAGCCTTTGAAGGCAAGAACGTCCTAATCACAGCAGGGCCTACATTTGAAGACTTAGACCCAGTCCGCACCATCACAAATAGGGCCAGCGGGAAAATGGGCATAGAGATGGCAAAAGCCTTCAGGAACGCCGGAGCCAACGTCCATCTGGTGCTGGGGGGGGAATTGCCCACACCTTGGGGCATAAGCACCACCAGAGTGCGATCTGCCCAAGAAATGTTTGAAACATGCATGTCCCTGTGGCCCAAGATGGACGGCGCCTGCGCCGCTGCGGCTGTGGCAGACCAAAGGCCGGCCCACCCAAGCGCCCAAAAAGCAAAGAAAACGGAAACTCCAGAAGCCTTGCAGCTTGCCAAGACTCCCGACATTTTGGCGGCGCTGAATGAATCCAAGGCCCGCCAGTGGCTGCTTGGCTTCGCCGCCGAAAGCGAGAATGTTGTTAAAAACGCCACAGAAAAATTGCACAAAAAGGGGCTGGATGCCATCTTGGCAAACGACGTATCGCACGGCAAAGGCTTTGGCGACCAAGCCAACTGCCTTATCCCAATAACAAAAGGCGGAAGCCACGCCCCCATCGGGCCCGCCCCAAAGGAGCAGTTGGCGGCGGACGCAGTGCGGTGGTTTGCAAATTGTCTTGAATCACAATGAGATTCGATGCCTATTATCGCTCATTGGTGCTTTGTGCCATCCTAAGCACCTTTCAACAGGCCCAGGATATTCCTTCGATGGAAATAACCGAACCACAAATCGGCAATTCAATTTCAGACTACATCTTGCGCCCAAAGCCTTGGTGGCTAAAGATTGCGACCAAGAAATGGCAGTGGGTGACAATAGACCCAAAAATATATTACCCCAAAGGCATTGACCCGCTCAGCCATCCAGCGGTGATCGAGCATGAAAAAATACATCTGGCGCAGCAGCGGAATGCGGGCAAAATAAAATGGATTTTTCGATATGCAGTCAGCAAAAAATTTCGACTAGACCAAGAATTGGAACCCATCATCGTTGAAATTGCATTTACTCCACTTGATAAAAGGAAAAGAGTGGCAGAAAGATACGCAACAAGCCTTTCCGGCACGTCCTACCACAGTGCCGCAAAGAACTATGATGAAGCGTTGGAACGCATACTTTCCAAGGCCAAAGAAATGGACGTTGATGTTGGCAATTTGATGGATAATAATTGAAATTTTTGCAAACCCATTTTCGCGCCATAAGCACTGATGCGGACTCCGCCCGCGCCATGTTTATGCCGATTGATGACGCGGCGAGGTCATTCGCCGCTTAAACTTGGTTCGGGCATACTTCGGCATGTTGTGTTTTGTGCCAGAGCTTGGAAAAGCTTATTAAATGCTAACTGGGGATTCGCTCAGCACGGCCTCGCATGCGAGTCCGCACTTCGCTACTCCCCAGACCCCGGGTACTCGCCTCGCCTACTGCCCTATGTAGGGGCTGATACATGGACATGGCTTCGATGGGCTGGAGATGGTTGGGGGGCAACCACGGAGCGCAAAAAAGACCCAAATTTAATATTATCCTGCTCATTCTTTGCTCCAATTCATCTTTTCCCTCAGCAGCGCAAAAAATGGTGCGTCTGGGTCTTGGAGCAGGGTGACGCTGCCGCCTGCATCGCGGATGTGGATGGCATCCCCGGGCTGTATTGGGCAGCCGATCTGTCCGTCCAGCGTCAGATGGGCTTCTTCCGCGTCTGCAAGCACAATTTTAGCCGCCATGCGTGAAGGTACGACACAGGGGCGCATGTTCAGTGAATGTGGGCAGATCGGAGCCAATATCCATGCCGCCAGTGTCGGATGCATGATGGGGCCACCCGCCGATAGCGCGTAGGCCGTTGATCCCGTAGGAGTGGCCACGATAAGCCCATCCGCCCTCAGTTTGGCGGCCAAGCTGCCTTCTATCGAAAGTTCAAGGTTCAATATCCTAGAAAGTGGGCCTTTGGTAACGACCGCATCGTTCATGGCTTCAAACGATTGTATTTCTCTGCCGCCGCGCCAGAGGTCAACGTGCAGCGTGGCGCGTTTGTCTTCGATCAGCTTCCCCTCGAAATATTTTTTTACGGTGCTAAGGGCCTGTTCGGCGGGATGTGTCAAAAAACCTAGAAAACCAAGGTTGATCCCCAGCAAGGGGATTCCATGCAGGCCAATCCGCCTTGCCGCCCCCAGCATGGTCCCATCCCCGCCCAAGACGAGCCCTAACGCTGCGCCATCGGGAGTTCCGATTGAAAGTTTGTCGGCTGGCAAATTGGCCTGCGCCCATGCGCCGCTTATTGAGGCATCCCCGCGGACATCCCAGCCACGGCTGATGAACTCAGGCGCAACTTGGGCCAGGGCTCTTGGCAAAAGTTCGCTGTTTGGCTTTGCGGCCAAAAAAACGCTGGGGGGATTCTCTTCAACGCCGGGCATAACCTTATTTTGCACCCAACGCCTTGGGACAAAAAGGGGGTATGGGTTATCCTAGTAGCAGTTCAACTTTTCACACTTGAACTGCCGCACCAAGATTTGCTTGCCGGTGGACCTTGTCCGCCGTTACCCAAGCAATACAAACGCAAATTGCTATAATGATATATGGTCAAAATGAGTTCAGGCAAGTCGCCAAAAAGGGCGGGCGCCGGCGGCAAGCACGGCAGCCCCAAACACCATTCGGGAACCCCCAAGAGGCCAAAGCCTCAACCAAGCCGCAGTCCAGCCAACAGACCTGCGGCTAGCTGGACGCAAGCCGTAGCAGATGCACGAGAGAGAGAGCCAGCCACCGGCAGGGTAGCCGAAAGGGCGACCAGGGGAAGAAAAAAAAGCGGGCGGCTCATCCGCGCAGTTATGTGGACCATAGCCTGCGCGGCGTTGGCTATGCTAGCCGCCCTTGGGCTGGGGTGGTCAAAACTTAGCCGAGAGGCCGATTCGCATTTGGACATGTTTCAGTACCGTGTCCCCCCAACTCAGTCAAAAGTGCTGGACAACAAGGGCAACGTAATAGGCACCTTTGCGATACAGAAGCGCACCCTCATTGCTTATGGCGACATTCCAAGGGCCTTCCAGGCGGCGATTGTGGCGGCCGAGGACGGCGACTTTTGGAACCACAAGGGGGTAAGCAGCAGGGGCTTTTTTGGCGCGGCGTGGCGGGGCATAAAGTCCCTTGGCAAGGACAGGAGCGGCTTTTCAACGCTCACGATGCAGCTGGTCAGGACTGTCACCGAAAAGCGCGAGAGGAATCTCTTAAAGGGGGGCATCAGGCGAAAGCTGATAGAAATAATGGTCGCCCGCCGCCTCGAGAAGGCGTTCACCAAAGAGCAAATAATGGAGCAGTACACAAATGAGGTGAACTTTGGCGCAGGGTATTACGGGTTGATGGCCGCATCTGACTACTACTTCAAAAAAGACCCACTCGAATTGAACCTTGAAGAATGCGCCCTGCTGGCAGGATTGGTGCAAAGGCCGTCCAAGTCGCACGACAGATTGTTCAGCGCAGACCCAAAGGAAAGGGAAATAGTCTTGGCGCGGCGAAATTACGTCATTTCGCGCATGGAGGCCGAAGGCTATCTAAAGGAGTACCCCGAAAACTTTGCAGAGCAGCTAAAAAAGAGGCCCATCTTGCTTGGCCGTGAAAACGCGGGAGAGGTCGAATTCGCCGCCTACGTGGTAGAGGAAGTTAGAAAAACGCTTGAGCCAAAATACGGGAGCGAACTGTTGGAGGGCGGGCTTGTGATTCACACCACGATTGACGCCGCTTGGCAGCGCATCGCAACGGATTCTGTCAGAAAGGGGTTGCGCGAAATCGAGAAAACGCGCGGGTTCCGCAGCGACAAGGACGCAGTGAGGTTCTATCAAAACCCAGAAACGGGCAAAGATCCATCTTGGAGGCGGTTCTATGCGCCTGGGGACACCGCGAGGGGGATCATATTGAAGTGGGACAAAAATGTGGCCACCGTGAGGATGGACAGAACAATAATCGAGGTTCCCGCCAAGGCATTTGAGTGGGCAGGCAAGCTTGCGCTTGAAACTCTTGAGCGCGGCGCAGCCCCTCTCTTTGAAATAACGGACACAACCCCTGAAGGCACGCCAATAGCCCTTGCGCTCACCCAAACGCCAGAGGCAGAGGGCGCGCTGCTGGCCGTTGAATCAGTCACGGGCGAGATCAAGGCGATGGTCGGCGGCTACGATTTTCGCAGGAGCCAGTTCAACCGCGCAACCCAGGCAAGGCGCCAGGTGGGTTCCACCATCAAGCCGTTCATCTACGGGGCCGCGTTGGAAGAGGGGTACACGCCAGCTACGATAGTCTCGGACACGCCGATAAAGTACCACCTTGGCGGCCCAAACGCAAAGCCAATGATAAACAGAAGGACTGGCAAGGACGAAAATGAATACCAGCCGAACAACGATGAAAGGGGCTTTTTCGGCCCGCTGACCTTTTGGGAAGCCTTGGCCCGCTCGCGGAACATCCCGGCGGTGAAAACCCTCGAGATGGCGGGAATAAACAACACTCTAGAATTTTTGGATAAATGCGGCATAGACAGAAGCAAAATACCCCCCTTCCCCAGCATGGCGCTTGGGGCGGCAGACCTGACGCTGGAAGAAATCATCCAAGGATATTCAACCATCGCCTCAGGAGGGGGCATCTGCCCAGAGCCATTCCTGATAAAAAAAGTTGTTGACCGAAACGGCGCGGTGCGATTCGAGCGCAAACCCCAGCCAAGGCCGTTGGAGCAGGCGATTGACCCCGTGGTTAATTTCCAGCTCATCCAAATGCTCCAAGCTGTCACATCTTTCGGAACGGCGGGGGGGACCAGCTCCGAACTGGGCAAGCCAGTCGCCGGAAAGACGGGTACCACCAATGAACATACTGACGCTTGGTTCATAGGTTTTTCCAACAAATTAGATAAATTCACCGGACTGCAGTCGCCAATAACTTGCGGCGTATGGGTGGGGCTGGACGCCAAAAAGACGCTTTACCCTGGCGCAACGGGCGGCAGGGCGGCACTGCCTATATGGAAGAGTTTTATGAAGGCCGCGCTATCGAGGGAGCCTCCCATGGATTTCAGGCCCCCAAGCAACGCCGAATGGGAATGGATAGACATAGACATAGATACGGGCCTCAGGCTTGGACCAGGCACTGTGTCTTCGCGCATCCGCACCCTACTTTTCCGCCGAGGCTCGGCCCCGGTCGGAGAAACCAGCGTTGAAATTGCAGCATTGATAGCCAATGCAAAGTCAAAGGCAAACGTGTTTGTCCTAGAAGAGAGGCCCTGGGGAGCGCCAACTAAATTTTCAACGCTCATAAACGACCCAAACGATTATTAAACATAGAGCCTACAAAGCCGTGCTATACTTTTTTTGTACTAGCCAAAAACTTTTCAATGTAAAGGTGCTTTGTGCCACCAGAAACCGCTTCAATAAATTTACAAGACCTCAAAGAACTTTCAAGCGGCCGGCTGGCCGAAATGGCTAAGCAGTACAATATCGAGAACCCGCTCTCTATCCGCAAGCAGGAACTCATGTTCAGGCTGCTTGAGGCAAAAGCGTTGCAGGAAGAGTATTTTTGGGCCGAAGGGCTTTTGGAAGTGATGCAGGAAGGTTTTGGCTTTCTTCGCTCCCCGGCGCACAACTATCTTGCAGGCTCCGACGATATTTATATTTCGCCAAGCCAGATCAGAAAATTTGGCCTGCACACTGGCGACATAGTCTCCGCAGCCATACGCCCTCCCAAGGACGACGAAAAATTTTTTGCGGTGATCAGAATAGACGCGGTAAACTTTGACCCCCCGATGGCCGCAAAAGAGCGCGTCCACTTTGACAGCTTGGTGCCGCTATATCCAACCCAGCACCTAAAAATGGAGCGCGACCCACAGGAATTGAGCACAAGGGTCATGGATCTTATGACGCCGCTGGGAAAAGGGCAAAGGGCCCTGATAGTCGCCCCCCCTAGAACCGGCAAAACAGTGCTGCTTCAAAACATCGCCAATTCTATCACTACGAACCATCCGGAGGTTTTTCTGATCGTGCTGCTCATAGACGAGCGGCCCGAAGAAGTCACAGACATGGAGAGAAACGTCAATGGCGAAGTAGTGGCCAGCACTTTTGACGAACCGGCACTCAGGCACGTCCAAGTAGCCGAAATGGTCATTGAAAAGGCAAAGCGCTTGGTGGAGCACAAAAAGGACGTGGTAATCCTGCTGGATTCGATAACCAGGCTGGGCAGGGCCTACAATACGGTGGCCCCCCCAAGCGGCAAGGTCCTCTCCGGCGGCGTGGACAGCAACGCCCTACAGCGCCCCAAGAGGTTTTTTGGCGCGGCGCGAAGCATAGAAGGCGGCGGCAGCCTTACGATCATAGCCACGGCCCTGATAGAGACCGGCAGCCGCATGGACGACGTCATATTTGAAGAGTTCAAAGGCACCGGCAACAGCGAAATCATCCTAGACAGGAAGCTAAGCGACCATAGGATTTTCCCTGCGATGGACATCCAGCGCTCTGGCACCAGAAAAGAGGATCTGCTAATCGGCCCTCAGCGCCTAGCCATGATCTGGGTGCTAAGGAAAATACTCTCCAGCAGCGGCCCTGCAGAATCAATGGAGCTATTGCTTGACCGCTTGGGCAAAACCAAGACAAACGATGAGTTCCTTGCAAGCCTGCATGAGCCGACTGCCGGGAAGAGATAGGCCAAAAGGCGAGGCGGAGATGGGAAGCGGCACTATTTTTAATATCCAGCGCTATTCAACGCAGGATGGCCCTGGCATAAGGACTACTGTTTTTTTTAAGGGATGCCCGCTGAAATGCACTTGGTGCCACAACCCCGAGGGCATATCCTTTGCATCCGAACTCGCCTTGCACGGCGAGCGCTGCATACGTTGCGAGATATGCAAAGAAACCTGCCCAGCGGGCTTGGCGCCAGAGCGGGGGCTAGATGGATGCCAGTCCTGCGGCCAATGCGCCAACGCCTGCCCAGCGGGGGCAAGGAACCTTTTCGGCAGGCAGGCTACGGCAAGGGAAGTGATGGCCGAAATAGTCAAAGACCGCATTTTTTACGACCAGTCGGGGGGAGGGGCCACGTTCTCTGGCGGCGAACCGTTGGCGCAGCCTCAATTTCTGGGCGAGCTGCTCTCAGAATGCAAAAAAGAGGGGATTCCAACTGCACTGGACACATGCGGCTACGCAGACAAAGACGACCTGTTGGGCCTCGCTGGCCAAGCCGATTTGGTGCTGTACGACCTAAAGGGCCACGACGACGCACGCCACATAGCCAACACTGGAGCCCCCGCCGCTCCCATCTTAGACAATCTGGAAGAGTTGGCCCAAACCCACAAAAACATCTGGATTAGGCTGCCAATCATCCAAGGACACACCGACGATGAAAGCGAAATGGAATTGCTGGCGTCGCGCTTTTGTAAGTTAATATCTATTAAGCGAGTTGTGCTGCTGCCATATCACGCGATGGGGGAAGCCAAATTGAAAAAACTTGGAGCGTTGCCGAAAATGGAAGACGCAGCGGCCCCAAGCCCCCAAGCTCTGAATGTTATTTCAGAGATATGGAAGCGCCACGGATTCGATGCACAGATTGGAGGCCAAAAATGACAGGCATGACCGACCGAGTTGCCGCTCTCAGAAAAGAAAGCCTTGAAGCCGAGCCTTCTATATCCGCTGAAAGGGCATCCCTGATAACAGATTTCTACATGGCAGAAGATGGGAGGCACAGCACCCCTGTGCTGCGCGCCTTGGCCTTTCGCCACCTATGCGAACACAAAACCATCTACATCGGCGACAGAGAACTTATCGTCGGCGAGCGCGGGCCACGACCAAAGGCTGTGCCTACCTATCCAGAGATCACTTGTCACAGCGTAGAGGACTTAGAAATATTGAATTCTAGGCCATTGACTTGGTACCGCGTTGACGGCCCCACCATAGACCTCTATCGAGAAAAGATCATTCCATTCTGGCATGGACGCACGATGCGCGACCGCATGTTTGCGCTGCTACCCGATGAGTGGCTGTCTGCGTATGAAAGCGGCATCTTTACCGAATTCATGGAGCAAAGGGCCCCTGGCCACACGGTTCTGGATGACAAAATATACAAAAAAGGGATGCTCGATTTCAAGCAAGACATAGCCTTGGCCGTGTCAAAATTAGACTTCAAAAATGACCCGCTGGCGTCCTCCAAGCGCGAAAGCCTGAAAAGTTTCGATTTTGCCTGCGATGCTGCTATCCGATTTGCCCAGCGACACGCAGGGCTCGCCGAGTCGCTGGCACAAGATGCTGCCAACCCGCAGAGGCGGGAAGAACTGCTAAAGATCGCAGAAATCTGCCGCTGGGTGCCGGCCCGCGCCCCCCGCACTTTCCACGAAGCATTGCAGTCCTACTGGTTCTGCCACCTAGGAGTGGTCACCGAGCTGAATGGCTGGGACGCCTACTGCCCAGGCCACTTAGACCAGCATCTTTGGCCATTCTATAAAAAGGAAATCGAAGCGGGGACGCTGACGAGGGAATCCGCAAAAGAGCTGTTGGGATGCTTCTTTGTCAAGTTCAACAACCACCCCGCACCCCCAAAGGTTGGAGTGACCGCCGCAGAGTCTGGCACGTACACAGATTTTGCAAACATCAACCTTGCTGGCCTGCTGGCCGATGGGAGCGACGGGAGCAACGAAGTCACGCTGCTGCTGCTGGAAGTGATTGATGAAATGCAGCTGTTGCAGCCCAGCAACAACATACAGATAAGCCGTAAAACGCCGGACAATGTATTAAATGCTGCGCTAAAGGTCATACGCAAGGGATATGGCTTCCCATCAGTGTTCAATGCCGACAGCGTAGTAGAGGAACAGCTCCGGATGGGCAAGACGCTGGAAGATGCTAGAGCTGGCGGTTGTTCGGGTTGCGTGGAAGTTGGGGCCTTTGGCAAAGAGGCGTATATTTTGACTGGATATTTTAACCTTCCAAAAGTATTGGAACTCGCCCTGCACAACGGCTTTGACAACAGGCTGGGCAAGCAATTGGGACCAATGACTGGCAGTAACGACTCCTTTGAAACAATTGATGATGTGCTTAAAGCTTTCCGTCTGCAGCTTCACCACTTCATTGACGTAAAGATCAGCGGGAACCAAATAATCGAACAGCTATACGCCAAATTAATGCCCGCGCCATTTCTGTCCGTGCTCACCGACGACTGCATCCTTAAAGGAACCGACTATAACGCCGGTGGAGCGCGGTACAACAACAGCTTTATCCAAGCAGTGGGCATTGGCTCAATCACTGACGCGCTTTCAGGCTTAGAGCATCTCTGCTTCCAGGAGCGTTCTTTGGCGGCGTTGCCCGAACTGGTAAAGATTTTGGACAATAATTTCGAGGGCCATGACGTACTGCGGCAAAGGCTGGTGAACCGCGCCCCCAAGTACGGCAACGACGACGACAGGGCCGACAGGTTCATGCTGCACGTGTTCAACATGGCGTTCGATTATATAGATGGCCGCCCGAACACCAAGGGGGGCCAATACCGCCTAGAAATGCTGCCAACTACATGCCACGTTTACTTCGGCAGCGTATGCGGCGCAACGCCGGATGGAAGGCTTTCGGGGCACCCACTGTCCGAGGGCATCAGCCCAGTGCAGGGCGCAGACCGACATGGCCCTACGGCGGTGATCAAATCCGCAGGCAAGATGGACCACGTAAAAACTGGCGGCACGCTCCTGAACATGAAGTTTACCCCCTCACTGCTGGAAGGAGAAGAAGGCGTTGGCAACTTGGCAGATTTAATCAGGGCCTATTTCAAGATGGATGGCCACCACGTCCAGTTCAACGTGGTCAGCGCAAAAACTCTCAGAGAAGCGCAGAGCAAGCCGGAAGCCCACCGCAGCTTGATAGTCCGCGTAGCTGGCTACAGCGACTACTTCTGCGACCTAAGCAAAGAACTGCAGGAAGAGATAATCGAGCGCACAGAACACGCCGGCTTTTAGTCCGCCCAAAATCAATCCCAACGGATTGTAAAATTGTAAATAGACAGGAAGTCCCATTGTCTTGGATTTTGGCGTTGCCACTTGGTGCGCTTGAGGAATCACTGAATGGGGGGGGCTACAATATTAAAAATTGTTAACCGTTCAGGTTGCAAATCGAGAATGGTCAGCGTAAAATTATTGCCTTAGAAATGCTTTTTGCCGAGAAAGCAATGACGCCTCTACACCCCAACAAAGCAATATGAACAGTGAATCCTCAAGTAGCCGCTCAACCTGCGAGCATCGTTGCCCCACCGATACGCTCTTGGGGCTGATGAATGTTTTATTGACATTGCCCAAACCTAAGCAAGCCGACAAAGGCGTAACGACCGCTTCCGAAGCGGACAAAGCCAAGAAGAGTATCAAGCATCGACCCTTGGTGAAACTCGGCACGAATAAAGGCGCAAATATTTTGTTTTCGGCTTTTTGCGCCGATTGGCCGACTCTGCAGCACGTTTATGGGCAAAGGCCGCAAGCAAAAAACAAAAACGCGCTTATCCGCAAATGCCTTAAACGACACCGGGGTTGGGAGAACTGCGGTAATTGCGATCAATGCAGTACCCATGCAATTGTAAGACTCGTTTCGTTGGGGACTCCGCAGCCATGATGAAAAACGGAGCAAATACATTAGCGGAAAAGCACCAACAGAATGATGAAAAATCTGCCTTGATACGAAAATGCGCCGCAATTGCCGCCTTTATATATGTTACGTTCTTTATTATTGCATCAACTTTCCATTACATCCGTCTGCACAAAATACTAATGGACAATAAAACAACTGAACTACATGGAATGCTGGAAAACAAACGAATAAGAACAAGCAGTTATATTACGGCACAGATCACCCTTGCGCGCAGATTGGCAAAGGCGCAATCTATTGTATCATATTGCATAAACCCAAGAAACCATGCTATTACGAAACAGGCTCTAAAGGAAATTGAATCTACTTCGGAAGATCCTATTTTCCATGGGTCTATTTTTTGGGCAAGCGATGAAGACAAGGAATTCTATTTTGATGACGGGAACCATTACACGGTAGTTCCAGAAGACGAAGATCAGTATTGGTACAATATGACTCTTCAGGGGCCTGAAGAGGGAAATATTAATATTAATTATAACGATGTAATGGATCAAATGAAACTATGGATCAATATGCCAGTCTATAACGAGCAAAAAAAAGCTATTGGGCTGGTCGGTACTGGTGTTGATCTGGAAACTTTTACAAAGGAATTAACTAAAGACGTTGGGGAAAAAACTGGTTTTTACATGTTCAACGAAAAGAGCGAAGTTACAATAGTAAAGGATACAAAAGACTCTGACATAATCAAAAACAAAATGAACATTTTTAAAGTTCTGCATAACAATGGTGTTCTTATTGAAGACCTTGAAAAAAATATCAATGCTCTATCAATCAACAAACCAAATTATTTTGGCAGGGTACAAAATATGGTGTATGCCGTTGTTTTGATACCTATGCACGAAGAAATAAACTGGTACGGAATAGCATTTGAAAACGTTGGCAACACAGATGTTATCAACAATCCGATGACTTGGTTATTCGGATTCACTTTTTTGGCTATCCTTTTAATATTTGGCACGGCTCTCTGGATCATCATTTGGCTTATCAATACATTATATTCAAATTTAGATTCGCTAAAACTAGCATCAAATGCTAAAAGCGACTTTTTGGCGAAAATGAGCCATGAGATTCGAACACCAATGAACGCTATAATGGGTATGGCAGAACTCGCCTTAAACGAAGAACTGCCCAATGAAGCAAGGGCAAACGTTCAGACCATCAAACAGGCTGGTGTCAATCTTCTTGCCATCATCAATGACATTTTGGATTTTTCAAAAATCGAAACTGGGAAGCTGGAAATCATCTTAGGGAATTACTTGTTTTCATCCCTGATCAATGATGTCGTCAGCATAATTCGAATAAGAGCAGGAGATTCAAAAATCAAATTTGTAGTGAACATTGACAGCAATATTCCAAATGAGCTTTTCGGAGACGAAATCAAGATTCGCCAAGTGATACTCAATGTTCTAAGTAACGCGGTAAAATACACTGAAACAGGCCATGTGTCTTTTAGCGTTACCGGGGAAAAGATTGATGAAAATACGGTGGTATTGACCATAACCGTCGAAGACACGGGCAAGGGCATAAAGGCCGAAGATATTGGAAAAATCTTTGACAGTTTCACGCAAATTGACGGTGAAAGAAACAAAGGCATTGAAGGGACCGGGTTGGGACTCCCAATAGCCCGCAATCTGGTTGAAGCGATGAATGGCCACATTGAAGTTTACTCTGAATATGGAATCGGCAGCACATTCACGGTCACTCTGCCGCAGAAGTTTAGCGACCCGACCCCGCTCGTATCAGTGGCCCATCCTCGTGAAAAACCAGTGCTGGTATATGAAACCAGACAAATATTTTCGGAATCCATTGTTTGCACCATTGACAACTTGGGCGTTAGCTGTACGCTTGTTTTTTCTGATTCCGAATTCTACGAAAAACTAGCCAGCGGCAAATTCCGTTTTGCTTTTGTCGCTTCTATTCACTACGAAAACCTTAGGGCCATGTGTTCGGAATTTGCACACCGCGTCCATATCATTTTACTGGCTGATTTTGGGGAAATCATCGGGGACCGAAATTTGAGCGTGGTCACCATGCCCGTGACTTCCATCTCTATCGCCAGCATCTTAAACGGCGAAGCAAAAGAAACATATTACAGTGACACTAAGGAATCCCTAACAAAGTTCACGGCACCAGGCACCACCGTCCTAGTGGTTGACGACGTCAATACAAATTTGCACGTCGCCAAAGGGCTTTTGGCCTACTATGAAATTGATGTCACACTATGCACTAGCGGCTCTGCCGCAATCGAGGCCGTAAAATCCAAAGAATTTGATTTTGTGTTTATGGACCACATGATGCCAGGAATGGATGGAGTTGAAACCACCGCCCATATCCGTGCGATGGGCCAAGACGATGCTTACTACAAAAGACTGCCGATAATCGCTTTGACTGCAAACGCCATTTCTGGCGTAAAGGAAATGTTCTTGGCCAACGGCTTTGACGACTTTTTGTCCAAACCCATAGAAATGTCCCAGCTTGCCGCTGTCCTAGAAAGATGGGTGCCAAAGAAAAAGCAGAAAAGGCAGGGCCCAGATCAGAAAGAACTAGATCAGAAAGAAATAGATGACCCAGCAATGAATAGCTATGCAAAGGACTATGACAATCCATTGGGAATCGAGATTGACGGCATCAACGTTGGACTTGGCCTTGCCAGAGTTGGCGGAAACGTAGAAAAATTTTTCCAAATTTTGAGTGTTTTCCAGCAAGAATGGTTTGAAAAAATTTATGCTGTTAAAACTGCCTTTGATTCCAATGAAATTCCCCTATTTATTACATATGTTAATGCATTAAAGAGTGCTGCATGGAATGTTGGTTTTACAAAACTGTCCAAAATCGCTGGCTCCTTAGAAATGGCTGGCAATAATACGGACATTGCCTTTATACAAGCCAACCTTGACGATTTGTTCTTTGTGTTTCAAACGACTTTGGCATCCATTCGCAGAGCCCTGAATAAATATCGCAGCAGGGATGGCAATCTTGACATTTCGCTCTTGAGAACTGAACTCGCCGACTTAAAAGCTGCCATCGAACTGCAAGACCTCGCAAAAGTCTCAAATACTACCAAAAAACTCCGACATTTTATACATGCGCCAGGTATCGGCAGCACCATCGAGAACATACTCCACCAAACGCTAACCGGAGAATTCGCCGAAGCCATTTTCACAATTGATTTTTTGCTTCAGGAGAAGAAATGACACCGCGTATCGAAGAATTTTTTATAGATGGTAAAAATTTTGTCTATTATGACTTATCCAATTTCAAGCTACTGGAGGAGTACGAAATGTTTATCGAGAAAGCCAAGCTTGGAATTGTAAAGTACCCGGAACATTCATTAATGACAATATCCAACATAGCCAACGTCCAAATTGATACACACATCAAGGAAGCTCTGGCGAATTGGATGTTATTCAATAAACCCTTTGTTAAATGTGGCGTTGCCCTTGGCACTACCGGAATCAAAAAAATAATTTTAAAAGCCATATTTGG
>JAITFL010000091.1 GCA_031281385.1 Holophagales bacterium
CAAAAATTGTTGAACGCCAAAATCGCTAAGCTATATCAAGACCTCGAATGTGTACCGATGGACAAGACGCGATGGGCCGAGTTGTTTTACTGCATAAAGAACGCAAAGCAAAAGCCCAGTCTAGATACATTGCTCGACAGCATCAAGGTTTGGCCAAACCTGCATAGGCTTTTTAGACTCATGAGCGTAGAACAGTTGAACTTTATTACTGAAAATTCAAAATACAAGATTCCAAGTTGGCTGATTTCCGAAGTTAAATATTGGGAAGATCATCGCTTCAATTCGGCAGACGATGAACCCCAATCTGTTGGTCAAACACATTAGTCTTTTGCGAAATTCTAAAATCTCGGGCAGATGTGTCGAGCCAACCGCCGATTAGCCTAGTATAGTGTTCAGCGCCGCCAGCTCTGGGAACAGCGCGTCAATATCTTCCGTGGTCAAGTAGCCGCCGCCACCTTTACTGCCATTATTGCTACCCTCTGGATTCAACCACGTTTCAATCATGTTTGCGCGGACTAGCTGGAGCATGGCATTCGGGTCCGACACCGATGGGTTTGTCTGTGATTGGGTGGGATCTTGAATTCCCATAGCCCTTGCGAGCAGTTCTCCAAAGGGGTCATACTCGGCAGAATTTGCCTTTTTTCCGGCTGGCGCGTTCGACATGTTTCTCAACATCTCGATGTCTGACATGAAAGATTGCAGCAACATGGCGTCTATCATTGGGTGTCTCCTTGCGGGCGCGATGCCCCAAACCCATAATCAGCACGATTCGGGCCAATTTGAAAGCGCAAATTTGGCCGTGCTTCGCAAGGCCTCTTCGGTGGGTGGATAGTTGCTTGGGGGACAGCACCCATGAGCGTTAGTTAAGATCGGTCAAACTGGCGGAGAGTGGGGGATTCGAACCCCCGATGCGCTTTTGGCGCATACACGATTTCCAGTCGTGCTCCTTCAACCACTCGGACAACTCTCCATCTGCGTGGCCCTGAATACATCAGGAACATCATTTTAGCACGCCTTTCAGGTTGTGGCAAGCGTGCAGGGAGTCTGCGATGCAGGGGCCAATTCGCTGCCAAAATCAGCTGGGTTTTGCAAGAATCTCATCGGACAAAAAATTCCATTGCAACCGCCTGCAATGTGTGTTTCACTATTAGACACAGCAACACAGCCCAAATCCACGATAGCCCAGATGTGCCTGTTTGGCTTAGGCAGCTAGGCGTTTTGCGGATATAAGCCGCGATGCCCGGCGGACTCATTGGCCGCCCAAGTGCTTCAAAAAAATTGCTTTGCTTAGCAGACGCAAAGCATCCGGCTTTTAGGTGCCATGAGAATGGCCGTTTGGATGGGCTGTACCCGTCCTCTGTGTCCGTGCCTTTTTTGGTTTCTTTCCCCGATTGTGCCTACAACCTACATTTCCCAACAACCAACCATTTTCACTTGGAGGACACCTTGAACTGGTTCATCAACCTAAAAATCAAAGCCAAAATCATGATTGGCTTTTTCATCGTCGTCGCGATGACCATCATCGTCAGCATCGCCGGAATCACCAACGCAAGCTCGCTGACCGACGGGGACGACCGCCTTTACACCATTGGCGTCCAAGGCATCAGCGCGACCGCCGAGGCATCCGAGGCCCTGCTGAACTGCCGGGCCAACGCGCGCGACACGATCATAGAAACAGACGTAGAGATAATGAAAAAGCACAAAGAGGCTCTTGAAAAGAACATTGAAATAACCAATGAGCGTTTGCTCAAGGTAAAAAACGAGATACTGCAAAACGACAAAGAGGGTCAATTACATATTGCCAAGGCACTTGCAAAGCTGGCGGACTACGCCAAGGCGACCGAGCCATTTTTTAACTTCGCCTTGGCCAGCAGAAATACCGAGGCGGTACGCTGCCTAAACATGGAAGTCGCGCCTGTCTATCAAGCCTGCATAAAGGAAATGAATGACGCGAAAGAATACATGAACGCCACGGCCGACAGGGAAAAAGAAGCCAACAAAAAAACGGCCAAAAAGGGCAACTTCACCATGGTAATCGTCATGGTGCTTGCGGCCATCCTCTCCGTCATCCTCGGCAACTACATTGCTAACCTGATCAAATCCCACTTGCACAAAGTGTCGCTCAACATTGGCCGCGTGGCAAATGGCGACTTCACCGTTGTGTCCAAGGCGGAAGCTAAAGACGAACTGGGCGAAATAGCCGAAATGCTGGGGCAGATGATAGAGAACGTCAGGAGCCTTTTGACCGGCGTGACCCGCAGCGTCGAAGGCGTCGCCAGCGGCTCGACCGAGCTATCTGCATCTGCCGAAGAGATGTCCGCCACCACGGACGAAATAGCAAAGAGTGCCGACAGCCAGAGGAACAGCGCGGAAAAAATGGCCGCTGCCATGACCGAGCTGTCCGCTTCTATTGACGAAGTGGCAAGGGACAGCCAGAACTCCCTCAAACAGTTGGAAGCCGCCCTAGATGCTACACAGCAGGGAAACGAGGCCGGCAAATCAACCAAAGAGGCCATGAACGGCATCACCGAGACCACGGCCAGGATAGCCCAAGCCATAGGCGTAATCCAAGAGATAGCCAACCAGACCAACCTCCTTTCCTTGAACGCGGCCATTGAAGCCGCCAAGGCGGGCGAGCAGGGCAAAGGCTTCGCTGTTGTGGCAGAAGAAGTGCGAAAACTGGCCGAGCGCAGCGGGGCATCCGCCAAGGAGATTGCCCAGCACAACATCGAGGCCAGGGAGTCGGTAATACGCGGCGAGGAGATGGTGAGCCTAACCGTCAGCCTGCTGATCAGCATCAGGGAGATACTGGACGGATTCGCCCAACAGACTAGGGCCGCAGTGGCCGCTTCCAGCGAGCAGTCAAGGGCAGGCGGGGAAGTGTCCAGAAAGGTCGAAGAGAGCGTCCACGAAGCGGTGGCGACAGCTTCCGCCGCAACCCAGATGGCGGCCACCACCAGCGAGATTTCGCACACAGCTTCAGAGCTGGCCAGCCTTGCATCCACCCTGCACGCCGAGATGCAGAAATTCAAGCTGAACTAGGTGAAAGCCATAGGTCAAGACACATTGATATAGTTAACGCACTTTGCCATCAGAGCCACTTGCAAAACGTCAGTTTTGCAAGTCACCGGAGGTGTAGGCTGCGCCCGACCGGAGCAGGCTCTGGCGTAAAAGCACTGTAAACATGCAAGTTACAAAATCCAGCCAGAGACAGCGGAAGGTCGGGAGCAGACGTAACGCCGAGTTTTGCAAGAAGCTCATCAGTGTAAATTGGCGTGTTTCGCTTACGCCTTCCATCTCGCAGCAATGCCATG
>JAITFL010000096.1 GCA_031281385.1 Holophagales bacterium
GCCCGCGCCCGCTCCGCCAGCTTCTTCATGAACGGCGACTTTGGCCTGGCCATGTTCCCTCCATCATGGCCACATTCTGACACATATTATTAATATTTACAATAGGACACGATATTATACCAAGTTGCGTTCATCTGAACGCAATTTGGTATTAATATCGGCATAAGGCAGGGCCTATCGCGCCAGCTCCGAGGCGTATGAGAATTTCACTTCCCGCTTCGCGGCGGGCAGCACCGCCTCAAGAAAGGCGAGCGTCTCAGGGTGGATGTGGCCGATGATCACCGCTTGGCCGTCCTGCCCGGCAAAGGCAAGAACCCTTTCCCACTGGCGGGTCATCTCGGCGACGCTTGGGTTGTCGTCCAGAAACACTTTCCTTTGCATAGAAGGGATGCCCAGCTTTCTAGCCACTTCCAGTGCTACTGTATCTTTTTCTGTGCGGCTGTCCAAAAAATACCAGTTGCTCTTTTTTACCTCGCCCAGCACCCAAGCCATTTTTTCTGCATCGGGCGTGATACGGCTGCCCATGTGGTTGTTCAGGCCCACAGCAAAGGGGATTTCTTTCATGGCCTGCCGCACCCTTTCCCGCACCTCTGCCTCCGGCTGCTCAAACAAGATCGCGCCAGGGCCAGGGTTCTTCCCAGCCGCCGGATATCCAATGGGTTCCATCGGCATGTGCAGGATGACCTCTTTGCCTTTTTGGTGGGCGATGGCTGCGCTTTCGCGGGTATGTTGCAAAAATGGGAGAACCGCTACAGTTAGTGGGATGTCCAAATTGCAAAGCCTCTGGACAAGAGCCAAGTCTGCCTGTCCAAGGTCGTCTATCACCAGTGCGATGCGCGGCAGCGGCATTTGGATTTTTGCGACATTTGATTCAGGCGCATTTTTTTGCACGCCGCTAACGTGGACATTCGGGCTGGGTGCTGGATTCGCGGGCGCATCGGCGCCGACGGATCCATGGCTGGTTTTGTCGCGCTTTCCAGCAGGGGAAGCTTTAGTCGCGCCTGCTGTTGGGGCCGCCGCCACTTCTTTTTTGCCAATGACGCTGTCGCTGGCGCAGGCCCTTTGCAGCAGTGCGCCCCCAAGGAGGCCCAAAAGCAGCATAGCTACCGCCAAAAACAATAGTGCCCTTGTTGACCGTTTCGCGCCGCGCCGCTTTGCCATTTATTTGCCTATGCAGGTATTGGGCGCATCAATGTCGGAATTGGACCACATTCAAATCTACAACATCAAAGCCATGCTCTGTCATATGACCCCCTACTCCCGTTGCAATACCCAAGCATAATTGAACCAGTTATAGATTCCAGTTTCAGGTATATGGCCAGATCCGTCACTCAATTCAGTGCCATCAAACTCAACGATTATTTCGTTGACCTCCCACTCATGATCCGGATCGTGATGATGAAACGTCAGCCTCTTGCAATGGTCTATATGAGGGATTCTACGCAATGCCTGAAACTGTTCTTGGCTTATATGAAGCTTTTTTTTCAAATGTGGCGGAAGATGGCCGCCGATAGGATGGGCCAGAAGGTGACCGTCGCCAGGGTGGGGCGGAACGCCGCCAGGATGTGGCGGAAGGTGGCCATCGCCGGGGTGGGGCTGAACGCCGCCAGGATGGGCCAGAAGGTGGCTGTCGCCGGGGTGTGGCGGAAGGTGGCCATCGCCAGGGTGGGGCGGAACGCTGCCAGGGTGTGGCAGAAGGTGGCTGTCGCCGGGGTGTGGCGTAAGATGGTCGCTGACAGGGTGGGCCAGTTGCTTGTTCACAACACCATCTATAATCCCATTTTTATTACTCTCTTGTTTGTTATCCATCCGTCTCTCTCTAACGATTTATTCAAGCATTTCCTGCATCCCATGCCCCATGTGCGCCACCTTTTGCGGGACTTCCTTTGGTCTGTTCGGACCCTTTTCCAACGCCTCCAGCACCCTTGGCAAAAAGTCCTCGTTGTCCGGCACTCCCCGCAGTGAATAATCGGGCACCAGGCCAGTTGGCCTCATTTGGCCCCCCGCCAACCCCATATCCAGCCTTTCGCCCCCCGCTCCCAGCCAGCGCTTGGCAACGATCTCGACGGCCCCGCCCTGCCTGAGCGGCAGCGTCTTGAGTTCAACGGCGTTGCCTTGTGTGCGTTCGCCCAAAAATACGATATCCACTGCTGAATTATTTGCGCCAATTGACTGGGTTCCCAGATTTTTCAGAGCGAACGCCAGCGTTTCCGCAGGGCCCATGGTCCCTTGCCCTACCAAAACAGCAATTTTTTTTGAATGTACGCCGCCATTGTGAGGCACCGGCAAGGGCCTGTCTGGCTGCCCGACCTCCTGCAAAGTGGCAAAAGTGCCGCCGCATCCTAAAAAGGAAGCCACCTTGGCCGCTTCGGCGTAGCTGCCGCTCGGGCAATTCCTGACGTCCAAGACCAAGGGCAGCTTGGAGTCTGCCGCCTTCAGGATAGCCTTCATCTCTGCCGCCCTGCCCTCGCTCAAGTCGGGGAGTGCCACCAAGACAGCTTTGGGGCCAACGCTGGACACAATGGGCTGCCGCTTGAGTTTCTCCCTCTTTATGGTTATTTTTTTTTGCTCCCTCGTGACTGCCGACATGCGCAAAATTTCCAGTTCGCTGCCAACGGCCCCGCGCAGTCTTCGCTCCATCGCCCAATGGCTCATAGAGCTTATCGGCTCATTGTCTATTTTCCTCACCCAGTCACCGATTTGGAACCCAGCGGCCGATGCAGGGCTGTTTGGGGCCACCCCCACCACGTATGCGATGATCTTGTCTTTGACCAATGTGAGGCCCGTCTCGCCGGGGCCTGGGCTAGGCAGTTGGGTTTCTTCTGGGCTCAGGTAGGAATTCAGCAGGCTGGCCCGCTCCAGCGCACCCTGAATGCCGCCGTCCAGCACCCTGCCCAAGTCGGGGACTTCCACGTAGCTGTTTCGGATATGGGCTATCACGTCTTGGATGTCAGCTAGGCCGGCCAGAGGGTCGTCGCTCTGAGCCGCCCGCTGCATGACCTCCAGCTGCCTATGTTCCTGCCTGTGGAACATCGGCACCGTGAACGCCACGATCAAAGGTAAGGTCAGTAGGGTTAGCCAAGTGCGCTGGTGCATTGGTAAAGTGTAGGCCCATTCATACCGTTTTGCAATCAGACGAACATCATTCCAACCTCCCCCCCGCGCACCCATCGGAGCTATCCCACAAGCATCGGTACCCACATCGAAGTTGCCGTCCGCAGGGCGGCAGGGGTCTCGAAGCCATCTCCCAAATATCCGCCCGAATATAGGGCAGTAAGTGAAGCGAGTATCCGGGGTCTGGGGGGTAGCGAAGGGAGCCACTCGCTTGCGAGTGGGACCCGAGCGGACCCCCAGTGAGCATCCGGGCGGACTCCATGCCCCGGCGGTGGATGAAGCAAGTTGCCAGGCGCGACTTCCCGAGTACGAAAATTGATGCGGCTTCGCCGCGATGATTTTTTTGCCGAATAGTCACGCAGCGAGGTCATTCGCTGCTTAAACTTCTCTAAAAGGGCGGGAGCCCTAAGAGGAAGGCGCTTAGTGGCACTAAGCCTTGACGCTGCGGGGCAGCGTCAGGGCCAAGTGCCACTTGGCTGCCTTCTGGATGTAGCGAGCCACCGAAGGCGGTGAGCGGATTTGAAGCCGCGCCTCGCCAGGCCCCTCTTGCGGCCTGTTTCGCTTCTCAGAGGATCTTGGAAACCTTCCTAAATGCTCACTGGGGATTCAGCGGGGAACCTGGCCGCATGCGGCCAGAACCCCCGCTTACTCCCCAGACCCCTTCTACTCGCCTCGCTTACTGCCCTATATAGGGGCGGATATATGGGCGCTTCTTCGATGGGCGGGCCGATGTTTGGGAGATGCCTCCGAGGTTGGCTTTTCAAGCGGGGACAATCCCCACCCGCCGCTAGACGCTCAATCCGCCACTGCCCACTGCCAACCCCCTCCCTCCTACAGTTTCGAGAAGTCTATGTCCGGCGGGGCGCCGTTGGCGGCCCTGTTGAATACGCTGTTGATTGGCGTGGTGTCGTCAAAGAAGCCGCAGTTCTGCAGATAGAACCTGCTGCCCACAGCGCCGCCCTGGTAGTCCAGTCTCATGCGCTGGCGGGCCGTGTCGTCGGCGGTGAAGGTCGCGGTTGTTATCTCCACCCACTCCCCCTCCCTGGTCCTGGCCCACTGGTTCCCATAGTAGCCGCGGCGCGTGAACTGGCCGGAGAAAGTCTGGAAGTTCTCCAAAAACGAATAGCAGCCGGTGTACCACGTGTTAGTGATCGGGCGGCTCCAGGAGGCTATCAGCCTCCAGCCGCCCCTGTCGGGGTCAAAGAAATAGGCCGTGTACGTGGTGCGGTTGCCGCCCGCCGGGAACACCCGGTTCAGGAACTTGTAAGTGACGCCGGCCCTCCACGGGTAAACCAAATAGCTCTGCCCGCCAGAGCCCTCGCCGCCGAAGTCATTGGTTGTCACGCCATCGCCCTTCGCCAGAAGCTCGACGCGCTGGTCGGAGGGGATCTCGTTTGGGTTGTCGGTGCTGTAAGGGCTCCAGACGGAGAACAGCATGCGGCGCTCGGTGGTGGAGTTCACCTGCATCCCAAAATAGCCCTGGCCGAAGCCGTTCGCCATGAAATAGCTGCCGATTACGTCCTGGCCCTGCTCTATCGTCACCTCGTTGTAGAACCACTCGATGTCCCTGCCCGGCGGGAACGCGTACCGCAGGTGGTCCGAAGGCCCCCTGCGCCCATAGCCGAAGGAGAAGCCCTCTTTCACGAAGTCTATGTCGTATTCCCTCAGGTCGCCGCCAACGCCCAGGTTGTAGATGGGCGAGGGGAACATGCTGCCGCTCCTGGAGAGGCCCTCCAGGGTCACCTTCACGTAGCCAGGCTGGCTGTTTGTGAAGTCGCCGATGGCGACGAACTGCTTGTTGCCGGCCCTGATTTTTAAGTCCGTGGTCGTGTTTAAGGCTGTGACGCGTATCTCGCAGTCGTTCCTGGCGTCCAGCTCCAGGGCCAGCTTCACATCCCCCGCCCTGTTGGCGCGGAAGTAGATGTCGAACTTCTTTGACTGGTCTATCCAGCCGTCAATGCCGTAGGACGTGATGCGGCTGTCGTCGCTGGTGCTGTTGGTGGTGTTGGACTGCACCCACGAGTTCCCGCCGAGGGGCACCAGGGCGTAGTCGCTCTTCTGGGGCGGCCGCTCGCCGTTGTCGCCGCCGCCTTTTCGCGGGCCCGACGAGCAGGCCAGAAAGAGCAGGCAGAAGCTTGCGGCCGCAACATAAAGCAGGTTTGCGAGTCTGGCTCTTGGCATTTTCTCC
>JAITFL010000124.1 GCA_031281385.1 Holophagales bacterium
TAACGGCGGGCAAAGCCCGCCTGCGAGCAATACGCGGCAAGGATTTGCATGCAAATCCTTGCATAGCAGTTCAACCTACAATAGGTTGAACTGCTATACCATTGTAGCCTATAGCAAAACCGCCATCTGCGCAAGTTGGCATTATTGGCTAACCGTTGTATATGACCTTTCCGCTGCCCTTGGCCAATTCGCCTATGACCCAAGGTTTTTCGCCGCTGGATTCCAATTGGCGCAGTGCGCTGTCGCAGTCGCACTTTTTAACCATTGCCACCATTCCCGCGCCAAGGTTAAAAGTTCGCCTTGCGTCCTCTATGGGCATGTCCGCCTTTTCGATGATGAAATTAAACAGGGGCGGAATTTTCCAGCTAGACGCGTCCACCACGAAATCCAATGTGGGCGGCAGCACTCGCGGCACGTTGTCGGTCAGTCCCCCGCCAGTGATGTGCGCCATCGCGCTAACCACTTTTTCTTTCACAAGGGGCAGCAGGTGGGGCAGATAGCTCTTGTGTACCGCCAATAGGGCCTCGGCAACGGTCTGTCCCGTGCCTGGCAGTTCATCGCTCACGGCCAGCCCCGCTATTTCAAAGCAGACCTTGCGGGCAAGCGAATAGCCGTTGGTGTGAAGCCCCGAAGAGGGAAGCGCGATGACGGCATCGCCTGGGGCCATGTCATGCTGCTTTGGCAAAAGGTCGCCTTCGTCAACGAGGCCGACTATTGTCCCCGCAACATCTACTTCGCCGCTGGCGTACACACCGGGCATCTCGGCGAGCTCGCCCCCGATGAGGGCGCACCTCGCCGCGCTGCATGCCCCTGCCATGCCTTTCACGATTTGTTCGATGATTTCAGGTTCCAACCGCTGCGCTGCTATGTAGTCCAAAAAGAACAGTGGGCGGGCGCCCTGCACTAGGATGTCGTTGATGCAGTGGTTCACTAAATCCGCGCCCACTGTATCCCAAACGCCCGCCAACCTAGCTACTTTCATCTTTGTGCCCACGCCGTCCATGCTGGCCACCAACAAGGGCATCGGCTCTGAAAAAGACGCGCTGAAAAGCCCCCCGAAAAGGCCAATGTCGCTGCGGACTCCCGCCGTCTTTGTGGCCTTTGCCAAAGGTTTGATGCGTGCAATGGCTTCGTCCTGGCGGTTGATGTCAACGCCAGAAGATGCGTATGTGACTGGGAGCCTGTCCATGTTCACCATGCCCTTTCTGCTTCAAAGCCTCGAATAGCTATTGTATTAGAATTAGACAACCAATAGCCAATATTGCTATCATTGATATATGCACATTGACATCGAGCGAGCGGAACGGGCTGTGCAAGACCTGCTGATCAGTTTTGGGCTGGAGCAAGGTTTGCCCGGCCTCAAAGGCACTCCCGCAAAGGTGGCCGCTTTCTGGGCCGAAAGGCTCGATGGCTATGGCTATGATCCGGCTTCTGACCTACAGCCTATCTCTGAAAATTCGGAAGCGTGTCCGATAATCTTGGAAAATGTGCCCTTTGCCAGCACTTGCGAACACCACTTGGCCCCATTTTCTGGGCGGATGGCCTTGGGCTATGCGCCTGGAGACCTTGGGGCGGTGGGGCTTTCCAAATTGATCCGGCTCGCGCAGGCGTTTGCCCACAGGCTCCAACTTCAGGAGCGCATGACGCGGCAGATATTCGACGCCATGGGCGCCCACCTTAAACCAAAGGGCTGGGGAGTTCAAGTAGTGGCGGAACACACCTGCATTGCCCACAGAGGTGTTAAAATATCGGATGTGCCAATCACGACAATCCTGCTTGGCGGGGAGTGGCAAATTGATCCCCCATCTGCGTTTCGGTGACTGTTTTCGGGTTCGGAGGAAAGATGGATGACTTAAGCAAAATCAAGGTTTTGGTGGTAGATGACGACAACGTCACTAGGCATTTCACGCTCGCGTTCCTGAAAAATGCAGGCTTCCAAGTCCAAGGCGCATCAAGCGGCGAAGAAGGGCTGGCAATATCAAAAGAGATCAAACCCGACGTAATCGTCCTAGACATTTTGATGCCCGGCATGGACGGTTTCGATACCTGCGTCAAGTTGCACGAAAACGGGATAGACTCCATCATCATAATGCTTACGGTCAGATCCGAGGACATTGACAAAATCCACGGCCTCGAGATAGGCGCCGACGATTACATGGTGAAGCCATACAATCCCGATGAATTGGTGGCTAGGATCAAGGCCGTCCTAAGGCGCTGGCTGCCCACCCACCATTTGGACACTTTGTCAGACCACATGGGCCTCAGCATTGACTATAGCCAATTTGTGGCATTCAAAGACGGCGTGGAGCTAGATTTGACCAGGCGGGAAATCACCCTCTTGGGCGCATTCCTGCGAAACCCCGGAAAGCTTCTCACACGCGAAGACCTGTTCAACGTCGTCTATGGCGAAAACCATTTTGGCACCCAAAAGGTGATTGACGTATATGTAAAGAGGATCAGAGAAAAAATTGAAAACGACCCCCAAAACCCGGCGATAATAAAGACGGTTTGGGGCAAGGGTTACGTCTGCGGCGAATTGACAGAATCCTGACAACCGTGCGCTAGGATTGGCCCGGCACGTTCAGCCCTAATATTCTGCTAGGCCAACGCTGCCTGTTTCCAGCCAGTGTTGAATGTCGGAATCCTTTACTCCCAGCTTTGCAAGGTGCTCGGTCGCCATTTTTAGGCTCTGACATTCATCGCGGCAAATGAGGAGCCGCTGCTTCCAAGCTTCGATGGCCCGCGGAAGCAAGTCGGGTTCTCCGCCGGCTATCCTTTTTTCGAGGACGAAACCAAGGTTGTTGGCCGCCTTTCGATGGTACGGTGAGAGTTGAAGCGCCTTTTCGTACGCGTTAGTCGCCTCTTTCAAGTGGCCTTCCACCTCAAACGCGACCCCCTGGGCGTTCCACACGTCTGCATCGTCTGGGGCAATGTCCATGGCCTGTTTGACCATTGCCACCTGTTCGGCCGTTCTCCTAGCCAGCCTGAAGCACTCCGATAGGCCAAGGTAGGCGCTGAATTCGTTTGGATCTAGCTCTAGGGCCTGGCGGAAATATTTTTCCGCCTCTTCGGGATTGTTGTCCTCGACCAAGACATAGCCAATCTGAATCTTTACATCTGGCGCATCTGGATCCCTCTGCAATGCCTCCACGTAGCAGCGCAGCGCCTTTTCGAGCTGCCCATCTTCCATCGCTATGTCGCCTAGCGCCATCCAAGGGTTGGGGGCTTCGAGGTCGGTCTCTGCCGCCAGCGTGAAATACGATATGGCGCCTTCGGAATCCCCCGAATCCAGCTTTAGCTCGCCGATGGACGAAAAGGCCAGGGCCTGGATTTCTTTTTTCGGCGACATCAGCACTAGGCGGTGCATTTCGGCCTGGGCAAATTCCAGATGCCCCAGCTCGGCGGCAATTTCCGATAGGATGAAATAGCTTGCCGGTTCGCTCGATTTGAGGCTGCGGGCGCGGTTGATGCAGCGCATGCCCAAATCGAAATCGCCCTGCTTTATTACCAGCTCGCCAAGGCTGTGCCAGCCCCAGAAATAGCAGTCATTTTCTTCCAGCGCGGCGACAAGGCTGCTTTCGGCAAGGGCCGTGTCTCCGATCTCTTCGCAGGCTATGGCCAATAGCCTAAGCGTGCGCGGAGTGCGTGGCGCAAAACTTAGGGCTTTCAGCAGCCACCCCTTGGCCGCCTCTGGCTGTTCCTTACGCAAACAGAGCAACCCCATCAGCCCCAGAGCGCGGTGGTCGCTGCCATTTCTTTCCAAAGCCTGTTGAAGGGCCCTTTCGGCGTCGTCCAAGCGCTGCTGGAGTATCCGTATGTAGCCCAAGTTTCTGTGGTGGGCTGCGTCATCTAGGTTTTCGTCTCGGATGGATTCAATCTCTTTGTGTATCTCTTCCAAATTTTCAGCATTGATGCCGCCGTCGCCTTCGACGATGATCCTTTCGAACCAGGCCTCTCCATCGTTTCTGTGCTTTTCGAGCCAAGGCTCCAGCAGCTCTAGGGCCTCCTCGTGTCTGCTCCTTAGGTTTAGCTCGGTCGCTAGGGGGAGTATGTCCTCCCTGCTGCCAGAGGCCGCCTTTCCCCGCAATTCAAAGATTTTTGGTTCCAGCACTCTTAGCCAATTGCGCCTTAACATGGTATGCCTCACAAAGATAGTGGCTCTCTGCCAGAGATGACCGCCCACTTGCTCAATGATAATCCGCTCAACAATGCTTGTCTATCAGCTTGCTCATTCCAGTGCTTGCGCGATGCCTTTGCACAGCAGTTCGGCCATGGCTGATCTAGCCTCCACTGTCGCAGAGCCAAGGTGTGGCGTCAACACAGTTCTCGGCGCGTCCAGCCAGCCCGGATGCAGCTTTGGCTCGCCATCGTACACGTCTAGGCCAACCCCGCCCAAATGGTTCGACGCCAGCATCGCCATCACTTCTATTTCGTCCAGTATGCCGCCCCTGGCCGCATTGATGACCACCGCCCCTTTCGGCAGCAGCGCCAGTTCGCGCTTCCCCAGCAGCCCCTTTGTCTGGTCTGTCAGTGGGCAGTGCAGCGATAGGACGTCCGACCGGCGGAGAAGCTCGTCCAACGGCAAACGTATGGCAGGCGGCCCTGCAATTGTCTTTTCGCCATCGGACAAGTAATCCACGGGGCGGCCCAGCCCGTCCCTGTCCCAAAAAATGGGAGTCATCCCCAGCGACCAAACCCGGCGCGCAAAAGCCCTCCCGATAGGGCCCGAGCCAAGGATGCCGCACGTCTTCCCAGATAGGCCGATGCCAAGTAGCTGGCTAGGCTGCCATCCTTCCCATTCTCCAGAGCGCACCATCGCCTCGCCTTCCGCTATGCGCCGCGCCACCGCAAGCAGCAGGGCCAAGGCCAAGTCGGCGGTGGCGTCGGTCAACACGTCCGGCGTGTTGATTATTGAAATGCCCCTGGCCTCGCACAAATCAACTGGAAGGTGGTTGGTGCCAACCGAGTACGTCCCGATGGCTTTAAGGTTGGGGCAGCGATCCACGTCCTCGGAGCCAAGCGGCTCTGATAGAAGCACGATAAGGGCCTCGGCGCTTTCCATCTCGCGCCGCCAAGCCTCCGAGCGGTACGGCAAGATTGAAAGCAGTGGAAATTTTTCCCCCAGCACTTTCAACGAAGGGCCGACTAGCGGCGAGGTCGAGAGGACGCGGGTTGCCGGCATAGAATGCTCACCGCCGAAGGGCTTTGAGGCAGATGCGAATGGCATCCGCAAGCGGGGGCTTGTCTTGCTTGAACTGCGCCAGAAGCGGCAAAACGGCATCTTCCTTGAAGCCAAGGTTTGTCAGGGCGGACTTGAGGTCGGCTTCCCACGAAGTCCCCGGCGCGGCCCCTCCCGACAGCCCGTCAAGCCCCGCCAGTCCGCCAAGCTTTTCGCTCAACTCAAAGCAAAGTTTTTCGGCGGTCTTTTTGCCAACGCCTGGGATGCGCGTCAGGGCCGAAATGTCCCTACCCCTAATGGCAGAAATTAAGTCTTCGGTGGGAAGGGCTCCAAGGGCGGCCAAGGCCAGCTTGGGGCCCACCCCATCCACCTTGACCAACAGGCGGTACAGGCTCCTCTCATGGGCAGTAGCAAAGCCCAGCAGGCTCAAGTCGTTTTCCCGCAGAATGGTCTCAACGAATAGGACGATTTCGGCCCCCTCTGGCGGAAGCGAGCCAAAGGTGGCCAAAGATATAGAGCAAGCGTAGCCGACCCCGCCGCATTCCACCAAAACGGAGCCCGTGGTCTTTTGTATCAGTTCGCCTCGCAGCCGCCCAATCATTTTTCAAGGATACATGACTGGCATATTTTTTACACCATTTTCGCTGCTGGTGTGGCATAATTGTTGTCAACAGCACTATAGGAGGCATCTATGAAATCATCTTTGCTGGTGGCCACAATTGCCATTGTTTCCTTTCCCCTCGCCGCGCAAACGACCGGGCGAATAGGCGGGAAAATTCTCGACTCTGCCGGAAACCCGATAGCCAAAGTAACTGTGACACTGCGGAGAGCCGACACCAATGTCACGAGACAGATCAAAGTGGACAAAAATGGCAGCTATCTTCAAGTTGGCTTAGAACCTTATGAATTTGAGTTTGTGGTCAAAGCCGAAGGCTACGTGGAACACAAAGAAATGATCAGCATTTCGATAGACCGCCAGCTCACGAAAGACATCACCCTCAAAAAGCCCAGCGAAGTAGCCGCCGCCGCAGGACAGGTGGCAGACCCAGGCATTGAAAGGGGCAACGAGGCCGCTGATGCCTACAATCGGGGCATCGCCTTCTTTAATGCGAAAAATTACGCAGACGCTTTGACGGCACTGGAATCAGCTTTGGCATCGTTTAAGGTGTCCATCGAAACCGTTGAAAACCCAGACATAAAAACAGGGCTCCAAAAGAACATAGCATTGACAGCTAGAATGTTCGCGCTCTGCCAGTACGAAATCGGAAAGGCCGACGCCGACACCGACGCCGAAAAACGCAAAGAGATGTGGGCATTGGCAAAGCCAGTCCTGCAAGCTGACTTTGAGAACAATCCAGACTCCTACGTCGCGCAAGCCTTGGCCAACATAGCCAGAATGGAAGGGGACAAGGAGGCCGAAACCCGATACCTTGACGCGATTGACAAAATCGAAGGGCCGCAGGCAGAGTCTTCTTTCAATCGGGCCGTGGATCTTTATAATGAAGGCAACTTCGCTGCTGCCAAAGTTCACCTAAAGAAGGCCATAGAAATTGATCCCAAGCTCTCCGACACCTATTACCTGCTTGCGGTCTGCGAGTACTTCGATCAAGACATGAAAGCGGCCAAGTCGCTATTGGAAAAGTACCTGCAACTGGATCCAAAAGGCAAGTACGCCGACACTGTGAAGGAAATGCTAACCGACCCAGACCTCAAATAACGCTCGGCCTAGCCAGCCTTGCGGCCCCGCCAACTTTTGCTATAGCTCGATGCTGATGGGGCAGTGGTCAGAGCCAAGTGCGTCATTGTGGATCGCTGCGTCTTTTACCCGCCCCACAAGGGCGGTGCTGACTAGAAATAGGTCTATCCTCCACCCCACGTTTCTCGCCCTCGCTCCGCCCCTCTGGGTCCACCAAGTATATAGGCCAGGCTTGTCAGGGTTGCGCTCGCGCAGCACGTCCGCCAGCCCCGCCTGCAAGTAGCCTTGAAAATCTTCCCGTTCCTCTTGCGTAAAGCCTGGGTTGCCGACGTTGTCTTTTGGGCGGGCCAAGTCAATCTCCTGCGGCGCCACGTTCATATCGCCAACTAAGATCACTTGCTTGCCGGCAGAATGTTCCTTGCCGACCAGCCTTGCGATTTCTTTTGCGAAAGCCCTTTTGTATGGCAGGCGCACTAGCCCTTGGCTGGCATTGGGGAAATAGCCGCCGAACAGCGTCAAGTCGCCCAGCCGACTGACGACCATTCGGCCCTCTGCGTCGAACTCTTCTGCGCCCATCCCCCTTTCGTGCTTCCAGTCGTCGCCGCGCTTGGTTAGGGTGGCGCACCCTGCGTAGCCTTTTTTTGAGCTGGACGGGAACCAGCAAACTTCATACGCGCTCTCCAGCACCTTTCTTGCCGCTAGGTCAATCTCGTCCCATTCGCACCTTATCTCTTGGAGGCACAACACATCGGGTTCTGCATCCTCCAGCCAGTCAAGGAAGCCTTTTTTGAGGACTGCCCGAAAGCCATTTACGTTCCAAGAAAAAAACCGCATCAGTTCTCCACTGTCGAAGCACTTGCAAAACCCATTACCATTGTCCATAACCTCTTATTCAATTCCTGAAAACTGCTACACAAAAAGCCACCCTCAATTATAGCCCTTCCCGTAGGGAATGGCACGGAGTGCATAGGCTGCGCCGATAATGGTAAGGGGAAAATCTTCATGGCACCATTTTTGTCCGTCATTAATTGAGGGTGCCCATGCGGATGTATAGCGTATCCAAGCGCAAGCGCAGGATACCGAGAGATGAAACAAGCCACCGATAGGGATGGAGACTAATCGCCGTTGGCTTTGACGCTACGCGGCAGCGTCATACCGATTTGCAATCAAAAGATTGCATAATCGGTATAAGGCGGCGGGAACCGACGCCCGCAAGTTTTTGAAAATGCTGGGTTTCCCGGCGTTTTCAAAAACTTTGGCGTACAGCGTTCAATGTCAATTGAACGCAATTTGGTATCAAAAGCCAACGCCACTTGACCTTGTTCCTCCGGTGACTTGCAAGACTCTGCCAAATCTTTTCTTACTGGCGAATGGCAATTCCATCACGCCGAATGAAGACGCGGCGAGGTCATTCGCCGCTTGGACTCGGGACGGGCGTACTTCGGCCTTGAGTGTTTCGCGCCGAGTCATGGAAAAGCTTATTAAATGCTAACTGGGGATTCATTCAGGGTGGCCTCGCATGCGAGTCCACCCTTCATTACTCCCCAGACCCCTTATACTCGCTTCGCCTACGGCCCTATGTAGGGGCTGATACATGGGCACGGCTTCGATGAACGCGAAGAGAGTTTTGCAAGTGGCTCAATTGTCAATTTGTCAGTAGGAATCTCAAAACCCGAAACTAGCCATGTTTTGCAAGATGCTCTATGAGCCGTTCCCAAACGCGCTCGCTCCTGATGCGCCACCAGCCCATCAAAAGGATCACCGGCCAGCCCTTAAAGCGGTTCCTGTATGTGAGCAATAGTCGGCCCTCTTGTTTTTCCACCGTGTACCAAGCGTCTTCCTCGATGCCCAACCTATTGAATCTGCACGAAGCCACAAAACGCTCACCGTCCTCCACGATTTGGGGGTCTGCCCTGCGGCAGCGCGGGTGCCAGCGGCAATAGCTGGCCCCGTCCATCAGTGCATCGCGGACTAAGTGGAAAGGGGCATTGGTGTCCCGCACCAGCTCGAACTGCCAGACAGGGCGCATCAATGGTTCTGCCGCCCGCAAGGACAATCGTGGATGGGCATCACTTGACGATGAACCCAGGCAGCGCATCGTCAGCGGGCGAGATCAGATAGGGCTTTGAATTGTTGTCCGAGGCGCACAGCAGCATCCCGTGGCTCTCTATCCCCATCAATTTTCGCGGGGCCAAGTTTGCGACAACAATAACGCTTCTGCCTACCAATTGGGCGGGTTCGTAGGCCTTTCCGATGCCGCCAACGACCGTGCGAATTTCTAGCCCAATGTCAACTTTCATCTTTATCAGCTTGTCGCTTTTTGGAACCCGCTCTGCCTCCAATATCCTGCCCACCCTAAGGTCTGTCTTCCAAAAAGTGTCGTAGTCTGTCGTTTCGCGGAGTTCGGGTACATCCAGTTTTTGTGCCTTGGGAGCGGGTGCCGCTTGCTGGGCCTCTATTTCGGCCATCGCCGAATCTTTGTCTATCCTTGCAAACAAAGGCTTGGCCTCTTTCACCGGGCCGGGGGCTGGAGCTTCCACCGCCAAATCCGCAAATTTCTGGTCTGCGGCCCTGCCCGCAAGCCCCAGCGATTCCCACAGAGTCTGGCACATTTCGGGCATCACGGGCGAGGCGAGCACGGCGGTCAGCCTAAGGGCGCGGTACAGTTGGGCCAGAACAGTGTCCAGCTTTGCGCTGTTCGATTCGCTCTTTGCCAAATTCCACGGCTCGGATTTTACGATATAGCCATCTAGGCCCCTGAGCATCCCCCAAAGGCCATCCAACGCGCCGCTGAAGTTGTACTGCTCCATCTTTCCCAAGTATTCGGGGCCAGCCTTTGCAATCAAGCCCTTTATTTCCTTGTCGGCGTCGTCCCATTTCGCGGGGGTGGGCACCGAGCCGCCGCGGTAGCGGTGGATCATGCTTATAGTTCTGCTTGCTAGGTTGCCAAGGCCATTGGCCAAATCTGCGTTGAGGCGTTCCATGTAGCCCTCGAATGTAAAACTTCTGTCGTGCCCAATCTGCATGTCCCTGAGCAAAAAATATCTGGCCGCGTCATTCCCAAAGTGCAGCAGCTCTTTTGGCCTGACAATGTTCCCCAGAGACTTGCTGATCTTTGTGTCGCCCATGAGCCACCATCCATGGGTGAGGATGGCATGTGGCAGTTGCTTTCGTATGCGGTCGGGCAGCTCGCCGTCCAACGCGTCGCCTTTCTCTCTGAACTCCGCCATGAGGAAGGCAGGCCAATAGACAGCGTGGAAGCGCAAAATGTCCTTGCCTATGACCTGCGCCCTTGGCGGCCAATGGCCATCCTTGCAGCCGCTCATGTAGCTGTGCAGCGCGTCAAACCACACGTACATTACGTGTTTCTCGTCCCCGGGCACTGGTATGCCCCACGAAATTGAAGTGCGGCTTATAGAGAGATCCTGCAAGTGGCCCCTCTCCCCATTTGGCGCGACGAACTGCTTGACTTCGTTCAGGCGAAATTCGGGGACGACAAATTCCGGGTACCGGTCAAACAACTGGATCAGCCAATTTTCGTAAGCGGACAGGCGAAAGAAGTAGCTCTCTTCTTTCAATGTCGTAAGCGTATGCCCCAGCCCTTGCGCCTGCAGCTCTTTGACTTGCATCTCGGTGACAAAGGCCTCGTCCGATACGCTGTAAAGCCCTTCATACTCGGCCTTGTAGATGTCGCCCTTGGCCAATAGCTCCTTGAAACGCTTTTGCACTAGGTCTTTGTGGGCTTTGTGCGTCGTCCTGATAAAAAAGTCGTGGGTCAGGCCCATCTGTTTCCACAGGTTTTCAAAATTGGGCGCCACGTCGTCAACCAACTGCTGCGGGGCTATCCCCAATTCGCTGGCAACCCTCTCGATTTTTTGCCCATGCTCGTCTGTGCCTGTCAAAAAAAACACGTCATCGCCCATCATGCGGCGGTGCCTGGCTATTACGTCAACCAAGATCGTTGTGTACGTATGCCCTATGTGCGGCTTGTCGTTCACATAGTACATCGGTGTGGTGATAAAAAACTTTTGGGGCACGATCCCTCCAACTCACTATTTTATACCGACATGCAATATTTTGGGCTTCTTGCAAAACTATCCGCCCGTCTATCGAAGCCATGCCCATGTACCAGCCCCTACATCGAAGCCACCCACCATGCATCCACTCGCTGAACGAAGTCATGACCATGTATCAGCCCTTACATAGGGCAGTTGGCGAGGCGAGTACCCGGGGTCTGGGGGGTAGCGAAGGGTGGCCGCAACAACGCGCTTACTAGCAACACCAGATGCGGGCAACCCTGAGCGGACCCCCAGTTAGCATCCGGGCGGGCTCCATGAACCGGCGATGAATGAGCTAAGTCACCGGGCCACCATCCCGAGTACGTAAGATAGGAACGTGCTACCGGGACGCGCCGGGCACCCATTCTGCCCGATGAATCTGCCGGACTAGGAGTAGGGGTTAGGGTAAGCAAGGAGATCGTTGACAAGGATGCGGGTTGGTGCGCCGCGCCATGCTTATGCCGATTGATGGCGCGGCGAGGTCATTCGCCGCTCGAACTCGGGGCGGGCATCTTGTGGCCTGTTGCGTTTTGCGCCGGGGCTTGGAAAAGCTTATTGAATGCTAACTGGGGATTCGCTCGGGCCCGCCGCGCATGCGCGTCGAACCCTCGCTACTCCCCAGCCCCCTTGTCCTCGTTTCGCTTACTGACCTATGTAGGGGCTGATACATGGACACGGCTTCGATGGGCGGGTGGATGTTTGGGAGATGGCTTCGAGGTAGGCTTTTCAGGTGGGAAGAACGCTCATTCGGTGCTAAACGCTCAATCCGCAATTAATAATCATCGCGGCGAAGCCGCTTCAATACTTACCCTGCCCCCTAGCCCCTGATCTCTGAAACCCGACCCCTCTTTAAGGGGCGCTTTGCGCCCCTTAAAGTATCTTGTAAAGCCACCCATGCGTATCTGGAGCAAGGCCGTGCTGTATGTTCAGCAGCGTTTCGCGCAGCTTCGCGGTGACGGGTCCTGTCTGGCCGTCCTTGACGACCCAAGTTCCGCGTGAGGATTTGACGGTTCCTATTGGCGTGATAACGGCTGCGGTGCCGCAGGCGAATGCCTCTGTCATGCGACCTTCTTTAAGGTCTTTTTCCCAGTCGTCAATCGAAATCCTGCGCTCCTCTGCGCCAAAGCCCAGTTCCTTTGCTACCTCCAGCAGGCTCATGCGGGTAATCCCCGGCAGCAGCGTTCCCGTCAGAGCTGGCGTGGCGACTATGGTCTTGCCATTTTCTTCATAGACAAAAAAGATGTTCATCCCGCCCATCTCTTCTACGTATTTGCGGTGTATGGCGTCTATCCACACAACTTGGTCGCACCCAAGGCCCTGCGCCTGGCGCTGTGCCACTAGGCTGGCGGCATAGTTGCCCGCGCATTTTGCGTAGCCAGTGCCGCCTGGCGCAGCGCGGACGTAGTCTTCAGAAATCCACACCGTGACAGGCTTTACACCTTGGGGAAAGTAGGCCCCCGACGGAGAGGCAATCAGGATGAACAGGTATTCTTTGGAAGCCCTGACCCCAAGCCCAATTTCCGTGCTTACCATGAATGGGCGCAAATAAAGGCTTTCACCCAAATTCTTTGGAACCCACGCGCGCTCTTGCGATACCAGCAGTTCGGTGGCCTCGATAAAAAGCTCCACGGGAAGGTCGGGCATGGCCAGCCTCTTGGCCGACGCATTGAACCGGTCGGCGTTGGCCTTGGGCCTAAACGTCTTTATGCTTCCGTCCGGCTGGTGGTATGCCTTGAAGCCCTCAAAGATCGCCTGCCCATAGTGGAACACCGACCCCGCCGGGTCAATCGGAATAGGGCCGTACGGCTGCAGCTTGCCCACACCCCAGCCCTCGCCCTCCTTGTAGGGGATAACGACCATGTTTTCGGTGAGCACCCGGCCGAACCCAGGATTTTTCATCTTGGCCTCCCTCTCGCTGTCCGGCATGGGGGGCGCGGGCATCAACTCAAAGCGTCCGCTTGCAGATAGTTTGGCATTGGACATGGTCGCTCCAAAAGGTTCAAGTTTTGGGGGGTGCTAGGATAACTCTGATTGTTGCTTGCATCTACATTGTATCAACTTTTTTGTGCTTCGCCATCAAACTGTATCTTTTCCCCCAAAAAAAGAACCTTTTTGCAAAATCTTCCAAATGCCCATCGAAGCCGTGCCCATGTATCCGCCCCAACATAGGGCAGTAGGCGAGGCGAGTACCAGGGGTCTGGGGGGTAGCGAGGGGTCAGGTTTCAAGGATCAGGAGCTAGGGCAAGCAAGGAGGCGGCTTCGCCGCGTTGATTGTTAATAGCGGATTGAGCGTTTAGCACCGAATGAGCGTTCTTCCCGCCTGAAAAGCCTACCTCAAAGCCATCTCCATGTATCTGTCCGCTCATCGAAGCCATGCCCATGTATCAGCCCCTACATAGGGCAGTAGGCGAAGCGAGTACCCGGGGTCTGGGGTGCAAGCGGGGCAGCGCGAGAACGACGCTGAACAAGCTGAAAACGCACGTGGCAGCACTGGCGACCAATGTGCCGCAGAGGCCAACGGAGGAAGTCTCGCGTATCCGGAGCGCAAGCGCAGGATACCGAGAGCC
>JAITFL010000146.1 GCA_031281385.1 Holophagales bacterium
GACGGCGAGCTGGAAATGGAGATACAGGTGACGCCTGGCCGGGGCTTCGTTACCGCCGACCGCAACATAGACGAAAAACTGGGTGCTGGCTTCATCCCCATGGATTCAAACCACAGCCCTATCACCCGCGTGAATTACACAGTAGAGTCTGCCCGCGTTGGCCAGAGTACCGAGTTTGAAAAGCTGGTTCTCCAAGTGTGGACCAACGGCACCGTTGACCCCCAAGACGCCGTCAGCGACGCATCTCTGATACTCCGCGAGCATTTCCTTGTGTTCGTGCGCCACGACGAAGACCTGCTTGATTTCGATGGCGGACACATGGGTTTCTCCAGCGAAGCCGTCAACGCCCTCATGGGCAAGTCCGTCGAAGAGCTGGAACTGTCCGTCAGGGCCAACAACTGCCTGAGGAACGCTGGCATCACCGCCATAGGCGAGTTGGTGCAGCGCACCGAGGCCGAGCTCATGAAGACAAAGAACTTTGGCAAAAAGTCCCTGCAAGAGATCAAAGACGAGCTAAACCGCATCGGGCTCTCCCTCGGGATGCGCCCCGACCAAGACTTTTAGGCATTTTTTGTATAGCGACAGAAAGGAGCCACCATGCGCCACAACGTTTCAGGCAAGCGCCTAGGCCGCAACACCAACCACCGAAAAGCATTGATGAAAAATTTGGCCAACTCCCTGCTGCACTGCGAAAGAATAAAGACCACCTTGGTCAAAGCGAAAGAGCTCCGCAGGTTCGTAGAGCCATTCATAACCCTCGCCAAAACAGATTCAGTCGCCAACAGGCGGCTGGCCATGGCCAGGCTGGGCAACAAAGCCGTTGTTGCAAAGATTTTCGCCCCCGAATTTCGCGCCCGCTTCCATGACCGCCCAGGTGGTTACACAAGGATACTCAAGACCGGCCACAGGCACGGCGACGCCGCCGATATGGCCCTCATAGAGCTTGTTGACTACGTCCTGCCCGAACCAAAGGAAAGTGCCGCAAAGGCAGAATAAAGCTAAGTGCAAGTTGCAAGGCTGAAAATTGATGCGGGTTCTGCCCGTGTCTTTTTGCCGTGCGAAGCGCGGCTTCTTGTACCTTGTAACTGATACTATTTGAGCGGTTCGATCTTTATGTGCGGCTCGCCCTTTTGCATCAGGGTCCAGCATGTCTGCAACTCTTCCCCGTGCAGCTCTATCCAAGCATCTAGTAGCTTCTTTTTATTGGCTGGCAGTTCGCCTTTTATATAGTTCCCCTGCAAGTCCACAACTGCCGAATGGTGCTGGTATTCAACGTGGATGTACGGCAGGTTGTGGTTGCTCTCGTCCCAAAACATTTGGACGATGATTCCATAGAAAAAGGATATTACTGGCACTATTGCTCATTCCCCCCAGTTGGCATCAATCGCGGCACAAGCCGCTTCTGCAATTGTCAATTGTCCACCAAAAATTGTCAATTGAGCCTCTTGCAAATCACTTTTCGCGCCCATCGAAGCCTACTCCCAAGCATCCGCCCACTCATCGAAGAGGCGTGCGAAGCGCAGCGGGGGTCTGGGAGAAGTCGCCCTAGTGCAATTATACCAACTTGCGTTCAGTCGAACGCAAGTTGGTATAATAGAGCATTTCTGGGCCTGGCTCAAGGGGCGCCTGCGGAAGACCCTTCACCTGTTCGCTTCTTTCGATGAGGCACTGTATGAAGCTTTTCAAGTTAATTGACTATATTATTCAAAATCATAAGGGAAGCGTGCCTTTACGAACCTCGCCGCGTCTGTTTCTGGGAATCTTTCTGCCAGTTGCCGCCCCAGTTTTTTCCTTTCGGCGGCGTAGCTCTTGGTGTCGGCTTCCTCCACGCGCCGCACCATGGCCCAGGCCCTGACTTCTGGATCGGGGTGCTTCTTCTCCATACGCGAAAGAAACAGCATGGCACCCTGCTGGCGTATGCCGCCAGCCGAGTTGATTGCAGTCAGCGGCATCTGCGGGCATAGGCTCCAAAAGGGGCTGACATCGTCCAAGTGCCTGAGGGCCTGGTCAACCGACAGAGGTTGCCAAGCCGTGGAATCGAAGCCCAGTTCTATATAGCACGCGGCCAGAAAGGCCCTTGTCTCTTTATCCTTTTCGGCGGCCATTTCCCTAGACAGGCCATTCAGTTCGGCCCCCCAGTTATTGCTGTAAACGTCGGCGTCCAAAACGTTGATTTTGTTTTGCCGGAACATCGGGCTGCTATCCAGTGCCCTCTTGAACGATGCGTTGGACTTGCGCTTTCTGGCCATGTATCCTTGCCAGATGGCTGCCCACCTGCAAGTTTTGGCATCCTTGGATATGGCCGCGTCCATGGGGGCGTCGGCCTTTGGCAGAACTATGTCGGGCAATTTAATGGACTTGCTTTTGGCGATTACAGGTAAAGATGCTACTCTGTGTCCAGGCGCGACGGCGAAAAAGATGTATAGGCCAATACTGTCGTCAACCGAGATGGAGTACATGGATTTGTCATCGCCCGATGATGGGACGCCGCGAATGATTTTTTCGCCGGCGTATGGCATCGTCAAAAATACCGAGGCGCTTTGCAGCGGGCTGCCGTCCGCATCCGCCACGCGTACTTCAATTAGGCAGTTCTTGGCGGCCGTGCCGACCTCTTGGCCCCAGCTAGGGAAGGGGAGAGCGCACAGTGTCCACAATATGCCAGTAAGCAGTTTTTGTAACATAGCACCCTCAAAACAGAGGCGTGGCTCGCCACTGGTATGAATAAAAAAAACGGGCATTTAAAGCACAGGGGTACCGAGGCACCCCTGTCCAATGCTCCTGTGATCAGTCTATAGGTCTAGATTGAAGCTGTACTTGATGGTCAGGCCAATCCAAGACGGGTGAACACGAT
>JAITFL010000047.1 GCA_031281385.1 Holophagales bacterium
AACGGCCCTGGCGAAAACTACGTTGACCGCGCCACCGGCAGCCCCGTGGGCATCTACAAGACCACGGCAAGCAAAATGTTCGAGCCGTACATACGCCCGCAGTTCTTTGGCAACCGCACTGGTGTGCGGTGGATAAAAGTCACCGACGGCACGGGAGCTGGCATGATGGTCGTTGCCAAAGACACCGTCGAGGCCTGCGCCTCTCGCTATGACGACGCCGACTTTGAAATGGATGGCAAACCAGCCCGCCACATCTACCAAGTGGCCAAGCGTCCCGGCGCAGTGCTGAACATAGACATGATGCAGGCACCCATCGGCTGCTGGGGCGGCTTCACAAGCGAGACCCCCCCAATTTCCACCATGATAAGCGCCAATGGCACATACACGTACACGTATAAGATAGTGCTGCTGTAGTCCGATTACTTGGGCGGGCATCTCTCCGTCCATCGGAGCCATCTCCATGTATCCGCCCCTACATAGGGCAGTAAGCGAGGCGAGTACTAGGGGTCTGGGGAGTAATGAAGGGTGGACTCGCATGCGAGGCCGCCCTGAATGAATCCCCAGTTAGCATTCAATAAGCTTTTCCAAGTTCAGGCACAAAACGTAACAGGCCGCAAAAATGCTCTTTCCGAGGTTTAGCAGCGCATGACCGCGCTGCGCACCCGTTCGGCATAAAATTGGCGCGGCCATAGGCCGCAACCACAATTGTTCATTATCAATTGCAGAATTCTTCTAATATCAAGTTGCGTTCAGATGAACACAACTTGGTATAACCCCTGCAATCTGACTCCTGACTATCTCCAATTCCCGGCAATTCTTATGAGTGTGTGGGTAGTTTTGCAAGAAGTTTAACTATCAATCTACCGGCACTCCTGCCGCTCTGACAGCCTCAATTTCATCGGTGGTTCTTGGCTTGGGCGGACCTAGGCGGCGGCAGCCTTTGTCGGTTATCAGGAAATCCTCTTCTGTCCTGATGCCGCCAAAGCCGCGATACGCTTCTAATGCAGAATAGTTGATGAAGTCCTTGTGCTTGCCTTCGGCCTTCCACATGTCCGTCAGTTCTGGCATGAAGTATATTCCAGGCTCGATTGTAAGCACGAATCCCTCTTGCAGCTCCCTGCCAAGGCGCAGTGATTTTAGGCCAAACTGCGTGCTCTTTGGCCGGCCCTTATAGCCAAAATGCACTTCGCCAAAGTTTTCCATGTCGTGAACGTCCAGCCCCATCAGATGCCCCAGGCCGCAGGGGAAGAATAGCGCGTGTGCGCCATTTGCCACTGCCTCGTCCACGTCTCCCTTCATCAGCCCCAAGTCCTTTAGCCCTTGGGCGATGATTTTTGCCGCTTTTAGGTGGATGTCCACAAAGTTCGCTTTAGGCTTCAGCGCATCTACAGCGGCCAAGAATGAGGCCAGCATGATGTCATAGATGTCTTTTTGCTTTTTGGTGAATTTGGGGTCAACTGGGAAGGTGCTGCTAAGGTCGCCCGCATAGTGGGTATCTGTCTCTGCCCCTGCGTCCAGCAGGAACAACTGCCCCGATTCCAGCGTGTGACCATAGTGGTGGTTGTGGAGTACGTGGCCATTGATTGTGGCGATTATCGGGAATGACAGGCTTCCGCCGCTGGCGTAGGCCATTTCGGCCACCCGCGCCATAATTTGCGATTCGGTCATTCCTGGCCTAGCCATAGTCATAGCCGCTAGGTGCATGTTCAGCGAAACTTCCACGGCGCGTTCTATTTCGGCGATTTCATATTCGGATTTTTGTATTCGCAACTCGGAAATGGTTACGATCAATGGGATAGATGCGTCGCTGTACGACCCATCGTCACTCGTTATTCCAAGATGGTAGAGTTTTCTTCGGTGTTCATCGCGATAGGGCGGAAGAAAGTGAACGTGGCGCTCTGCTTTTCTGGCTTCATCCACAAAGTCCTTTAGCGCCGAAAGTGGGGCGGTGTTTTTGATGCCGGCCTTTTCGGCGTATTCCTTGACCGTTGGCAGGGTGCCAGTCCAAACTATGTCGTCGGCTGTCAGGTCGTCGCCGAAAAGAGTCCACTCGCCACTTTCAAGGTCGGAACCCAAGGCCAGCCCAGGGCGGTCTATGCCCGAAAAATACAAAAAGGTGCTGTCCTGCCTAAAGGGATAGGTGTTGTCGGCATAGTTCATCCCGGTCTCTTCGTTGCCCAAGAAGATTGCTATGCCGCTGTCCAGCCTTTCATTAAGCGTTATTCGCCTCTCGGTGTACATGCTTTGTGTGTTCATTTTTTTCCCCTTTATCTTCTCGGCTCAACGCCGTGCAAGTGCCTAACAAAAAAATCGGCCCTTCGGCGGCGCCCGTAAGGGCTTTCCGCGCTGCCGTGGTTTGCGCTGGTCATCACAATCAATTCAAAATCCTTGTCCGCCTTTATCAACGCGTCCGCCACCTGCATCGTTGATGCGGGGTCAACGTTGGTGTCCACCTCGCCGACTATCAGCATCAGCTTGCCCTTTAGGTTGTGGGCCTGCGTCACGTTTGATTGCTCCTCGTAGTGCGGGCCTATTGGCCAGCCCATCCATTGCTCGTTCCACCAGATTTTGTCCATCCTGTTGTCGTGGCAGCCGCAGTCGGAAACGCCCACCTTATAAAAATCACCGAAGGCCAGCAGTGCGCGGGTGCTGCTCTGGCCCCCTGCGCTGCCTCCGAAGATGCCAACCCTTTCTAAATCCATCTGCGGGTATTTTTTTTGCGCTTCTTTCATCCACAGTATGCGGTCGGGAAAGCCCGAATCGCCCAGATTTTGCCAGCACACGTCATGGAACGCCTTGCCCCTGTTGTCGGTGCCCATGCCGTCAATCTGCACCACTATGAAGCCCAGTTCTGCCATAGCGTGCAGATGGTACTGTAGGGGCGAAAAGGCCTTGGGGACAAAGCTGTCGTGCGGGCCGGCGTAAATGTACTCGATGACGGGGTACTTCTTTTTTGGGTTGAAGTTGGACGGCAGACAGACCACCCCATATATGTCTGTCTTGCCGTTGCGCCCTTTGGCTTTGAAGGGTTCCAGCATCCTTATGCCTGTCTTTCGCCAGTCCGAAATGTCGGCCTTTTCTAATTCCAGTGCTACCTTCCCATCTGAAACACGGCGCAGCTCGGCCACTGGCGGGCTGTCCACCCTAGACCATACATCAACAAAGTGCGTATGTCCCTCATTGAAGGTGGCCCTGTGCGTCCCATTGCCCTCTGTCAGCAGCCTAAAGCCGCTTCCGTCCAAGTTGACGATTGCATAGTGGATAAAGTATGGGTCTTCGTTTGGCTTGATGCCCGAAACGCTTAGTATCGCGGTTCTATTTTTTTTGTCTAAGTTCACGACGCTGCGAACCACCCAATCCCCTTTCGTGATGGGGTTCTTTACCGCGCCTGTCTTTGAATCCATTAAGTATATGTGGTTCCAACCAGTGCGCTCGCTCATCCAAACCAACTCATTTTGCTCGTCCAAAAAGTCCACCCAAGTTTTTGCCGAGTAGTGGATAAAAGTTTTGGACGTTTCCTCGACCAAGACCTTTGACGCGCCAGTGGAAGCGTCAACAGAGATTAGGCGCAAAAGCTGATGGCCGCGCTGATTGAAGATGTATGTGAACCTGCTGCTGTCGCTTGCCCACTGGATTCTTGTTATGGCATACGGGTTTGGACACAGTTCATCGGAAACAGGCACCTGCCTCTTTTCGGCCACGTTGAATAGCTGTGGGCGCTGGATTGGCAAAGGGTCTCCCGGCTTTGTGTAGTCGTTGGAGTGTACCTTTGGCTGCAACTGGTCTCTTGGTGCGGCTTCCACAAAAGTGACTTTGCGTTGCGGCACCACGGTTGACCTTAGAGCCACCAAGTACTTGCTGTCCGGGCTCCAAAAGAATTGGCCAAAATAGCGGTCGCCCATGTTGCCATCCTTGCTTGCCAGCACTTTTGCGCCGCCCTTCACTTCCCTTATCAAAACATTGTCGTCCTGCACAATGGCCTCTAGTTTGCCGTCCGGGCTTTGGACGGGCCTTCTTTCGTCCTGTGCGCCTGTTCCGGCGTACCAGCCTCCCCTGCCCGGCCCCTGCCTCTCCTGCCCTGCTGTAGCGGCAGATATGGAGTATTCCCCCGCGCTTGGGTCGGCAAGTTTCCAATTTTTGCCATCCAGCCTGAACGTGAGTTCCGTGCCCTCGCCGAAGTTCAGGTTTTCGATGGGAGATTTTACCAAGTCAACTTCCGCGCCAAGGGCCTTGCCCATTGCCTGAACGAACTTTGATTCATCAAGCGCTGGACTCTTTTTTTCGTTTTCCACGCGGATCCACTCGCTCTTTCCCCCATGCAGCCCATTTCTGTACATAAACGCCGTACCCGATTTGTTCCACACGGGAACCACTTGGCCGCGATAGACCTTGTTTCGGGTCAATTCCTGAATGCCCGCCCACCGCTCGTAGTCGGCCTTCGTCCCTTGGGCCAACAGCGCAGGGCTGACTGACAACAGCACCAATGGCAACGCCTGCGAGCAGAAGAAACGCAAGAGGGAGTTCATATTTGCCTCCAATGGATACTCTTACAATATAATATATCTATGGAATTGTCATCAGGTTTTTCTAACAGAGCCAATTGCAAAACGTCAGTTTTGCAATTCACCGGAGGTGTAGGCTGCGCCCGACCGGAGCAGGCTCTGGCGTGAAACATTGAAAACAAGCAAGTAACAAAATCCAGCCAGAGACAGCGGAAGGTCGGGAGCAGACGTACGCTCAAGTTTTGCAAGAAGCTAAACACTCAAAAAATATGCGAAGAGGAACCTGGGCGGCCATAGCCTCTTATGGAATGTGGGGGCTGTTCCCTATTTATTGGAAGCAGATCGCGCATATAGACGCAGTGCAGATATTGTGCCATAGGATAGTTTGGTCTGCCGCATTTTTGCTGCTGGCCTTGCTGGTGGCCGGGGCCATCAGGGAACTGTGGCCGCTATTCAAAAACAAATCCAGCTTTCTCCCCATCTGCCTTTGCGCCATATTAATAACCGCCAACTGGGGCATATACATCTGGGCGGTCAATTCGGGGCACATAACCGAATCCAGCCTGGGCTACTACATCACCCCCTTATTGTCTGTCGCCCTTGGCCGCTTGTTCTTTAAGGAAAAACTCTCTAGGTGGACTATTGCCGCCCTAGTCGCGGCCTCCCTTGGGGTTGCCATCGCTGCCGCCATGATAGGAAAACCGCCCCTTGTGGCCCTCTCTTTGGCGGGCACTTTTTCTTTTTATAGCGCAGTCAAAAAGAAAGCGGGGTTGGACGCACTCTCCGGCCTTGCCGCCGAAACAATTGTCGCCGCCCCGTTTGCCGTGCTTTGGCTGTGTTTTTTGGGCCCATATTTTTTGGATATGCCCGGCATTTTTGGGCCCGATGTCAAGTCTGCATCGCTGCTTGTAATAGCCGGCCCTGTCACCGCCGTGCCTCTGCTCACATTCGCGTACGCCGCTAATAGGCTGCCCCTGCACCGCATCGGCTTCATACAGTACTTTTCCCCCACCATCCAATTGGCGCTGGGGCTGGCAATTTATGGCGAGCGCATAGGGGCGCCGATGGCCGTAGCCTTTGCCGCCGTTGTTGTCGCTGTAGCGCTGTATTATCTGGGGCCAAAGCTACAATTGACAATTGACAATTGACAATGCTGGAAACTCTCGGTATTCCGCGCTGGCGCTTGGATACGCGAGACCCCAACATGGGCCGTTGCAACACGTTGGCGGGCTTTGGCGACAAGGGCGTTTTGCCTTCGCTCGGCTTCGTTTTGATGCGGCTGCGCCGCGATGATATTTAATTTGCGGATTGAACGTTGAGCACTGAACGGAGCCTTGTTCCCGCTAGTATCACCTTTCTCGGAGCTACCCCCCAACCATCAGTGCGCCCATAGAAGTCGTGTCCATGTATCCGCCCCTACATAGGGCAGTACGCGAGGCGAGTACCCGGGGTCTGGGGAAGACGCCCTAGTGCGATGAGCATTTGAGGCTGCAGTGCAGCCTCAAATGCCAGCAGCACTTGGGCGGCTTAAAAAGGGGCAGCGCGAAAACGGCGTTGAACAAACTGAAAACGCCCATGGCGGCATAGGCGACCAATGTGCCGCAGAGACCAACGGAGGAAGTCTCGCGTATCTGGAGCGCAAGCGCAGGATACCGAGAAGTTGCGAGCGATGCAACAAGCGAGTTCCCCAGTTAAGCATCCGGGCGGGCTCCA
>JAITFL010000070.1 GCA_031281385.1 Holophagales bacterium
GGCTCTCGGTATCCTGCGCTTGCGCTCCGGATACGCGAGACTTCCTCCGTTGGCCTCTGCGGCACATTGGTCGCCAGTGCTGCCACGTGCGTTTTCAGCTTGTTCAGCGTCGTTCTCGCACTGCACCGCTCGCTCCCCAGACCCCGGGTACTCGCTTCGCCTACTGCCCTAGGTAGGGGCAGATACATGGGCATGGCTTCGATTGGCGGGCGGATACTTGGGAGATGGCCTGATGAGTGCTAAGATGTTTCTGTAAGAGGCTCTATTGTCAATTGACATTTACAACAGTGCTTGCGGACATCCCCAAAAAATTTTGCGCTGGATAATGACCGCTGAAAACAAACAAATACCGACCATCCTTGGCCACGGCCGGGTGGGCAGGGAGCAGCCATGAGCCAAACTGCCCTGTCAGCCGTTGCAGTGGTCTGCATATTGGTTATTCTGTGGATTCTATTTAAAATAGTGAAAGCGACCTTTCGCCTGTTGCTCTACTTGCTTCTCTTTGGCTTGGTCGCATACTTGATCTGGCGTTATTTCCCACAGGCTTACACTTTCATCTTGGAGGCGGCATGTCCGGCATAAATTGCCCAAACTGCGGAGCAGACCTTACAGCGTCAGGGAGCGTGCGCATCGCCGAGTACCGCTTTGGAAGGCTGGTGGCGGCGAAGCAGGAAATCACAGAGGGACCCGGCTATTACCACAGCTGCGAAACGCCCGACACCTGCACACTGATCTGCAACGCCTGCAAACGCTTGATAAGAACCCTGCCACTGACTAAATAATTAATACTGTCATGCAATCAAAAGACTGTATGACGATATTAACTACGAGCTCATGATCTTGGGGCTTATCATCACCAGCATTTCTGTGGTGGCGTCGTTGTTCGTCTTTTTCCTGAACAACCATCCGATGCCTGGCAGTTTGGAAAGGAATGGCACGCCCGTGGTGCCGCCCCCGACAGTGTTAGTGAACACTCCGCCAAGGATCGCCGTCCCGCCATCTTGGACCAAGACCTTGGTCCGTATCTGTTTTCGCAAAATGGTGGGCACACCGTTGACCTGGTTGTCGAAATCCGGCTGGCCCTTTTCGATTAGCACGTCCAAGATGATGGTGCCATCGTTGGTTATCTGCGGCGTGACTTCCATCTTGAGTTCGGCTTCAGTGAACTGGACTGATATGGCGCCGCCCACTAGGCCGCTTTGGTTGGCCTGGTAAGGTATCCTAGAGCCATCGGTTATCATCGCGCTGGCGTTGTTCTGCCCCAGCAGCTTTGGCTCTGAGACCACCTTTACTTGGTTCTTCCTCTCTAATGCCTGGATGATCATGTTGAGGCTCATACGGTTGGTCAAGAATGACAGCCACACTTCCCCCGCGGCCGTCCCTCCGAGATCCGTCACGCCAGCCCTGCCTGGCGAAAATGCGGCCATCTTTGTATTGTCGGGACGGTTGACCCCAGTCCCAGGATTGATGCTGTTCCAAGATGGGCCTGTGGAAGTACCCCATGGGACGCCTTGCCCGCTGCTGCTTGAGTCGGCGCCAGCGATCTGGACGTTGCCGGTGTTGGACTGGGGCCATGAAACGCCTAGCTCTTTTTGCCAATTTCGATTGGCCTCCACTATCCTAGCCTCGATGACCACTTGGGGCACCTTGATGTCCAGCCGGTCTATCATTTTCTCCATTGTCTGCACATAGTTCGGCAAATCCGACAAAAAGAGCGTGCTGGTGCGCTGGTCAACAATGATCCTGCCTCTCTCGGATTTGACGTTGGCCAGTATCTTTTGCACTTCATCCACTTTTGCGTAAGACAGCCCTCGCGTCACGTGGACCAAGTCACCGGCCAGCAGCTTGGCGTCTTCCATCGCTTTGCGATCTTCCGCCTCTTTTTTCATCTTTTCGACTCTGGCGATGCGAAGCACACTGTTGGTGACCTCCATCCCAAAGCCAGCGTTTCTGACGACCTGCTCGAGTATTTCGTCCCATGGCATCTCTTGGAAGTTATAAGTCCAGCCCGTGGACGAATTGACTTCGGGGTCAATGATGAGGTTCAGGCCGCTGTTTTGGGCCACGGCAGAGATTATTGTGCTCAAGGCCACGTTGTGGAAGTTTATTGATATTGGTTCGCCCGTGTATTGCCTTGTCTGGTTGCTCATCAACTTGGCGGTCTGGAAAGTCGGAACTATAGGGGCCACGCTGGAGTCAGGGCTGTACACGTTGGCGGCTACTACAGGCACAACGGGGATGGAACCCAAGCTGGGAAGGCCGATGTATGGGGCCCCTATCTGGGGCAGGCTTTCGGCGTCTTTGTGCTGCGTTGAGGCGGGTTCTTCCTCTGCGTCTAGGTCGCCTTGGACTATTGGTTCCACAAAATCGTCAGCGCTAGCGCTGATGGCCGGCCCCTCCAAATCATTGGTGCGGCTCGCCCTTTCAAATTTGTAGTCATCGTTAGATGAGCTGTTTTCAAGCAAGCTGGCCTGCACTTTCCCAGAACCTTTGGCGAGGGCGATAGCAACGCCGTCTGCACTATAGGACACTTCGGCCTTGACGCCAGGGGCCAGTTCTAGGACTAGCCTAGTGACCGGCCTAGGCTCCGATACATACTGCGCCAGCCTTGACGCTAGGATAAATGGATGCGTGATCTTTGAAGCGGCGCGGGTCTGGCCCTGCCCAACAATTACACCAGGCAAATCTATGACCAAGCGGTCTGGCACCGTGCGGTCGGCCCTGCGGGTAGGCGGAATCACCTCTATGGCCGGTCTGCCGCTGAAGCCTGGAATGCTAAGCTGCAGCTGCGCTACAGATTCGTCTCCGTACACCAAAGAAGCCCAGGTAACCGATGGGCGGCTATTCGTGGGAGACTCCGATGTTGGCACATAGCCTTGTAGATGTCCAAGGTGGCCGCCAAAAAGGGCTAGGCTCCCTGAAACCAATACCGAGCTAAAGCGAGTGTTCATCATTTTCCATCCTCGCGTTTAAAATTTTTTGTGACTGTTCTTTTTACTGGCGACCTAAGCCCAAGGGCCGGATCCCACGTGCTGAATACTGCCCCTGCATCGGTGATCGCCGTGATCTCGCCATCCTTGAACCGGAATCCAACCGGCAGCTGCCTCACGACTTGATGCGAATCCAAGACGATCAAGTAAACCTTTTTTTTTGCATCTATGAGACTGCCTTGCAAGGTGATCCCATCAATCGTCAATTCATCATCCTCTTCCACCACTCGACCTTTGCCTTCCTGCGCTGCACCAAAAGGGTCGCGGTCGTGTTTTGGCCTATATTCCACGATTTGGGATTCGATCAGAAAAGTCCTGATGTCGTTTGAGTTCGCGGCGTGTCCTCTTTCTTGCCCGCACAAATGTGGCGTTGCCGCCAAAAGCATCACTGCTGTGGCTTTGCATCTCATGGCATGCCCTCCCCATGCTTGGCCTGCCCGGCCGCATGGTCGGCCTTGGAGTCATAGACAAAAACAGACAACTTGAAATCAATCGTCACCGGTTGCGATTCGCTGCGATTCGCGTTTCTGGAAACCGAGATGTCGGAAATGTTGATAATTTTTTCAAAGCCGGACACGTAAGACAGAAAACGGCCAAAGTCGTGGTACCCGCAGATGTACCTGTATGCGGTTTCAAACTCGGTGTAGTACTGGGCTCTCAATGGCTTCTCGTTAGACCTGGATTCCTGCATCCTGCCGAGGTTGGCGTATCGGGCCAACATTTGGACCATCTGGTTCACCTTCGAGCGCTCGCCTTCCAAAGGCATCATCTTGATGAGTTCGGTTATCCTGACTTCCTGATCCTCTATCTCTCTCTTCAATTTCTCGTGATTCTCCTTGAGCTCCCTGCCCTTGGTGACTTCGGCATCGAGCGCGGAATTTGATTCTTTGAGCGTGGCCAAGTCCCCGCGCTTTGGGGCCAAAAAGAACCACGCGGCACCGGAGACCAAGCCTCCCGCTAGGAGGCCGGCAGCGAATTGTATTACTTTAGAACTCATGTGCCCACCTATGGATTAACTAAATCAAGAGATATGCCAAATTCCACAAAATTGCCCCTTCGCATCTGGCTGCCAAGATGGACGTGGCTGAACCACTGCGACCTCGAATCCAAGGCATCCCTAAACTGGTAGATAGCGTCATCGTTAGAAGACTCGCCCCTTATCTCAATCTTTGGCCCCTTTTGAGTGAGCCTAATGAGGGACACTTTCTCTGGCACGCTGTGCTCGAGCTCGGTCCAAAAATAAACCGGCATTTGCTGCTGCTTTTTCAATCTGGCCAAAACTTCTTCTTTTTTGTTCATGGCCTCGCTTTGCAGCCTAACCTGCTGTTCCATAGCAACGAAAGGCTCTAGTTGCTTCTTTTCTTCGGTCATTGACGCATTGATCTCGCGCTGTTTTTTGAGGCTTTTGACGAGCCAGAAATAATATGCCACCCCGGCCCCGGCAAAGAGCATGAATACAAGGATACCGACGATTGGCAAGCACGCCCCTTTCGCCGCGCCCAGCGAGAAACCGCGTGGGGACTTAACCTTCAAAGGCTCTTCTTGTGCGTCATCCTGCGCGGCTGGGTTATGAGGCTCATTTAGTAAATTGATCTTTATCATCTGTCACCTTCCTCTCGCATAGCGAGTCCTATGACTATCGCCGCAGCGCATCCCAGTTCTTCGGCGCCAGGCACTCCATTCCCGTCTTGTATCAAACTGAATGGATCAAGCAGCTCGACTGGAACGTTGAAGCGTTCCTTTAGCACTCCCGCCAAGCTTGTCATTTTGGCTCCGCCGCCCGACAAAAGTATTCTGTCAATTTTGTCAACCTTGAAATTGTTGCGGAAAAATTCAGTGTTGCGCGAAAGCTCGTCGGCAAACGAATCCGAAACGGCAGCGATAGAAGGCTCTGCTTCCTGCGGCTCCCTGCCCTCCGCCGGGCTGCCTTTTTTCAGCTCTTCAGCACCTTCACTGCTGATCCCCAAATCCTCTGCAATTTTGATGGTGAACTTGTCGCCCCCAAAGGGTATGTCCCTCCAAAACACCGATTTCTTGCCCGTCAGCATGCAAAGGTTTGTAAAGCTGGCCCCTATGTTCGCAAGCACCGAAACCTCTTCATAGCCCGTGGCCTGCATGTTGGCCTCAAATACGTTTTGCAGAGCGAACACGTCCAGGTCAACCATCCGCGCCTTCAGCCCCGCTTGGACAACGCAACTGATGTACGACTCCATTTTGTCCTTGCGGCAGGCCACCAAGAGGACTTCCATGTTCCCTTCCGCCTTCCTCTCCTCTACGATGGCGTAGTCCAGCGCGTAGCTATCCAAGCTCTGCCCCGAAGGGAAGAAGCTCTCGGCCTCCCAGCGTATGGATTCGACTAACTCCGCCTGGCTCATTATCTGCAAAGTCACTTTTTTGACTATCACCTGCTGGCCCGACACAGAAATGGCCACTTCCTTGGCCTTTATCTTTTGGTCGCTGACCGCCTGCCTGATAGTAGCTATCACCGCATTGCTGTCCATGATGTCGCCTTCCACTATGGAGTCGCGCGGCATCTCGGCCATCCCTATCTTTTGCAGGTGGAACGACGCGCCTTCTTTGTTGCCGACCCGCTGCAGCTCGCAGACCTTGACCGAGCTGGAGCCAATGTCCAGTCCAACCAGTCGCTTGCTTTTTTTAGGGATGAACCCCATCTAGGGCCTCTAATTTTGAAAGGTTGCACCACCCTTGGCGCATGGTGCGCCAAAATAAGTAGGCAGCAGGCTAAAATGTCAGGAATGGCAATGTCTTACGATAACCACTGAAACATTGTCTTCCCCGCCGTTGTCAATGGCTTTGGAAACAAGGCCATTGACTGCTCCTTGCAAATTAGATGCCTGATTATAAATTGAGAATATCTGGTCGTCCGAGACCATGCCGGTTAGTCCATCCGAGCATAGCAGTAGCGCTTCGCCATCGGCCATTTCAAATTCCTGGATACTAACTTCTAGGTCAATGCCGTTCCCGAGGGCCTGAGTGATCACGTTCCTGAATGGGTGCCTCTTCGCCTCTGCGGCAGTCATAAACCCGCTTTCGACCTGGTCGGCCACCCAAGAATGATCCTTGGTCAACTGCTTTATCCCCCCACGGCCAAGCATATAGGCCCTGGAGTCTCCAACGTGGGCCATGGTGACCGTTTTGCCTTCTATGAGACACGCCACCACTGTAGAACCCATCGTCTCCCTCTCGGGATGCAGAGCTATGTCGTCAGTTATCGCCTTGTCCGACATCAGGACAGCGTTTTTCAGCCGCTGGCCGTTTGCGCTAAGGCCCGCTTCGGGTTTGCCAAGCGCGTCGCCTTGCCCCGCCGTGTCGCTGATGTACCGCTCTATCCGGTCAACGACTATCTTGCTGGCCACCTCGCCGGCGGCGTGGCCGCCCAAGCCATCTGCCACAATAAAGAGTCCAAGGTCTTCCTTGACGAGAAAATTGTCCTCATTGTGCTTTCTGACCGACCCCACATCAGACTTTCCAAACGACTCTAGCACCATCTCGACACCCGAATCAGCCTCTCTTGAAAAAACCTGCAAATTTGCCAACTATTCCGCCTGCCCCGGGCTTATCGGGGGGAGGCGCTTTCCTCGGCGCTGAAACGCCCAGCGCCTTGGCCTTCTTTGCCATGCTTGCCGCCCTAGCCGGCATGTTGAGCACCGAGTACAGCTCCGCCAGTTTGGCGACGGCTCGCACGTTGTTTGGGTTGATGCGCGCAACTTCCTCGTACGCCCTTGTCCTGCTCTTTATGTCCCTCCCCGTCTCTTCTAGGGCTGTGGCATAGAGCAGACGGGCTTGCTCGGCCACTTCTGGAAACTGGAAGCAAAATTGGCTTAGGGAAATAGCAAGCTCATAGTTTTTTTGCGCGAATCCCCCTTGCGCCTCTAAAAGCCAGTCTTTGGGCGATTTAGTCGCTGGGGCGGGCGGCGCGGCAACGACAGGCGATGGTGCCACGTCGGGCAGCGCAACGGAGCCGTTCTTAATCTTGGCGTATGCCTCCGTGATCTCCCTAAAACGTTCTTCTGCGGCATTTTTTTCGGGCCCCGAAAATTTGTCGGGGTGCCAATTTTTCGCCAAGGCATGGTACGCTTCCCTAGCTTCGTCTTGTGACGCTGCTGGGCTTATCTGTAGGACTTCAAAAGGGTTCATCCAAATTTTCCGGGGAGGTCGGGACACACATTTTGACCATAGCGAAAGAATCAATAATACTATATTTTTGATACACTTGCTATAGAAACAGATTCCGTGCCAATTTTGGCGAATGGTTTCAGCCGATTTTGGGAGGGCGCTTGAGCAACGCAGCCACTTTGAGAAAAAGCCCAATGGCCAGCCTAAGGGAGGGCCTGGGGGCCGGAGACCTTTCGGCGGAGTTCTTGGCGGCGCACAGCATAGAAAAAATTAGGCAGATGGACGGGGGGATAAACGCCATTAACTCCGAAATGGAAGACCTTGCCATGGGTTTGGCGAGAAAGGCCGACAAAAGACTGTCGGCCAAGGAGCCTGGCGCCCCGCTGCTGGGACTGCCGATAATAATAAAGGACAACATGGCGATCAAGGGCCAGCTATTGCAAAATGGCTCCATGATGTCCAAGGGCCTAAAGTCGCCCTACACAGCCACGGTAGTGGAAAGGCTCATGCGGGCCGGGGCCGTGCCCGTGGCCAGGGCCGCCATGGACGAGTTTGCCATGGGCTCCAGCGGGGAGCGCAACGCCTTTGGCCCTACTCGCAACCCTTGGAATACGAGCAAGGTCGCGGGGGGGAGCAGCTCTGGCTCGGCGGCTGCGGTTGCGGCGGGCTACGCCCATTTCGCCCTTGGCTCCGACACGGGCGGCTCGGTCAGGCTCCCTGCGGCCTTTTGCGGCATCTCAGCCTTAAGGCCAACTTATGGCGGCCTAAGCAGGTACGGCATAACTGCCATGGCCAGCTCGCTGGATCAGGTGGGCCCCATGGCCTCGCACGTGTCCGACCTCGCGCTGGGCATGTCGGTGATGGCAGGGATAGACCCAATGGACTCCACATCTCTTGACCTGCCAGGGGCTGCCGAGTTAGCCAACCAAGACGGCCAAGAGCCTGCCTCGCTGAAGGGCACCAAGATAGGCTATTTTTCGGGCGAAAGCGCCAAACCCCTGCAGCCAGCCCTCAAGCACTGCATCAAGGCCGTCGTCGCAGCCCTAGAAAAAAATGGCGCGGAGATCATTGAGATAGA
>JAITFL010000177.1 GCA_031281385.1 Holophagales bacterium
ACAAGCGGCCTGCCGCAACCGGAGCATACGGCGTTGCCACGCGCTATCGGTTTGAAGCAAGCCGGACATTGAAAGCCGAAAGGCGAGCGGCTGCCGCATTTGGAACACAGGCGGGAATCCCGCTCTATCATTTCCCCGCAATGGACACACGGCTGCTTGTAAGTGGCCAAATGCTATTCCCCCCCTGTTTGACGCCGCACTCATTACCCAACCCGGCGCAAAAAAATTATGGCACCGTTTCAAGAATTGGCAAGAGTTTTTTTAGGCCAGACCGCAAGCGCGATCTGGCCCATCATGGCCACAGTGTCGTTTTTGGGCCGATGGTTCAGCGACTATTGTTTGGGGTTCCGTGGTTTTTATATCAAGTTGCGCTCATCTGAACGCGACTTGGTATAATGCCTTTTTGGGCATCTTTGGCATCCATAAGACTGCCAAGGTTTTTGGCACCATTTCTAAAGCCCTTAACAAACGTAGCACCGCGAAACCGCAATGAAAGTACCTTTAGTCGCCATCTGTGGGCGCCCCAATGTCGGAAAGTCCACCCTGTTCAACAGGATCACGCGCAGCCGCGCAGCCTTGGTGCATGACCTGCCGGGGATGACTAGGGATCGCTCCTATGGGCGGGTCGTCTGCATGGATGGCTCGGGCCAGCCAACAGAGGTGTTCGACCTGATAGATACAGGCGGGCTGGACTTTGAAGGCGACGATGTGATCACGCAAGGCATAACTCGCATGGCGGAGGGGGCCCTAAACGAGGCTCACGTTATCCTGTTGATGGTTGACGGCCACGCAGGTTTTACAACGGGCGACGCGGAAATCGCCCAAAGGGTAATTCGCATGGGCAAGCCGGCCATGTTGGTAGTGAATAAGTTAGATGGCATGAGGGGCGGTGCCCCAGATGGGGCCTTCTACGAGCTTGGATTCGAGAATGTCCACTTGGTCAGCTCTGCCCACGGCGCGGGGGTGCCAGACTTGCTGGAATCGGTGCTTGCCGCCCTGCCATTCCACCGCACACCAGAAGAAGCGGATGAACACGACAAGTCGGACGAACTGCGCTTTGCCATCATCGGTCGGCCCAACGTGGGCAAGTCGAGCCTCACCAATTGTCTTTTGGGCTTTGAGCGCAGCTTGGTGAGCGAGGTGGCCGGCACGACAAGGGACGCAGTTGATACTATCTTCAAGCGCGGGGAAAGGGTCTATCGCTTGATAGACACTGCCGGGATAAGGCGCAAGGGCAAGACCACCCAAGGGGCCGAGATACTTTCTATCCTAAAGGCAAAGCAGGCGATGGCTAGGGCCGACGTCAGCCTGTTGCTGATTGACGCGCTGGAAGGAGTGGCCCACCAAGACGCGGTCATAGCCGGATACGCCCATGACGCGGGCGCCGCAGTGATCTTGGTGGTCAACAAATGGGACGCGGTTGAAAAGGATGGCTTTACGGCCCTGCAAGTGGAGGAAAACATCAGAAGCGGCTTGGGCTTTTTGCAGCACGCCCCGATGATTTTTATTTCTGCCCTCACCGGCCAAAGGGTCTCCAAATTGTTTGGCCTGATAGACGAAGTCGCGGCCTGCCACGCCAAAAGGGTTTCCACGGGCGAGCTGAACCGGTTTTTGAGGGAGGCGGTGGCCACCATGCATCCCCCGGCTGCGGATGGCAAACTGCCAAAACTGTTTTTTATGACGCAGGTAGGCACCAGGCCCCCAAGCTTCGTCATCAAGTCCAATACAGACAGCAACATACACTTTAGCTACATGCGTTATCTAGAGAACCGCATGAGGGATGAATTTGGCTTTGCCGGGACCCCCATCCGCCTGTCAGTGCACAAATCACACAAGGGCGAAGGCCCGGCCCCAAGAACTGCTAGGGTCAGAAAAATTTTGGACGTTGGTGAAGGGCTGAAGCCATCGAAAAGGCAAAAGGGGCCATCTTCTAAGCGTAGGCGGGCGGCAAAATAATTGACAATTGACAATTGACAATGGACAATTGACAATGGTGGATGCGGCCTACGACCGCGCTGTTTTTAAAATTGGTGGGTGCCTATTGTATGGCAGCTTTAAGAAGTTGGATAAGGAATATGGGCAATGATTGGGGATTTTGCAAGAGGGTTCAATTGACAATTGCGGGTATTTCTCATGGTCGCCGCATAGAACGCAAACTGGATACAAGATAGAGGTATGACTGTCACACGGCCCTCCCAAATGGTTGGAATATTCGATTCCGGCGTGGGAGGCCTATCTGTATTGAAGGCCGTCAGGGCAGTCCGCAAAGACGTTTGCATTCGCTACGTTGCAGACCAAGCCAATGTCCCATACGGCCCAAGGCCCTTGGAGGAAGTCAGGGGCTTCGCTTCTGGCATTGCAAAATTCTTGATCTCGGAGCGGGCCGCCTTGGTGGTCGTGGCTTGCAACGCCGCCTCTGCGGCTGCGCTTTACAGCTTGAGAGAGGATTTTCCAGATACTCCATTTGTCGGCATGGAGCCAGCGGTCAAGCCGGCTGCGACCCAGTCAATTTCCGGAGTTGTCGGCGTTTTGGCCACCCCTGCCACTTTTCAAGGCAAGCTATACGCCTCGGTCATCGAGCGCTTTGCGGCCAACGTGAAGGTCTTGACCAGCGATTGCCCAGGGCTGGTGCAGCGCATCGAGCAGGGCGATTTGGACGGCCCAGCAACAAGGTCAATTTTGGAGCAGGCCCTTGGCCCGATGATGGATGCCGGTGCAGACACCATAGTCCTAGGATGCACGCACTACCCCTTTGTAATTCCCCTCGTGCAGTCAATTGTGGGAACAAGGGCAAAGGTGATAGACCCCTCCCCTGCCGTAGCCCGGCAAGTTGACAAAATTCTCAAAGAAAACGGCCAGCCCACAGAAACCTGCGGCGAAACGCTGCTATTCACCACCGGCGATGCAGGGCCTTTTGATTTAGTGGCGTCCTCTTTGCTCGGCGAAACACTTCCGATTTCTTCGCTAAAGTGGGATCGCAGCTCGCTCCTGCCACTCTAACCCCCCCATTTTTGCCGCCGGGCGCGGTCGCCGTTGTTGTTTCCGGCTGTCTGATGGTCGGCCATGCAATTTGATGCTATCTTTTTTTGTCTTTGTTTGCAATTTTTATAATAAAATAAAAATGGGCAATTCATGGAGTGGCGATGGACAACGAACGTGCGACGGTGATGGTGGTTGATGACAACTTGGCTAATTTGATGGTCGCCAAACTAGCGCTGACGCACTCATATGATGTGTTCACCGTGCCATCCGCAGCAAAAATGTTTGACATGCTAGAGCGAAATAGGCCCAGCTTGATACTGCTTGACATTGAAATGCCAGAGACCGATGGCATGGAAGCGCTTTCAACCCTTAAATCCAAACCCGATTTAGCCGACATCCCCGTTATTTTTCTAACCGCAAAGGGAGACGATGAAAGCGAGCTGCGGGGCCTGGCCCTTGGCGCCGTTGACTATATCTCAAAGCCATTCATGCCTCAGCTTCTCTTGAAGAGGGTTGACCTTCACCTCACCATAGAATCTCAGAAACTCCGCTTGGAAGAGCAGGCCAAGAACTTGGAGTCAAGCTTTAGGGCAATCAAGAATTTCAATGAGAACCTGCAGCAGATGGTCGAGGACAAAACGCGGGAGATAATCAAGCTGCAAAACGCCATCCTGCATGGAGTGGCGAATATCGTGGAGAGCCGCGACGACACCACCGGCGGACACGTTGAACGTACGCAGCACTACCTCAAGACGCTGATAGGCGGCCTCAACAAATTGAACCTGTACCAAGAAGACATGGTGGGATGGGACATTGAATTGATGATCGAATCGTCCCAACTGCACGATGTGGGCAAGATAGCCATTTCAGACAGCATCCTAAAAAAACCCGGGCGCCTCACCAAAGAGGAATTCGACACAATGAAAAAGCATGTGGACGTTGGCGTCAACCTCATCGAGAAAATAGAGACCGAAGTCTCTGGCACAGATTTTCTTAGGTACGCAAAAATTTTTGTGGAAACCCACCACGAAAAATGGGACGGCAGCGGCTACCCCAAGGGGCTTGCCGGCAACGACATCCCCCTGCCGGGCAGGCTGATGGCTTTGGCCGATGTGTACGACGCGCTCACCTCTGCCCGGCCTTACAAAGACGCCTTCCCGCCCGATGAGGCCGCCCGCATCATACGGGAGGGGAAAGGGAACCACTTCGACCCAGTCCTTGTGGACGCATTTGACCAAGTAGCCGACCAATTTGCGTCCATCGCCAGCGAACCCACGAACTAATAACATTGCATGGGATCAGGCCAGACATGAAAGAACTGCTGAGGAGATTTGGGAAGTATGTGTCGCGCAATTTGATGATGATAGTCTATTTTTCTGCCGGCTTCGCAGTTATTGGAATTTCAATTTATAGCCAGAGGCAGATGGTAACCGTTATTAATTCAAGCGAACACAATTTTAGGGATAAATTGATAGCAGATGCTAAGAGGCTTGCCCCACTGGCTACTCTTGAAGAACTCAATAATTACCGCGTGCCTGCGGACGCTCAGAGGCCCGAGTGGAAAGCGCTGCGCCAAAAGCTGATCGAATTCGCCGAAGACGCCGAAGTCAAGTATGCCTATTATCTGCGTGTTGAGGGCGACAAGGTGCAGTACATCGTTGACAATGACCTTGATGAAAATACTAGGTCAGGGATTGACACAGAACCAGAGGAACTCAGCACTTATATAGACATAAAGCCTACGCTTGAAGGGGAAGCGTGTGTGAGTCAACTCGGGGAGTATGCCAAAGACTGGCCCGGATTGGTCTCGGCATATGTCCCATTATTCGATGACAACGGACGCGTTGCAGCAATCTGCGGGGTGGACGTAGATGACAGAAACTTGTTGGAAATGCATGCGATGGAACGTTGGCTTATTGTTATAAAAACATTGGCATTTATCATACTGTATGTAAGCGGCGTTTTCTGTATCGGGGGCTTGAATAAGATGGTCGAGATCAAGATTCGTGAGGTAGTCAAGCTGCAAAATGCCATCATGCACGGAGTGGCAAATATGGTAGAGAGCCGCGACAGCGGCACTGGAGAACATATCGAGCGCACCCAGCACTACCTAAGGGCGCTGATAGACAGCCTGAGCAAAATGGGCCTGTACCAAAAAGAAATGAAGGAATGGGACATTGAATTGATGATCGAGTCGTCCCAACTGCACGATGTTGGCAAAATAGCCATCTCCGACAGCATCCTCAACAAGCCTGGAAGCCTCACCACAGAAGAGTTCGAGATCATGAAGAAACATGTGGAGTCTGGCATAACCATTATCGAGAGGATAGAGCAAGATGCCTATGGCACCGATTTTTTGAGGTACGCAAAAATAATCGCGCAGACGCACCACGAAAAATGGGACGGCAGCGGCTACCCCAAAGGGTTGGCCGGCAGCGACATCCCCCTGCCCGGCAGGCTCATGGCCATAGCCGACATGTACGACGCATTGACCTCCAGCCGTTCCTACAAAGACCCCTATCCGTCCGAAGAAGCAGCCAGAATCATCAGGGAAGGGCGGGGGACTCATTTTGACCCAGTCCTCGTGGACGCTTTCGAGCAAGTAGCCGACCGATTTGCTTCAATCGCTCGCCGGCCATCGAATCAACACATCACATGAGGAGATGACATCAAAATGATGAAAGCGTTGCTTGCAAAATTGAAGAAAGGCATCACGCTCAATTGGTTGCCGTTGACTATTATTTTTGTCGGCATCACCATCGGAGCAGTGTCCATCTATGGCTGGGTAAAAGTCATGGGCATCATAGAGATCAGCCAGCAAAACATCAGGGGCAAATTGCTGGAAGCCGCAAAAAGGCTTGCCACATTGACCACCGCAGAGGAACTGGACAAATTTCACGAGCCGGCGGATGCCGCGAAACCCGAATGGAAGGTGCTGCGCCAAAAGCTGATTGTGTTTGCCAAAGAAGCGGATGTCAAATATGCCTATTACATGCGCGTGGTTGGCGACAAGATACAGTACATCGTTGACAACGACTTTGATGAAAAGACGAGGGTCGGAATTGACAAAGAACTTAAGGAATTACGCGATTATCTGGATTTGACGCCCACGCTTGGCGGGAAGGCGAGAGTGGCCGAACTGGGCGAGTACGCCCTAGAATGGCCTGGGCTTTGCTCAGCGTACGCCCCCATATTTAACAGCAAAGGGGAAGTAATCGCAATCAGCGGAGTGGACATAGATGACAGAGAAATATTGGGCATGTTCGAAACCGAGAAGACGATAACTATTTTGCTTGCCTCAATGGTCATCTTCGTGTCTATCAGCGGCGCGTTTGGTTTCAAGAACCTTAAACGGATGATCAAAGCCAGGACGGAGGAAGTTTCCAAGTTGCAAAATGCCATCGTGCGCGGATTGGCAAATATGGTGGAGAGCCGGGATGGCGGCACCGGTGGCCACATCGAGCGCACACAGCACTATCTCAGGGCGTTGATAGGTAGCCTTAACAATTTGGGCCTGTACCAAGAAGACATGAAAAAATTGTATGTTGCTGGTGGGGGAGGGGACATTGAATTGATGATTGAATCATCCCAACTGCACGACGTGGGCAAAATAGCCATTTCAGACAGCATCCTGCAAAAGCCCGGAGGCCTCACCAAGGAGGAGTTCGAGAGCATGAAAAAACATGTGGAAGAGGGTGTAGCCATCTTAAAGAGGATAGAATCCGAAGTGCCTGGCACTACTTTTTTATGGTACGCCAAATTCTTTGCCGCCTACCACCATGAAAGATGGGACGGCAGCGGCTACCCCAGCGGTTTGGCCGGCGGCGATATACCGCTTTTAGGCAGGCTCATGGCCATAGCCGATGTGTACGATGCGCTGACTTCTCACCGCCCTTACAAAGAGGCGTTCTCGCACGAAGAAGCCGTCCGCATCATACGGGAAGGCAGGGGAACCCAATTCGACCCGGCGCTGGTGGACGCTTTCGAACAAGTGGCCGACCAATTTGCTTTGATAGCCCACCAATCTAGGAATAAATACATCGCATGAGGCAAAGTCAAATATGAAAGCCCAGCTTAGGAAACTGAAAAAAACCATCATATCCGACTGGTTACCGTTGATCTTTGTTTGTTCCGGCATTGCCGTTCTTGCGGTGTCCATCAAAAGCTGGATGTTGCTCAGGGATCTCATTGCCGCCAACCAACAGGAGGTAAGGGTCAGATTGCTGGCAACTGCCGAGAAGCTGGCCACATTTACCACAGCAGAGGAACTCAACGGTTATCGCGAGCCTGCGGACGCCGCTAAGCCCGAGTGGAAGGAGCTTCGCCAAAAGCTGATTAAATTTGCCAAAGACGCCGATGTCAAATATGTCTATTACCTTCGCGCGATTGACGACAAAATTTACTACATCGTTGACAACGACATTGACGAGGAGAATAGGGCAGGGATAGACAAAGCGCCTATCGAACTCAGCACATTTTTGGACTTGATGCCCACGCTGCTTGAGGGAAAAGTGTTTGTGAGCCAACTTGGCCACTACAACAAAGACTGGCCGGGACTCAGCTATGCATACTACCCAATATTCAACAGCGATGGAAGCGTAGCCGCTGTCTGCGGGGTGGATTTGGAAGACACAGAAATATTGAGAATGCACGCAATCGAGAATAGGCTTGCAATAACAATAGTAGTATTGATAATAATAGTCTTTGTTGGTTCTGGGTTCGGCTTTAATGTGCTGCAGCGGATGGTCAAGACTAGAACGCGGGAGGTAATCGCACTACAAAACGCCGTCCTGCACGGAGTGGCAAATATTGTTGAGAGCCGCGACAGTGCCACCGGCGGGCACATCGAGCGCACCCAGCGCTATCTCAAGACGCTGATAAGCGGCTTGGGCAAGATGGGCCTTTACCAAGAAGAAACGAAGGGGTGGAACATCGAATTGATGGTGGACTCGTCACAGTTACACGACGTGGGCAAGATAGCCATATCGGACAGCATCCTGAAAAAGCCTAGCAGCCTCACCACAGAGGAATTCGAGAGCATGAAAAAGCATGTGGAATATGGCGTAAGCATCATAGAAGGGATAGAGTACGAAGATTCCGGCACTGATTTTCTTAAGTATGCAAAAATTTTTGCGGCAACGCACCACGAAAGGTGGGACGGCAGCGGCTATCCCAATGGGCTGGCCGGCAGCGACATCCCCCTACCCGGCAGGCTCATGGCCATAGCCGATGTGTACGACGCGCTCACATCCGACCGTCCGTACAAAAAGGCATTTCCCCCGGAGGTGGCGGCCAGTATCATACGGGAGGGGAGGGGGAGCCACTTCGACCCAGTCCTTGTGGACGTATTCGACCAAGTGGCCGACCAATTTGCTTCGATAGCCCTCCAGCCTATGAATCAAAACATCGCATGAGGAGTCCAGCCTTGAAAGCGCAGCTTGAAAAAATTAAAAAAAACATTTCATCCAATCGGCTGGCGTTGATTTTTATTTGTTTAAGCATTGCCTTTCTTGCATTGTCCGTCTATGGCTTTGTGTTGGGTGCGCGCATCATTGACGTCAGCCAACAGAATATCAGAGGCAGGCTGCTGGAAGCCGCCAAAAGGCTTGCCACATTGACCACTGCGGAGGAGCTGGACAAATTTCGCGAACCCGCCGATGCCGCCAAGCCCGAGTGGAAGGCTCTTCGCCAAAGGCTGGTTGTATTTGCCAGAGAGACCGATGTCAAATATGCCTATTACATGCGCATGGTTGACGAAAAGATACAGTTCATCGTTGACAACGATTTTGATGAAGAGACAAGGGTGGGGGTTGACACAGAACTTTTCGAAGCCCGCCATTATCTGGACTTGGTGCCTACGCTTGGCTGGAGGGTACCACCACTTGGCGGAGAAGCGATAGTGGCTAAACTCGGCGAGTACAGCCATGACTGGCCGGGGCTCTGCGCGGCGTACGCTCCCATATTTGACAGCAATGGAAGCGTGGCCGCAGTATGCGGAGTGGACTTGGACGACACTGAAATTTTAAGCATGTTCAAAACCGAGCGTACAATATCTATTTTGATGGTCTCAATGGTTATCATTTTGTCTGTTTTCGGCGGGTTCTGCATCAAGACACTGCGGAGGAGCTAATGACCTTGAAAGAGCGGCTTGAAAAAATGAAAAAGGGCGTCAAGTCTAACCCTGTGCGTTCAGCCATTATTTTTTGTGGCATGGCCGTAATTGCGTTGTCCATTGGCAGCTTTTTGTTGATCAAGGATCTCGTTTACGCCCGCGAAAACACGATGATATCCATACTGTTAGCGTCAATTGTTGCCATTGTGTTCGTTGGCGGCCTGTTAGGCTCTAGGAACATAGATCGGATGGTTAAGGCAAAGACTAATGATATGTTTAAGCTTCAAAGCGCACTCCTGCAAGGAATTACAAATATGATGGAGAATCGTGACGCCGTTACCGGAAGGCATGCCCTCAGCACCCAAGGCTACCTTAGGGCATTGATAGACGGCCTCAACAAAACAGGTCTGTACCAAGATGAAATGAAGAAATGGGATGTCGAATTGGTGGTAGAATCATCCCAACTGCATGATGTTGGCAAGATAGCCATCTCAGACAGAATCCTGCAAAAACCCGGACGCTTCACCCAGGAGGAGTTCGAGGCCATGAAAAAGCATGTGGAGTTTGGCGTTGAAATAATAGAAAGGATAGAATCCAAAGTGCCAGGAACGGATTTTATCAAGTGCGCCAAAATGTTTGTACAGACACACCACGAAAAATGGGACGGCAGCGGCTACCCCAAAGGGCTGACTGGCCGCGACATCCCTTTGCTGGGAAGGCTCATGGCCATAGCCAATGTGTACGATGCCCTCACTTCCAAGCGCCCATACAAAGAGGCATTCCCGCCAGAGGAAGCCGCCCGCATCATACGAGAGGGGAAGGGCAGCCACTTTGACCCAGCCCTCGTGGACGTTTTCGAGCAAGTGGCCGGCCAATTTGCTTCGATTGCCAGGAACCCCATAGACCAACGCACAGCATGAGGCCAGACCAAAAATGAAAATACTGCTCCAGAGATGTAAAAAAATCGTCATTTCACATCCCCTACAGGTGTTTTTTATTTTTTCCAGCGTCATCGTTTTGGTGGTGTCTGTCTATAGCTGGATAAGAATCACACGCATGATTAACGCCAGCGAAAATTTTTTTAAGGGCAGAATGATTGAAGCCGCGAAAAGGCTGTCCACGCTGACCACTGCGGAGGAGCTTGACAAATTTCACGTACCTTCTGATGCCGCTAAACCAGAATGGAAGGCGCTGCGCCAAAAATTGATTGAATTCGCCGGGGACGCTGACGTCAAGTATGCCTTTTACATGCGCGTAAAAGAAGACAAGATACAGTACATCGTTGACAACGATGATGACGAAAAGACAAGGCTCGGAATTGACACAGAGCCTGTATATCTCAACACGCATGCAGACATGAGCCCCATTTTCCAAGGGAAAGCGATGGTGACCAAATTAGGCGATTACGCTGTTGGCTGGCCAAAGCTATCTTCGGCCTATGCCCCCATATTCGACCGCGGCGGGAAAGTGGCGGCTATCTGCGGAGTAGATGTAGATGACCAGGAACTATTAAACACGCACTATTGGGAGCACTGGTTTGCTGTACTAGAGGTGGTATTGATTGTCGTGGTGGTTGCCAACGGCGCGTACAGCCTTAGAAGATTCAACAAAGAGGCTACTTCGGCCAAAGAGGCGAATATGGGGAAAAGCCGCTTTCTTGCCCGCATGAGCCACGAGATCCGCACTCCCATGAACGCAGTCATAGGGATGAGCGACCTTGCCATCATGAACTATGGAAAGCCCGAAGGGATAGAATACATAGCCAACATAAAGCAGGCAGGCAACAACTTGCTGACCATCATCAACGGCATTCTTGACCTTTCTGCCGTGGAATCTGGAAAACTGACGATCAAAAAGTCCCCATATAGAATAGCCCCACTCCTCAGCAACGTTATTACAATCATCAAGATGAGGCTAGATGACAATGATTCGGTAAAACTATCATTGGACATAGACCCCAATATCCCTGCCGAGCTGATAGGCGATGAGACCCGTGTGGAAGAGATACTCATGAACCTATTGTCCAACGCTGTGAAATACACACAAAAGGGGTTCATCAAGTTTGAGGCCAGAGGCCAGAGCGACATGCGTGGCAATGTTTTGCTTACTTTCGATGTGTCCGACAGCGGAATTGGGATCAGGCAGGAAGACTTAGATGCCATTTTTGCCGATTTTTCAAGGATCGAAAACAAGTACACCGTTGGCATCCAAGGGACTGGCCTTGGGCTGGCCATCACGCGGGCACTCTGCCGCATGATGGGTGGCGACGTGACGGTGAAAAGCGAATATGAGGTGGGGTCCACATTTTCCGCTACCATTATCCAAGATGTTTCCGACTTCTCCCCAATGGGGGCATTCGTAGAGAGCAGTGCGCCCATTGATGAAGCAGCAGTACAGGCCGACTTTTCTGCGCCTGGCTTTCGCGTGCTGATCGTGGACGACATTATGACGAACCTAAAAGTGGCCGAAGGGCTGCTTGCGCCATACCAGATGCAAGTAGATACATGCCTCAGCGGCCGCGAGGCCGTCGCCCTTGTCCAACAGAAGGAATACGACCTCGTGCTAGTTGACCACATGATGCCAGATATGGACGGCATCGAAACGGTGGCCGCAATCAGGGCCCTTGGCGAGAACTTCAAAAAATTGCCCATGGTGGCGGTCACCGCCAGCGTGATGGACGGCATGAAGGACGTTTTTCTCAACAGTGGCTTTAATGATTATTTGTCCAAGCCGATTGAAATACCAAAACTTAAAGCGTTGCTGGAGAGGGTGGTCTCATCCGAAAATAAGGCCAGCGCAGAAACGCAGGAAGAGCCAGCCATAACAGAACCGGCTATTCCGCCCAAAAGGCAGACGATGCCTGAGAAACAAGCATTGCCGGATGCGCTGCAGTGGCAAACCCAGCTAAACCAAATTGATGGGCTGGACACAAAAAAGGGCATGGCCAGCACAGGCGGCTTGCCAAGCGCCTATCGGGCGGTGCTGGAGATATATTGCCGCGACGCGAGGGAGAGGTTCGGGCTGTTAAACACCGAATTTGCCGAGTCTGACATCAAAAACTTCACCACAAATGTGCACGCCCTAAAAAGTGCTTCCGCCAGCATTGGAGCAATTGGGCTTTCCAAGGCCGCCGCCGCGCTGGAGGCCGCTGGCCTGCAGGAGGATATGGAATATATTCGGTTGGCTATTGCCGAGTTCAAGGCCGCCATTGTCCGCGTTGTCGAAAAAATAGAAATCGCCATCGGCGAAGAGAAAAGTAACGGCCCATCTGACGCGGACAAGACAATCAGCATCGAAAACTTGGACGCTTCTGTCGCCACGGCCCTCATCGAGCTAAAAAAAGCCCTTCAAAACGAGGATATAGGACGCACCGACCGGCTTTTGGCCGACCTGCCAATTATGCACCAAGGCCCCGAAGTCGGCATACTTCTGTCGCGGGTCACCGAGCTGGTCCTCACGTCGGATTTCCAAGAGGCCGCAAGGTGCATCGGCGATGCCATCGGCGGCTCCAGCGATACATAGCCACGTTAACACTCCTTAACGATGGGGCAGTGCGTCTTGGGTCAATCAACGCAGCTATTCCGTAATTGCCGCCCGCAAAGGGCGCAAGCGGCCCCAATTGAAAAATGCCTTGACTAAACACAAAAAATAAGGCATCCTTATTTGTCCTGCCGACTATTGGCACGGGCCCGTAGCTCAGTCGGTAGAGCAGCGGCCTTTTAAGCCGTTGGTCGCGCGTTCAAGTCGCGCCGGGCC
>JAITFL010000004.1 GCA_031281385.1 Holophagales bacterium
GACAGGCTTTGGTTCAAAGTCTGCATCGCGTGTTTTCCTTGGCCGGCCTGCATCGCACCATAGATTTGGTGTATTTTGTCCTCGCGGATTAAGTTCCTGATGGCCGGAGTGGGTATCAGGATTTCCATGGCCACCACTCGGCCTTTGCCAGATGCTTTTGGAACTAAGTTTTGGCAGATTATGCCTTCAAGCACCAATGAAAGCTGGGCACGAATCTGCTGTTGCTGGTGGGCGGGGAATACGTCTATTATTCGATTTATCGTCTGGACGGCTGAATTGGTGTGGAGCGTGGCAAATGCCAAGTGGCCTGTTTCGGCTATTGTGAGTGCCGATTCGACAGTTTCGAGGTCACGCATTTCGCCAATCATGACTACATCTGGGTCTTGCCGCAGCGCAGACCGCAGGGCTTTCTTGAAGCTCGAAGTGTCCGTATGCACTTCGCGCTGGTTGACTAGGCTTTTTTTGTGCTGATGCACATATTCCACTGGGTCCTCGATTGTCAAAATATGGCAGTATTCGCTGCTGTTGATTTTGTCAACCATCGCGGCCAGAGTAGTGGACTTCCCGCTGCCCGTGACGCCAGTTACAAGCACAAGGCCGCGTGGCCTGCTGCAAAGGGACTGGACTGCCTGCGGCAGCCCAAGTTCATCCATCGTGCGGATCCTTTCGGGGATGGATCTAAAAGTTCCAGCGGTTGAGCCACGCTGGTTATAGACGTTTGCGCGGAAGCGGGAGACGCCGTTGATGCTGAATGAAAAATCCACTTCCATGTCGGATTCGAATCTCAGCTTCTGCATGTCCGTCATCACGCCGTAGCAAAGCCAGCGCGACTGCGCCGCGTCCAGCGGGGGCAATTTCAATGGAACTAAGCTGCCGTCTATCCTGACGAGCGGCGCACTGTCTGTTGTTATGTGCAAGTCGGTTCCGCCAAATTCCACCATGGCCTTTAGCAGTTGTTGGATCGGGACGATGTAATTTGCGGATGCTTCGGACACGGTTCTTCCCTGCCTCAAAGGTTATAAAACGGTTTCGCGGATAACTTCTTCGATGGTGGTGACGCCATCCAGCACTTTGCGGCATCCAGAGCGCCTAAGGGTGATCATCCCATCCCGGATGCCTTGTTCCCTTAGTTCGATGGCAGACGCCCCGGTAAGAATCATGTCCCTGATGACTTCGGAAACCTCCAGCGCTTCATACAGGCCGACCCGCCCTTTGTAGCCCCTGCCGTTGCATGCATTGCAGCCCTTTCCTTTCATTGCGTTGATCCCCTTGCTAACCTCGCTCTCTGTGAATCCTATTCGCAGTAGCGACACTGGGGGTGGCTTGAATGGGTCTGGTGCTTTGCACTTGGGGCAAATCCTCCGCACCAGCCGCTGGGCGCAAATGATGTTGACCGACGTGGCTACCAAAAATGGCTCTATCCCCATGTTCATCAGTCTGCTAATCGTAGAAGGCGCATCGTTTGTGTGCAGTGTGGAAAAGACCAAATGCCCAGTAAGCGAGGCCTTGATGGCGATTTCGGCCGTTTCAAAGTCGCGTATCTCGCCGACCAGTATGATGTTTGGGTCTTGGCGCAAAAATGAGCGCAGGGCCATGGCAAAGTTTAGTCCTATCTGATCTTTCATCTGGACTTGGTTGATGCCCGCAAAGTTGTACTCGATAGGGTCTTCGGCGGTTATTATGTTCACGTCCTCTTTGTTGAGGCTTGCTATGGAGCTATAAAGCGTATTGGTTTTTCCCGAGCCGGTTGGGCCGGTGGCCAAGATCATGCCGTACGGCTTGACTATTTGGCGGTTCCACATTTCAAGGCTTTCTGGTTCAAAACCTAGTTTGGTCAAGTCCAGCATCAAATGTTCGCTGTCCAGCAGCCTTAGAACAATTTTTTCACCAAATAGAGTTGGGAGTACCGACACGCGGTAGTCAACGACTTTCGTGGAACCAGCCATGTTGACTCTTAGCTTGATGCGCCCATCTTGGGGCAGGCGCTTCTCGGCGATATTGAGCTTTGCAAGTATTTTTACGCGGCTGATGATAGAGTCTTTCAGTTTTACATTTGGCTTCATGACTTCTTGCAATAGCCCATCTATTCGGTAGCGGATGCGCATGAATTTTTCGTAGGGTTCGATGTGTATGTCCGATGCCTCTCTGCGTATGGCGTCTATCAATACCATGTTGACCAACTTGACTATCGGGGCGTCCTCGCCCCCCTTTGCCAAAGACTCTACATTGACGTTTTGTTCGTCTTTCAGCTCGTGGAACTCGTTGTCCACGTCTGCTAGTTCTTCTTCCATCGCCCTTAGGTCTATGGCACCATTGGACAGCCCGGTCAGGCTACTAGATGCCAAAGCGGGCAAGGTTTCTGGCTCTCTGAGCTGGACTCCAGACGCTCCACCATAATAGCGTTCTATTGCCCTGAGAATGCCCATCTCGGCTGTGATCACCAAATCCACGTTGAACCCGGTTTGGAATCGGATGTCATCCACCGCAAAAATGTCCGTTGGGTCGGCAATGGCAATTGTCAACACGTTTCCCGCTTTGTGGAGAGGCAGGATTCTATGTCTAGTCGCAAGCTCTGCGGGGACTAGCGAAATAACGGATGGATCTATGGGTGGCCACTGATCTAAGTCGGCCGAGGGGACGCCGAATTGTAAGCCGAGAAAGCTGATGATGTCTTGCTCCGAGCAAAAGCCAAGCCTAGAAATGACAGTGCCTATCCGCCCCCCGGTGATTTTTTGGGTCTTCAGAGCCTCATCTAACTGAGACTGAGAGATCAAGCGTGACTTGACCAACATGTCACCTAACCTGACTGCCAATCGGGCCCCCTTTTAGGATGTAATGAATTGTAACATTTTGATGGCCAAATTGGGAATGACCCCGAAAGGTTGATGGCCCTGCTATGCGTCTAGGGCAAGGGCTATTTTTCTTAGGGCAGAGTCAAAGGCCACATTCCTTGAAAGAGTGCGCATGGTCTCTAGGGCGCATCTGAAGCCATCTTTGATGTTGATTGGCTTTTGAGCAAGGGAGACGAGCCTTGGTGTCCACCGCTTGAGCTTTCCCTGCATCTCACTTCTGATGCGGGCCAGTTCACCGAGGACTACCAGCAGTTGCTCTAAGGCGAGGGTTGCCTGCTGGCTTTGGGCCAATTCGCTGGATTTATCGGGCAAAAGACCGACGGCAACTTCATTGAGCGGTGTCCCCTCTAGCAGGGACACCCAAGCGTCAATTTGGGAGCAGGCTTTTTCAAAAGCATCCCTTTGCAAGTATTTCAGAGTTCCGTTGGAAATGGCGACCCATTCGTCCAATTCATGTTCATCCCAGCCATTGTCTAGCGCTGCTAGGCGGGTTTCTTCTGGGTTTAATGGAGCGAAGGAAATCCTTTCAAGTCGGCTCAAGATGGTTGGCATCATAGAGTCGGGCCTGTGGGTCAGCAGAATGAAAAAGGTTCCTTGGGGCGGCTCTTCCAGCGGCTTCAGCAGGATGTTTGCGCTTGATTTGCCCAACCTGTGGGCATCTTCGATGACTACCCACCTATGGCATCCTGGGGGCGGGGCTTGAAATGCCCAACGGATGACCCCTCCTTCCACCAGCGCGTCCTCTCGAATGGCGTCCACCTTTATAAGGCCGGCTTTACCCTCGGGTGCGATCCTGAGCAAATTTGGAAATTCGTTTTTCAGTGGGTCTGCCTTGCATCCTTCGCACTTGCCGCAGGCCGACTTAGAAAAACAAATCTCCCGCTGGGCTAGTTCAAAGGCCACGCGGCGTTTGCCTATCCCCTCCAATCCCGAAAAAAGCAGGCTTCCTGACAGCCTGTTTGACGTGAGGCGGGAGAGGAGGCGGCTCCTGATCTCTGAGTGGCCGCGCAGTGACTCATCGAACATTGGCCACCCTAAAATTGGCCTCTTCCAGTTTTTGGGAAACGGTAGCCCAAACATCGTTGGCGACTGTTTCTTGGCTGGCTTCGCCGTTGACTATGCGGACGCGGTTTGGCTCTTGGCGGGCAATCTTGAGAAATCCCTCTCTAACTTTTTTGTGAAAAGCCAAGGATTCAGCATCGAATCTCGTTTCAGAAAAACCATCCTGCGATTTATTGCGCGTCGCCGCACGGCTCAATGTCCTTTCGGGGTCGGCGTCAAGCAAGAGAGTCAGGTCTGGCTTCAAGCCGTCCAAGACTATTTGCCCCAGCGCAGACATGGTGCTTTGGGAAACGCCTTGGGCGCCTTGGTACGCCCTAGTCGAATCCTCGAAACGATCCAGCACCACCACCTTGCCGTCCCTTAGAGCCGGTCGCACCACAGTTTCGAGGTGCTGGGCGCGGTCGGCTGAAAACAGGAGCAGCTCGGCCAAGGGATTCCATTTTTCGCCCGATGGATGCGGGGCAAGCAGCAAAGCGCGCAGTTCGGCGCACAAGCCGGTGCCTCCGGGTTCTCTGGAGCAAACATGCGGTATGTCCAGGCCAGACAGCCTAGACTGAATAAAGCGCATCTGAGTGGACTTTCCAGAACCCTCGATGCCTTCCAATGTGATGAGCAGCCCTCCCAAAAAGCTCTCCAAATGCGTCTTTTTGCCAATCTGATGGATATTTTCGCAAGGGTTCCCAAATAGGCCCTACAAAACACAAGTGTACCGCCCGACGGCACAATTGGGATATTTTTTTCGGATAAGAAATATTCGACTTGCTTTATAATTTTTATGGGGGGAAGATCATCCGATGCTTTCCCGGGAGAGTACACATGGGAGTTATGTTGCAGGCTTTTTATTGGGGATGCCCAGAGAGAGCTGGCCGAGAGTTTGAGTGGTGGGATTATGTAAAAGAGCAAGTTCCGGAGCTTTCGCAAGCTGGGTTCACCGCCCTTTGGCTGCCGCCGCCTAGCAAAGCAGCCACGCAAAAAGCTATGGGATATGAACCTTTTGATCATTTCGACCTTGGCGAGTTTGACCAAAGGGGCGGAGTACCAACTTGGTTCGGAACCAGAAAATCCCTAGAAGAACTGATCCATCAAGCGCACGGGTACAACATGCAGGTTTATGTTGACCTAGCGATAAACAATGCCAGTGGCGGGGAGCCAGAGATCAACGATTTTTCAGGCCAAACAGGGAACACCTACTTTGAGCCAGCAAGCAAAAAATTCTCTAGGAACTGGCAGTGCTTCCACCCAAGCCCATATGAATATTGGGAAGGGGCGCAAGATGCCGGCAAGCTTACTTATTGCCACAAAAACCCAATCGTGTACGAACACTTGATAGAATTCACCCGCTGGCTTGTAGAGGACATCGAGCTCGATGGATTCTGCTTTGACTTGGTGGACGGATATGGAACTTGGATGGCCAAGGTGATACTCGGACAGCAATACAAGCGGGGCGACAAATTTATTAAGCCATTTGGCATGGCGCACGGGCGCGGGCCAAGCTACGACACAGAGCTTTGGCTGAGCGAGTTCAATAGGCAGTCTGAAAATCCGCTCTCTGTGTTCGATGTGCCGCTGCGGTTCCGCCTCAAGTCCCTATGCGATGTCTATGGCACACTCATCCCGTCTATTTTTGGGCCAGGCACCCTTTTTCACGGGAGTCCATATTCTTGCATCACCTTTGTGGACAACCACAAGTTTAGGGACGACGCGAACCCCCCGATATTCCATGATAAGATGCTCGCCTATGCGTTTATCCTGACGCATACAGGTTATCCGTGCGTTTTTTGGGAGGACTATTTTGAGCATAACTTGGCCCTTCCGGGCCAAGTGAGCGGCATACACGCGCTAGTGAAGTGCCATGAGCAATACGCCCACGGGCCGATGATTACGCACCACATCGGAGCAGATCTCTATGTCATGGAAAGGCTGGGGATAGATGGAAAGCCCGGCCTGATATTGGTTATGAATAACCGTGGAGATCGCTGGCAGGGCATCTGGGTGCACACATCCAAACCGAATACGCGCTTCATTCCAGTAGCTTGGCGCGGCAAGCACGACCTCAACCCGCCTGCCGAAACGTGGACGCACAAAGAAGGACACGGTAACTTCTGGGCACCCCCTAGGGGCTACACCGTATATACGCCGCAATAGAAATAGAATCGGCAGCGGACAGAAATCGCCTGCGTTGCTTTTGCAATTTTTTAAAGTTTTACCATTTATCTTTTCTGGAGCAATGCAATGGAACTGTCCGCCCTGTTTCAAGAACACGTCAACATTCGGCAGAGGGCCGCAGAAGCCGCCCTCCATGCTTTGAAATATGACGCATTGGTTATCAGCTCTGGAAGGGCGTACACTCATTTCGCGGACGACCAAGACGCGCCTTTTCGCAGGACTCCGCATTTTTCGCACTGGACTCCGATGACCGGGCCGCACCACCTGCTCGTGGTCAAGCCAGGCAGCAAGCCAAAGCTGGTGCGCTATGCTCCCGATGACTATTGGTACGAACAGGCTCCGCTGGGGGTTCCATTTTGGGCGGGCGCGTTTGAAATTCAGGAAGCCGCTTCTATTGAGTCTGCATGGGAGGCGATAAAGCTTTCTGGGCGCGTTGCATACATTGGCAACGAATCGGATTTGGCCGAAAAGGCCGGCTTCAAGACAAACCCAGCGGACTTGACCGCAAGGTTGGACTGGGACAGGGCCTACAAAGATGCGTACGAAATAAACTGCGTAGAGGAGGCCACCGTTCTTGGGCTAAAGGCCCACGAGGCCGGCAGAGTTGCTTTCTTGGAAGGCGCGTCCGAGCTTGAAATTCACCATGCGTACGTGAGGAGCCTTAGCTGCCTCGACCACGAAGTCGCCTTCAGCAGTATAGTAGCCATGAACGAAAAAGGCGCTACGCTGCACTACGAAAACAAGCGCACACTGCGAAACGGCAAAACCTTGGTGCTAGACTGCGGGGCAAACGTGCGCGGCTATGGCTCCGACATCACTCGAACATTCGTGAGTCAGGCCTGCGACTATAGGTTCAAGTTCCTCCTTGCAGGGATGGAAAAGCTGGAGCGCGAGCTGGCAGATGCCGCCAGCCCGGGCCTTCCTTTTGGCAAGCTGCACCATGTGGCCCACCAAAAAATCGCCTCGCTCCTCTGCCAGGCTGGCATACTCAAAGCCGACCCAGAGGAGGCAGTCAAAAAGGGATGGACGAGGCCATTTTTCCCCCACGGCCTTGGCCACCACTTGGGCATCCAGATACACGACGTTGGCGGCAAGCTCGCGTCTCCAGATGGCAAGCTACAGTCCCCGCCATCAGAGTATCCAGCCCTACGCAACACTAGAACTCTGGAAAAGGGCCATCTAGTGACTATTGAGCCAGGGCTTTACTTCATACCAATGCTGCTCAAGCCGCACCGCGAAGGCAAGGATTCCAAGGCATTTGACTGGAAGCTAATAGACGAGCTTACGCCGCTTGGGGGCATCAGGGTCGAAGACAACGTGCTGATAACCGATGGAAGCCCAAGGAACATTACGAGGGTGATGGAAGCCGAGCTGGGAATCGGGTAGCCGATACCAGTTTTACGCGCTTCTAGGCGGGCCGCCGACAAGCCTGAATTCGCCGTTCTGCCACAGCAGCATTTGGCCTTCGTGTGCCCAAGGGGCGGACATCCCCTTGTCGGCTTCTTTCAAACAATGAAAATGGCCGACAATAAAAAATTCCGCGCCTTCCGCGTCAATGGCTTTTTGAAATTCGGTCATCGGGAAGCTGGTTTTGTTCTCTTGATTCGTTGTCAATAGCTTCTTTTCTAGCCACGAACACAGTCTGGCCCCTATGATCGGCGGAGTGACCTTTGCAAACACCCACACTGGCATGCTGCGGCTGAAGAGGTTCCAAAACCGATACTTCCAGTCCTTTGTGTTGATTAGGTCTCCATGTTCAAAAATAAATGGCTCCGTTGCCAGTCGGCCTTCCGTCCCCTCTCCGATGAAGTCGAATTTGTCGGCTATGTCGTCCAAAAAATATTCTCGGTTTCCGAGCCACAGGCCGATCCAATGGCCAGTCCTCCTCCGTTCAGAAACCCACCATAGGAAATTTCTTTGGGCATCTGTCTCAAAGCCCTTGATGCCCAGCCAGACATCAAAGACATCCCCCAAAAACAGCCAGTCGGCGTCCGGGTGGGCAAAGGTGGCTTCATGCAGCCCTACTAAGTTTGTCCCCCAGTGGGGGTCGGCCACCACCAGCAGGGGCCTGGACGCATCGGGTCTAGCGTTGTTTCCCGCCCTCCAACCGTGGCTGGCGGCCCTGCTCCCAAATAGCATCGGCAAGCTTCCAATGGACAACCCAACGACTATTCCAGCGATGCGCGGCAGCCAATAGTCGGCAGAATAGTCGCCCGTCTGCATTTCAAGCAATGCCGCGATAGACAAAAACAGAGACATGATTCCGAATATCGCAAAATGTCTTTTGTGCAGGGGCCATTTATTTGTAGAAGTCCTCCAAGCCAAATCTGCCAGAAACGAAACAGCGGCAAATGCCCCGGCAACTATCAGTCTGTCTGCGGCAGGATTCAGCCCCACGCCCCACTGCTCGCCATTTAGGTGGTCAGCCAGCAGCGAATACGCGAATATGGAACTTGGCAGAAGCCATATCAGCCAGCGATCCATGCGTCAGTTACTCCATGCAGATGCTTTCATGTCCTAACAATTAGCACTATACAGTGCGGCAATGCTAGTCTCCAAAGCAAACCCCAACATCGCGCCCCGTCTGCACAATCTCGCAGTCGAGCGGCACCGCCCTCATTCGTCCCGCGACCTCTAGAAGCGGGACGTATTGGACTGTTGGGTGTTCTAGCGCGACCATGACACCAGAATAGCCCTCGTCCAACGCACGGACTGCGGCAGCGCCGAACCTTAGTGCTGCCAAGCGGTCGAAAGAAGTTGGGCTTCCGCCGCGCAAAAGATGGCCCAGCACAACCGTCCTACATTCTTTACCTGTAAGTGCTTGCAGTTCATGCGCCACGCGGTCTCCGATGCCTCCAAGACGCTCTAGGTGGCCAATTTCTGCCGATGCAACAACGGCCAGATCCCCGCCCTTTGGCTTTGCACCTTCTGCAACTACAACGAGGGACTAGTGGCGCCCATCGTTTTCGCGCTGGACAACCCTTTCGGCCACTTTTTTCAGGTCAAAGGGAATTTCGGGAATCAATATGGCGTGAGCGCCGCCGCTGATGCCACAGTGCAGAGCTATCCAGCCGGCATAGCGGCCCATCACCTCTACCACAATGACCCGCTGGTGGCTTTCTGCTGTGCTATGAAGCCTGTCTAGGCTCTCGGTTGCGAATGACACAGCAGTGTCGAATCCGAAGGTGGTCTCTGTTTTATCCAAATCGTTGTCAATCGTCTTTGGAACTCCCACAACGCGCAGGCCTTTTTTGCACAGCGCGTCCGCTATGGTCAGGCTGCCGTCGCCGCCGATGGATACTAGCGCGTCTATCTCTTTTTTGGCAAAAAATTCGATAATCTCATCTGTGCGATCAATTTCTTTTGTCGTTCCGTCTGGCATTTGAAGTGGGAAATGAAGCGGGTTGCCCTTGTTGGTGGTTCCCAACATCGTCCCGCCAAGGTGGGTGATGCCCCTCACGCTCTCTCTGGTGAGGCGGATAACGCCGCCGCCAACAAAGCGCTCGCCGAAAAAGATGCCGTTGAACCCCTCTCTAATGCCATAACATTCCCATCCCTTGTTGGTGGCAGAAATAACCACGGCGCGGATGACGGCGTTGAGCCCAGGGGCGTCGCCCCCGCCGGTGCAGATAGCGATGCGCTTAATATTGTTTTTGACCATTCGGCATTCCTTTCATCAATTACAGCATTTAGCATAATACAAAACCAGCGGCGAATTACAATTTTTCAAACAAAATTTCTTGGCGCGTCACAAATTGTGTTATTCACCCGTATCCCCCCCGCTGGTTGAGTAGTGTGGGGCTGCTTCTTCAATGATTTCCATTATCGCCTTTATTGCCTGCCCCAGATCGTCTGCAACTATGTCTGCGATTTTTGGATCAACCGCATTTCCGTACCCCGTTCTCACTAGGGCCGCCCTGCACCCAGCGTTTCGGCCCGCTTCGATGTCTATTTTTTTGTCGCCTATCATCCAAGATTGTTTTAGGTCAATTTGGTGCTTTTTTGCAGCCTTTATTAGCATCCCAGGCTCTGGCTTCCGGTCGGGATGCTTTGGCTGACGGTACTCCCCAAGGCCCTCTTCATGAAACGGACAGGCAAAAGAATCGTCTATGTGTGCCCCTTCCAACGAAAGCAGCTCATCTATTTTTTTGGAGACCGCGCCATACTCATCCCAGCCGTACAGCCCCCTGCCGATGCCGCTCTGGTTTGTGACTATTATTACCGGGATGTTTTTTGCGTTCAGCGCTGCAATGGCCTTGGCCGCGCCTCTAATGAGAACCACATCACTTGGACGGCACAAAAAATCAACTTCTTCGTTCAATGTGCCATCCCTGTCAATGAATATGCCCGGCCTCATAGGCGAATGGCTATTTGTCATTGGCTTTGGGAGTGTTGGTCGCCCTCAAGAAATAGTGGATTCCCGAGGCTATCGCTAAGTATGCGACTACGTGGAAAGACCATGTGAAGAAAATGTCCGGAAAGTATGCTTGCCCCACCGCGTTTCTCAACAGCACCAAGGAAATGACCACAAACTCCGCCGCCGCGGTAATTTTTCCAAGGATCGTGGGCTTGTACCTAGACGGATCGTTGCCGGGCGGCTCTAGCATGGCAAAAAGGGCGATGATTACGTCTCTAGCGATTGCCAAAATTACCACCCAGACAGGTATGGCGACCTGTAGTCCTGCGGCTGGCATACACAAGAGTACAAATGCAACTGTCATTAGCAGTTTATCCGCCACTGGGTCCAAAAAGGCGCCCAAGGATGAATACTGGTTGAATCGCCTAGCGATGAAGCCATCCAGCAAATCGGTTACCGCCGCAAGGCCAAATATGGCACACGCATAGATCAATTCGCCATACCACACCGAGATTGCGAACACTGGCACAGCCAAAATTCTTAGCAGAGTGAGAAAATTAGGGATGGTCAGATACATTTCAACAAGTCCATTATAGAACAGTTTTTGCCAAATGCGAATTGACCCATTGAGACATCAATGCAATTTGAGTCCAACTATGATTGAAAGCGCAACCTGATATTATTGTTTTGTGGACATAATTCAAGACAAAGAAAAAAGCCAGACGCTTCTCAGCGAGCTCCGGCCTGGGGAGATGGCGACCGTAGTGTCCATCGCCGGAAAAGGCCAGATAAAAAAAAGACTGCTGGAGATGGGCATCATCCGCGGCACGGTGATCAAGGTGGAAAAATTCGCCCCAATGGGCGACCCAGTGGAGATAGTGGCAAAGGGATGCCATTTGTCGCTGCGGAAAGAGGAGTGCCAACTGATAGCCGTTGCCAAGGGCGGCAAAACCAAAAGTGCCGCCCCGCCGCTGATAGTTCTGGCGGGCAACCCCAACTGCGGCAAGACGACTATTTTTAACGCGCTCACAGGGCTCCGCCACCACGTTGGCAACTACCCCGGCGTGACAGTCGAAAAAAGGTCTGGGCATATCCTGCTGGACGGAACAGACGCCGAAGTCATAGATTTGCCTGGGACGTACTCCCTAGCCGCCAGAAGCCTAGACGAGCGCATCGCCGCAGAGGAATTGGCAAAGCAGAGCGTTGACGTGATAGTGAACGTGCTGGATGCGTCCAATTTGGAGCGCAACCTCTATTTGACGACACAATTGATCGAGCTTGGCCGCCCGATTGTATTCGCACTGAACATGATGGACGATGCCGAAAGGGACGGCAAAAAAATAGACGTGGCCAAGCTGCAGCAGTTATTGGGTGGCCACGTCATTCCAACTGTCGGGAACCGCCAGGACGGCATCCAGCAACTGCGCGAGGCAATCAGTTGCACACTTGCAGAGCCAATGGCCCACCACCGAAAGATACCGATTAACTATGGGGATGACATCGAGGGCGAGCTGCAAGAGTTGGAAAAAGAGATAAGGTTGGACGAAAAACTGGCGGAGAGCATCGCCCCAAGGCACCTAGCGCTCGGGCTGTTAGAGAGCGATCCGATGGCCCTGCAAGTGGCAGCGGAAAGCCACGCAAGCCGGGCAATAGAAAACCAGAGGGTAGAGAGCTGCGGATTTCTTGAAAAGCACCTAGGCGACGATGGAGCGGCACTTTTGGCAGAGAGGCGCTATGGCTTTGTACACGGGCTTGTCACAGAGGCCGTGAGCGACACGGGCGCAAAAAGGCAAAACGTGGCGGAAAGGTTGGATGACATCATCACCCACCGCTGGTTTGGCTTTCCAATTTTCGCCGCCATCCTCGTAGCAATGTACGTTGTCACCTTTCTGCTTGGCAAGTACCCGCAGGACTGGCTGCTGTGGGCATTCACAAGCATACAAGACTGGGCCGGTGCGCGCCTTCCCAATGGCGAATTAGCTGAATTGCTGGTGAATGGGATAATTCCAGGCGTTGGGGCGGTGGTGGTGTTTCTGCCCGTAATCATGGTGCTGATGGGCTGCATCTCCTTTTTGGAGGATACAGGCTACATGGCGCGGGCGGCGTTCATCATGGATCGCCTGATGCACTTGATGGGGCTGCACGGCAAGAGTTTTATTCCCCTGATCATGGGTACAGGGTGCAACGTGCCAGCCATCCAAGCCACCCGCACCATTGAAGCCAAGGACGACCGCCTGATAACGATTTTGGTAAGCCCGCTCATATCCTGTTCGGCAAGGCTGCAGGTCTATGTCCTTCTTGCGGCGGCATTCTTCGAGCCGCTGCAGGCGGCATTTGTCATAATAGGCCTGCATATACTTGGCTTCGGCGTGGCCATGCTGATGGGCAAACTGTTGCGCCTGACGCTGTTCAGCGGAGAGACAACGCCTTTTGTCATGGAATTGCCCCCATACAGAATGCCGGTGCTAAAATCCACCCTTATACACATGTGGGAAAAAGGCAGCACCTTTTTGACTAGGGCAGGCACCAGCATATTGGCTGGGACTGCCCTGATATGGTTCCTCTCTCATTACCCCGGGCTGACGAACCAAGATATGGCCAGGGACTATACGCAGAGGCAACTTGAAATTAAATCAAGCGGACTGCCGTCCAATGAAGAGGCCGACGCGCTTGGGGAGCTTGAAGCCGAGCACAGGGCTCAAATATTGAACACCAGCTTTGCCGCATCGTTTGGCAAATTGATCCAGCCAGTTCTTCGCCCCATACTGGATCCAGACGGGTCTAGGCAGGACGCATGGAAAGACGGCGTGGCGCTGACCGCCGGATTCGTCGCCAAAGAGATAGTGGTCAGTACGACGGCGGTGATGCACCAGGCCCCCTATGAAAGCGACAACGCCGATGGGAGAAGCAGGCTGATGGACGCGCTTCGCCATGACAGCGGGATGACCCCACTAGCCGCAGTGTCGTTCTTGGTGTTCATACTCCTGTACACACCATGCCTCGCAACGCTGACCATGATGTACAGAGAGACTGGCCGACTTTTGTGGCCAGCATTTTCTGTTGCCTACGGTCTCGCACTGGCCTGGGGCGCATCGTGGGTCGTGGTAGCCATAGGCAGGGCGGTCATAGGGCAATGACTATGCAGCGCTGGCTTGTATTCTTGGTCATCGTGTTTTCCGCTGCCTTTTTAATTCGCAATCTGCGACGCACCAGCCAAGATGGACACGACTGCGATGGGTGCGACAAAAGAGTATCATGTAGAAAGGCGGCAGAAAGTAAAGGGCCATGCGGAAGTGCGACCAAGCGAAAATAGCCGCCGAAATTGCCAGTAAAACCTCGCACTCCAAAAATGGCTAGGTTTAGCAAAAAGCTCAATATAAAATTAAATAGTCGCGTCTCGCAGTCACGCGCCTTTTTCGGAGTTCCCATGAGCAAGCACTTTACTTTTTCAACGCTGACGGCAATGGCCGCATTGCTGGCCGGCTCCGCATCCTACAGTTCACTAATGGCCCAGACGACAGCTTCTGTGCGGGTCATCGTCTTGGACGAAAACGATGAGCCTGCCGCCGGTCGGCGGATAATTTTGGAATCTGCGGATCGCTCCGTGAAATTGACCTTGACCACAAACAGCCACGGCGAGGCATCCGCCGCAGGGCTTTTGCCAGGGGCGTATCGCATAGAGGGGCGACTTTTTCACTTGAAGGCCGATGAACACGCAATCATTCGGCTTCGAATGAGGCAAGCTGAAGAAACCGTAATCATCGAGGCCAGCCCCCTCAATATTGAAACCAGCTCCGTTGGCACCCAGACAATCTTTTTGCCACAGGATCTAGAAAGGTTGCCACTGCCCGTCCACCGCTATGTCGAGTACTCATATTTGGCGCCAGGCATTTCTCCCAGCGGCAGGCCCGAGCCAGTCGTGCTTGGCTCTATGCTGGATTCAAACGCTTTCCTCATTGATGGTATGCCAACGAACCTCAGTAGCACCGCGCGCTTTGGGCTGAACATTTCCAGCGAAATAATTGAAAGCCAGACGATGACTACGGGCGGCCACAAGGCCGAGATAGCCTCTTCCGCTGGCGGCATCTTTAGCATCGCCACAAAGACTGGCACAAATGAATTCAAGGGCAGCGTGGTCGGCTATTCAATATGGCGCAGCCTCAACACTAGGCCATACGCCGGCCGGGCCAACTCCCCCGAAGAAAGAGCCACAGATGCCAAAGAGTGGGCCGTCACGCTGTCTGGCCCCATAGTGAAAAACAGGCTGTTTTTCTTTGGAGCTTTCAATACCCAGTTGTCGAGCTTGGACTATGAAAACATTAGGCCAGTTGGCAGCAGTGTCCCCAAGACGCGCAGCCAGGAAGAGGATCGCTCGTACCGCTTCGCCAAGCTGACTTGGTTGGTTGGGGACAGCCACCGCTTGGAGTTCACATATTTTGGCGACCCAGTAACCCAGACCAGCTTCAACACGGCGGGCGACCGAAACTACAAGGACGAGCAGATGGCCAACCGCAACAGAGGCGGAGACAGCTATCTAGTCCGCCACGCGGGTGCGCTTTCAGGGGCTTTGACTTGGGAAAATACTTTGGGAATACACAAGACTTCCTTCTACACATACCCTAAGCCGATGACCCAGGGAGAGACAATTAAAGGGGAATGGGCATGGAAAGAAGATGAGCAGGAGCAGAAGTACGGGGTGCCATTTGGATCTATATACAGGTCTATTTTGGACGCGCCAAACAATGAAACCTTTGGACAATATCCAGAGGAAAGACTGGAGCGGCAGAGGAACATCAGCCTGCGAAGCGAATTTACTTTGATTGCTGGCCCGAACCACGCCAAAATGGGGTTCCAGGGCCTTCAAAGCGAATTTACCCAAGCCTATGTCCGCCCAAGCGGGGGCATAAGCTTTAGAGACAGAGCCGAAGGGGGCAACGGCCCGAACGCAGCCACCATTGCAGAAATCCGCAGTGGGCTGTCAGAGCACAATAACGGCTCGAACTTCGATTACAGCAACGCGCACAGCCTTGCTACGCCAAGCCCTGTATCGGGCATGTTGGTGGGAGGGCGCACGGCCTATCTTTATCAGCGCACATTGGCTTCAATGGAGGAATATGGCCATCCGCTGAAGTCTCGCGTCATGGGGGCTTACGTGCAGGATGATTTGCAGTTGGGTCGCTACTGGGTATTAAATTTGGGCTTCCGCGTGGATCAGGCCAAGCTCAATGGGGAAGACGGAAAAGAGATATTTAGCCAAAACCTATTCAGCCCACGGCTGGGCGCGTCTTGGGATCCATTTGCAAGGGGGACGTTCAGGTTTTTTGCATACTATGGCCGCATTTACAGCCCGCCCACGCCAGGCAACTTTACAGCGGCAGGGGCGACGACCGGCGGGCCAGCGACAATAAGCCAAGTGCTTATCCCTTCGCTCAATAACCCGGTGACCGGAACACTTGGTTGGAGAACTTGGCAGACCACTGGTGTGCAGGGGGTCAGAAATGTCGCCGTGGCCAACCTCAAGGCCCCAAGGACTGACATGTTCCAGCTTGGGCTCGAGAAAGAGCAGCACATTCTAGGCTTGGGCACTTGGAGGTTGGAGGCCGTAGCCACCATCAAGAACGTAAGGGACTTGATTGACACGTATGAAAGGGTATTTGGCTATTTGCCCGAACTAGATGCCCTTGCTTCTACAAGCTCTAGGAATAGAGTCATTGCCAACCTGCCAGGGCTGAAAAGGGACTTCTTTGGGGCTGATTTTGTAATGCGGCGCAGGTTCAATAAGGGGCACGTGTTGCAGTTCAGCTATTCGTATGGCGAATTGACTGGAAACTCCCAAGTGGGCAACGTCAACAGCGCCACCGCTGGGAACACTGTCTTTGCTAGGATTCCGAGCCTATGGGAGGACTACCGCCTTCCGCAGTACGAAGGGCACCTGAACGAGAGCCTGCGACATTCTTTCAAGGCCTTTGGCACGGCCAGCCTGCCATTCTCATTTGAGATTTCGGGCGTATTCTCCCTGCGGACGGGGTTGCACTATAGTTTGCTGAAAACATGGAGCGGGCCATCTGGCGACTACGTTGTTCTAAACAACAACGCGGTGCGTGGCAGCGAAACATTCCCAAGCGCGTCCAGCTTGGATCTTGCCTTGGCCTACAATCTTGATTTGGGCGAGGTTTCGGTCAGACTGGCGGTGGAGGGCTTCAACTTGGCAAACAGCCAGCCAATGACCATTATAGACAATAGGGTGTCGTCGTTTGGGCCTACCAATCATCAACAGCCAAGGGCGTTTCAGTTTTCATGCAGGGTGAGATTCTAGAGCGTGTTGACACTAATTTTGGGATGTGCTAATTTTAGTGCATGAGAATAACATCCGAAGAATTCAAGAGGATCGAGCCCCTGCTGCCGGTGCAGAGGGGGAATGTCCGTTACGG
>JAITFL010000071.1 GCA_031281385.1 Holophagales bacterium
TTTGCCACCTGCGGGGTCTGGGCGCGATAGATTTGCTCCCTTGGCTCAGTGGCCACTATATGAAAATCGGGGCCAACGCGCTTCAGCGTGTCCGTCGATGCCTCAGCAAGGACTGCGCCGTCCCATTCGTCCATCAAAGCGATTGCCTCATTGATCGCCCCGGGTGGTGGGAAGGGCCTTACCGCGTCGTGGATCATGGCCGCTTCGTCGGGTGGAAATTCATCCAGCATCTTCAGCGCAGCATGTACGCTTTCTTGGCGCGTAGTCCCACCTTCCGTACACCAATGGGGTGCTGGAAGCTCCCACTTAGAAATCTCCTCAATTTTATCCAGCGGCAAGGCGATGGCTATGCCTTCTATTTTTGGCATCCCTGGGCCAAAAAAGGCTTCTATCGTGGCCCGTAACAACGGCCTACCCTCCCAGTCCATGAACTGCTTTGGCATGGACCCGCCCATTCTGAGTCCCCTGCCTCCCGCGGGAATGACCAAGAATGGCATCGCCGCTCAGCGTTTGCGGTTTATGAATGGGTCTAGGCGGAGATTTTTGAAGCAGGCGGTCGGCCCCCAAGCGTTTCGGAAAAGTGTCCCAAAATAATTCAGCGGTGCCGGACTTATGCTGCACTCTGCGGCTATTGGTGGATTCAATGGCGAAACGAGCAACGGTTTTAGATTGGCGACATCGGGCGCGGCGGGTGCTTGGCCCGAAATGCTGGAAACCGCCAATGCAGGCTTTGTACCCGCGCCGGGCCTTTTGAAGTTTTGGCCGGCGTAATTGGTCTTAAGAATATTTTTAGCTATTTGGACACGCACTTGAGCCACGCCCACGCCCAGCATACCCAGCTCTCTTGCAGCCCGTAGAGAAACGTCAACTACTCGCCCATTGACAAATGGCCCGCGGTCAACCACCCTCAATAGGACACTTGCCCCATTGGACAAATTCTCTACAATGACAATGGTGCCAAAGGGTAGGGTGCGATGTGCGCATATTAGCGCATCGGGGTTCATGGTCCTTCCACTGGCCGTCCTTTTGTAGGCAAAGCTGTCTTGTATCTTGCCGTGCTTGCCGCCGTACCAGCTGGCGAGTCCCTTTTCATAGTGGAGTCTGTCTCGTTCGGCCGCCCCCGCGTGAACCCTTTTGGCATCCGCCCCCGCGCTTGCCACCTTTGTCGCCATTTTTGCAGATAGACTGGCTATAGGCTTCACACAGTGGATCGAGAACACCGCAATGACGAATATTGCGAAGCCAGGCACCAGCCTGCGGACGGCCCGCAGAAAACCGCCGGTGAAGATTGGCCTGATGACCGGACCCAGATGGACATGTATGTCTCTAAACTGGAACTCAAACCATCTACCCGCGCTGGCCGGAATCGCGCCAAAAAAGCTCATTGGCCTCCAAAAAAGTTGACAGCTACTCACATATATCAATTGTAGAGCAATTTTGGGAAAAATTAAATGAATATTTTATCGAAAGGCAAAAAATAGGTAATTCATCGGTAAAGGTATGCACCGCAAGGCTTTCATTTTTTGCGGCGGGTCACTGGTTTTCAGAAATATCACTTATTTGCATTATTTTGGGTTCAACCTTTCTCTCCACCAGCAGCTGCAACATTATTTTTTTTTGCTCCGCCTCAGCCGCATCGCTGTTAGGGAAGCGGCCGACGAAGAGCTGGTAGCATTGTCGACCGTCCCTGAAGCGGTAGGGCCTCAAAAACAATTCGAACGATGGACCCAAGGTCTGGGCACAATATTGGAGGTTATCCCACTGGCAGGCCACTATCAGCCTTATCGTCCAATTGTGTTTTGGCACCGTAGCCTGAAAGGCGGCACCCTGGTCTAGGGCTCTGGCAATGTTCCCATTGGCCAACGCGCCGAAGCGGGCCTCCTTCGTGATGTCAGATTGCACGAGGGCCGCTACCTGGCTGGGCCTGGCCTCCAACTCGGATGCCAAGAGCGGGGCCGGGACTGATGCCGGAATTGAGGCCGGGGCCTGGGCGGGCAGCTCCTCCTCCCGCACGACCTGGCTTGGCTGGCCTGCGTTCGCCGCCGGTTCTTGGCGACCGCCAGGCAAATCCTCTTCAGGGGTGGGAGCGAGGGTGAAGGGCGGGTCGGCTGCCCTATTTTTCAGGGGTCGAATGTAATAATGGTACGCCGCATATGCCAAGGCGAACATTACAGTCAAAAAAACCAACAGGCGGGGCAAAGCCCTACTTTTCTTTTTATGTACCATAATTTGTTCTGCAATGCCCTTCTTCTTTGTTTTGTTCTTTGCCTTGGGCGGGTCGGAGTTTTCTTTTTCATCGCCATCAAATGGGTCTTCGCGGCTGATAGTTATAGGCGGCTCTTCTGCCGCCGGCGGGGCTTCTTCTGGGATGTCATAGGGCAACACCTTGCCTATGGGCGGCGCAGGGGCCTCCGGTGTATCCAACTGCTCAAGGGGAATCCGAAGCTCTTCTGGTTCTCCTGACCCTTCTGGCTCTTGTGGCTTTTCTGGCAATCCAAGAGGCTCGGGTTCGATCTCCTGCGCTACCATTTCGCCCGCCGCGCCATCGAGGGGGTCGGAGACTGGTTCTGGCTCTAGTTTGGTGGTTTGCTTTCCGGCATCTTCGATGACATTGAACAATGATGGGCGGTCATTGCGGACGGATGGCGGCGGCATGGTCGGGGCTGGATCTAGGACTTCTGTTATCACCTTGCGGTTAATGGGGGGCAGTTCGAACAATTTGCCCCATCCCATTTCTCGAAGGAATACCGCAAAGGCCCCAATTTTCATCGGCTCGACCCCGGATTCGTTGCTTAACTCCAATATCGTGTGCGAGCCATCCATCATAGATGCAAGTTTTCGTAAATCGTCCGGCAAGTCAATGTCATACACGCGTTTGCCTTGCAGCAGTACAACTTGGTTCAGGGGGCCAAGCATCTCCAGCAAGCTCTCGCGGTCCGGCATCTTGATTATGCCCTTAAACAAAAGCGTGGGCGTGTCCAAGGGCAGCCGGACGATTGTTTCTTCCAGTTCTTCCTTGCTTTCAAAGGAGGGAGGCTCCCCGGATAGCATCGCAGACCAAACGATCTTCTCCACTTGGAGTCTGGCCATGTCCAGCAAGTCTCTCTGCGTGATGAAGCCCATCTCTATGAGGTTTTTCCCCACCGACATGCCAGGCTTCAGGTTGGTGAGTGCATGGTCCATCTGGCCCTGGGTCAGCTTTCCCTGTTCCACCATCACCGATGTCAGCCTGTCGTTAGGGAAAGTGCTGGACGCGAAGACGATGTCTCCAGTGTCTAGGTACACCGTGCGGAAGCTGCCGTCGCCTACGCGCCAATGGCCCGTCGCCTTTTCGCGATGGTGCATGAATAGATCTTGCAGGGTTTGGAGAGCCATATTACTTGCCCCCAACTGTAGTCACTGGTGAACCTTCCGGGGGCTGCGTGTGATTGCCTGCGATAGCACCGATAGGCCCATCGCCTGCGGCCATTTGGTCGGCCTCGTCAATTTTTGGTGCTAGTTCGTCTAATTCCACGGTCGGGGCCTCCGCCTGCTCTATTGCTGAAAATAGCATAGAACGCCGCAGCTGGCCCGAATCGTTGCTCACCGTCATTTGACCACCCACCGCTGAAGTTTGAGTTTGCCAGATCGCACCAGTAGATCGTCCCCCTGCCGTAGCCAAATTTTAGCATGGGAATCTGAAATTTTTTGTCCATCAATGCTGACCGCACCCTGGGAGATCAGCCTCTCTGCTTCCTTGCGGGATGAGGCCATGCCCCTGTCAACAAGCAGTCGGGATATGGGGACTTCTTCCGATGTAGCTGCGAGATTCTCTATCGGGGCGTCTTCCGCCTTGCGCTCACTGAATCTTTTCACCCACTTCTCTTCGGCTTTCCTCGCTTCAGCCGCCCCATGGAATTGTGCGGCTATCTCCCTTGCCAGCCCTCTTTTTGCCTCCATTGGATGGGTATGCCTGAGGGTCTCTATCTCGGAGGGCATCATGTCAGTAAGTAACAGGTACCACAACCACATCGTCTCGTCGCTGATGCTCATGGTCTTGCCAAACTGCTCGTCTGCGCCTTCTGTAAATCCAATGTAGTTGCCCAGTGATTTCGACATTTTTTCTACGCCGTCAGTGCCTACCAGCAGTGGGACGGTCAAAGCAATTTGAGGCACCTGGCCGTAGCTCATTTGCAGGTCGCGCCCACGCATCAGGTTGAACAATTGGTCGTTGCCCCCAAGCTCCACGTCGGCTTTTAGGCACACGGAGTCGTACGCCTGGACTAAGGGGTACAGCAGTTCATGCAGGGCTATTGGCTCTGCTGCCGCCATGCGCTTGCTGAAATCGTTCCTCTCTAGCAGTTGGGCTACAGTTGTTCTTGCCGCTAGGCGTATCCATCCCTCTCCGACTAAATTGCCCAGCCATTCGCTGTTGAAACGGATTTCTGTCAATTCTGGGTCCAAGATTTTGAATACTTGTGCCTTGTAGGTTTCGGCATTTTTGGCGATTTCTTCTCTAGAGAGAGGTGGTCTGGTCGTTTTTTTCCCCGTGGGGTCGCCTATCATTCCGGTGAAGTCGCCTATCAAAAAAATCACCGTGTGGCCCAATTTCTGGAATTGCGCCATCTTCCTAAG
>JAITFL010000093.1 GCA_031281385.1 Holophagales bacterium
AAAGGGAGTGGTCGGCTACACCCGCGACCTGCGCGAAGTAAAGGCCGCCGAGGCCAAAGCCAAAAACGAAGAGTACCAGCGGCTTATCATGCTGGACTCCATGCCAATGGGCTGCAACCTATGGGACGACAGTTTTAAATTAATAGACTGCAACCATGAAGCGGCAAAAATGCTGGGGTTTACGGACAAAGCGGAGTACATCAAGTGCTATGACAAGCTTTCCCCCGAATTCCAGCCAGACGGCGAGCCGTCCAAGCAAAAGGCAGCCCGGTTGGTAAAAGGGGCCATTACAGAAGGCGCATGTAACTATGAGTGGCTGCACCGAACCCTGGACGGCGAATTGGTACCCACAGCCAAAACCATTTTCGGGATAGACGTCGGCAATGGAAAGATTGGCCTAGTGGGATATACCCGCGACCTGCGCGAAAAGAAGGCCGCAGATGCCGAAATTGCGAAGGCCAACGAAAGACAAAGGGTCATGATAGACCACCTGCCAATGGGGTGCGTATATCTCTCCAAAAATATAGACGCCATTGATTGCAACCGCGAAGTTCTAAAAATATTTGGCATTCCCCGCAAGCAGGACTTTTTGGACCACTTCCAAGACCTTTTCCCCGAGTTACAGCCTGATGGCAGGCCGTCGCTGCCACTGGCGCGAGAATATGTGGACTACGCCATAGCCAATGGGCGCGTCACCACCGATTGGCTTCACAGAAACCCCAAGGGGGAACCCATCCCGATGGAAATCACCTTGGTGAGTGTCGTTGGCATGACTGACGTCAGTTTGGTGGCCTACATGCAAGACCTGCGGGAAAAGAAAGCCGCAGAAGCCGAAATTGCAGAGGCCAACGAACATTTCAGGGTCATGTTCGACAACACGCCTCTAGCATGCATTTATTTCACAAAAGATATGCGTGCCATTGACTGCAACGACGAGACTTTGAAGATTTTTGGGTATTCCAATAAGCAGGAACTCATTGGCACCAATTTTAAACTGTTCCCCGAATTCCAACCCGATGGCAAAAAATCACTGCCGCAGCTCAAAGAACATGTGAACAACGCTTTAATCAATGGGCGTGTCACCTTTGACTGGTTCCACCATACCATTAACGGCGACCTTATCCCGGTGGAAGTGACAGTGGTGAGGGCCGGGGACGCGGCCGGCGCCAATCTGGTGGCCTACATCCGCGACCTGCGGGAAAAGAAAGCTGCCGAGGCCCAAATTGCAGAGGCCAACGAACGCTTCAAGGTCATGTTTGGCAACACACCGCTGGGTTGCATGTATCTCACCAAAAGCTTGGAACCGGTTGACTGTAGCGATGAAACATTAAACATTTTTGGATTTTCCAACAAACAGGATTTACTAGACAGCTTTCCTAAACTTTTCCCTGACCTCCAGCCAGACGGTACGCCATCTCTTCAGATGGCACATGAATATGGACAATCCGCATTGGCCAATGGGCGCATCACCTTTGAGTGGCTCCACCAGACACTGGACGGCGAACCCCTTCCGATGGAGATAACCCTAGTAAGAGTCAATACGACCAGCGGCCTCAATTTGGTGTCCTACATGCGCGACCTGCGGGATAAGAAAGCCGCCGAAGCCAAAATTGCAGAGGCCAACGAACACTTCAAGATCATGTTCGACAACATACCTCTCGGGTGCTTTTATATGAACTCAGACATGCGCATCCTTGACTGCAACGATGAAATATTAAAAATTTTTGGTTTTTCCGGCAAGCATGAAGTCATTGGCCACGGCATTCAGTTGGCCACCGAGTCCCAACCAGACGGCAGGCCATCGCTGCCTCTGGTCAAAGAATACATTGATTCCGTTTTAGCAACCAATGGACGCAGCACCTTTGAATGGCACCACAAGACCCGAAACGGCGACCCGCTCCCGCTAGAAATAACCTTGGTGAAGGCCAAGGGCACGGTAGGCGCCAATGTGGTGGTTTACGTCCGCGACCTGCGGGAAAAGAAAGCCGCCGAGGCCCAAATTAACCAAGCCAACGAGCGCTTCAGGCTCATGTTCGACAACACCCCCCTCGGTTGCATTTATTTCACCGAAGATATGCGCGCCATTGACTGCAACGATGAGACGTTGAAGATTTTTGGGTATTCCAGTAAGCAGGAACTCATTGGCAATTATTTTGAAATGTTCCCCGAGCTTCAACCAGACGGCAGGCCATCTCTGCCGCTGGCCCAAGAATACGTTGACTACGTTTTAGCCAATGGCCGCCTAGTTTTTGAGTGGCTCCACAAGACCCGAAACGGCGATACCATCCCAACAGAATTAACCTTGGTAAAAGTCAGGGACGCGGCTGGCACCAATCTGGTGGTCTATATCCGCGACCTGCGGGAAAAGAAAGCCGCCGAGGCCGAAATTGCAGAGGCCAACGAACGCTTTAGGCTCATGTTCGACAACAATCCCCTGGGGTGCATCTATTTCACCAAGGATATGTACGCTGTTGACTGCAACGAGGAAGTGCTATACATTTTCGGGTTTTCCAGCAAACGCGAATTCATTGACCGCTTCCACGACATCTTCCCAGAGTTCCAGCCAGACGGCAGGCCATCTCTGCCGTTGGCCCATGAATATGTGAACTTAGCCATAGCCAACGGGCGCGTTGTCTTTGAGTGGCTTCACCAAACCATCAAAGGCGATCAAGTCCCGGTGGAAATAACCTTGGTGAGGGTAAGGGACGCGGCCGGCACCAATCTGGTGGCCTACATCCGCGACCTGCGGGAATTAAAGGACAAGACGGCAAGGCTAAACGAAGCGCAAAAAATGGCGTTCAGCGACTCCCTAACCGGCATAAGCAACCGCCGCTCCTTTTTGCAAAAATCCAAACATGAGTTCAAGACGCAGCAAGACCAATCGCCAATCGGCATAATCATGCTGGACATTGACTATTTCAAGCGCGTCAACGACACCTATGGCCATGAAGCCGGAGACGAAGTGCTAAAGGTCGTGTCGGAGAACATCGGATCCGTCCTGCGCGAAACGGATCTGTTTGCAAGGTACGGCGGCGAAGAGTTCATCGTAATGGTTCAGCACCTCGAATTGCCCGAATTAACAAAGCTGGCCGAGCGCATCTGCGAAAAAATAAGGAACGCCCACTTCAGCTACGCCGGCCAAAAGATCGCGATCACAATCAGCGCGGGCGTGGCCATGCGCAACGAGACGAGCCAAACCATCGAACAAGTTATCAAACACGCAGACGTGGCCCTATATAGGGCAAAGGCAAATGGCCGCGACAGAGTGGAAACGCTTGACATTGCGCATTTAGACGATGGAGATCTGCATCCACCATTTAAGGCTGCCCATCAAGGTAATCGGAAAAGCTAACCATTGAGCTTCTTGCAAATCCTTGCATAGCAGTTCAACTTACAATAGGTTGAACTGCTATAACCTACCCTCTGCCCCCATAGGCTGGTATGCTGTTGTATGGGGCGGGTGCGTTTCAGTCAACGCCCAGCCATGAAAGCCGCCAAAAAGCCAAAAATCCTCAAGGGAGATAAACATGCCTGTACCGATGCTGGATCTCGTCGCTCAAAACGCCACCGTCAAGCAAAAGGCCATTGACGGCCTGTCCAAGCTGATTGACAGTTGCTCTTTTATCCTTGGCGAAAACGTTAAAGGGCTTGAGGCCGAACTGGCCGAGTACAGCGGAGTCAAATACGCCATTGGGATGTCCAGTGGCACAGACGCACTTCTCATAGCCTTGATGGCGCTCGACATTGAAAAAGGCGACGAGGTGATAATGCCCAGCTTCACGTTTTTCGCCACCGGTGGCGTAGTGGCCCGCCTTGGCGCCACGCCCATCTTTGTTGACATAGACCCAGCCACATTTAACGCCGCCCCACAGGCCATCGGCGCAGCCATATCGAATCGCACCAAGGCCATCATGCCTGTACACATCTTTGGGCAAATGGCCGACATGCCAAAAATCATGGAGATTGCAAATGCCAAAGGCATACCCGTAATAGAGGACGCAGCCCAAAGCCTTGGCGCAAAAGGTTGGGGCAAGAATGCCGGCCAGTTCGGCCAAATAACGGGATGCTCCTTTTACCCGACAAAGAACCTCGGAGCCTTTGGCGACGCGGGCGCGACGCTGGTGCTAGACAGCGAAGACATGGCCAAAAAAGTAAAGCGCCTCAGAGTGCACGGGATGGAGCCTGTGTACGTCCATCACGAGGTAGGCATGAATGGCAGGCTAGATGAATTTCAGGCCTTTGTCCTGCGCGCAAAGTTCCCGCTCCTTGAAGGATGGCACGAGGGCAGGCGGAAAAACGCCAAGTGGTACCACCACAGGCTGCAAAAGATTGACCAAAGCGACCTGCTGCTGCCGCAGGAAGTCGTACCCGATGGCCGCCATATATACAACCAGTTCACCATTCGAGTGAAGAAGGGCCGCCGCGACGACCTGCAAGCCCATTTGAAATCGAAAGGCATAGGCAGCGCGGTTTACTACCCAATCCCTCTGCACACCCAGCCATGCTTTGAGTACCTTGGCTGCAAAAAGGGGAGCCTGCCCGAAACTGAAAGTGCATGTGAAGAAGTGCTGTCACTGCCCATCTACCCCGAAATGACCGAGTCCATGCTGGAAGAAGTGGCTGCGGCAATATGTGGCTTCTTTGGCGTGGGGTAGCTGGGGGCTAGAAGCCTTTAACATATGGACAATTGACAGTTGACAATGCTGGAAGAGGAACCATCACGTGAAACATAAAATTTTTTCCATGACTATCGCGACGCTAGCGCTTATTCTCGCGCCCACTGCCTGCAAGAAAAAATCCAGCGGGGCGGACACTGGCATCGTGGGAGTTGAAAGTAGCGCACAGGGGAAAGACTTGCCCGCACCCGATGTGTACGTCCTTGGAACCAAAGGGGACGGACAGGGGAGAGAACTGCCAGCACTGTGGAAAAATGGCGTGGAGCAAAGCCTAGGTCTGGGCGCAGACGCTTCAGTCCAATCCATTTTTGTCTCTGGCGATGATGTGTACATGGCGGGGAATGTGCGTGTGCCAGGACCCGAAAATGATGGAGCGGATAAATTATTGCTGACAGTGTGGAAGAATGGCGTGGCGAAGCACTACACCAACGAAGACAGCGGCTCCAACGCAAATTCGGTTTTTGTGTCAGGCAAAGACGTGTACGTGGCTGGGCATGAATCCAATTCGCTAGGGAACAAAATGGCCACACTGTGGAAAAATGGCACTGCCCAGCGCCTAAGCAACGAAAGCAACGACGCATCGGCATTTTCCGTGTTCTTGGATGGCACTGACGTTTATGTGACTGGGGGAGAGGCAGAGCTAACAGAGTTTGGAAACCTAGTGGCCAAACTGTGGAAAAACGGCGTTGCCCAGCCTTACAGTGACGGTAGCCACAACGTATGGGCAATGTCCGTCTTTGTGTCGGGCGGAAACGTGTACGTAGCCGGATATGAAGCGGTCAAAGTGGACGGCGAAATGGGAATGGCGGCGACGCTATGGGTGAACGGCAAAGCCAAGCACCTGAGCGATGGAAAGATTACCGCCGAGGCGCGCAATGTCTTTGTGTCCGGCAATGACGTGTACGTGGCGGGCTACGAAGACAACGCGCAAGGCAATAGCATGGCTATACTGTGGAAGAACGGCGCGGCACAACGCCTGAACAATGGGAGCGGCAAAGCCGAAGCGAATTCAGTTTTTGTGTCTGGCAGCGATGTGTACGTGGCTGGCTATGAAACCAACGCGCAAGGAAACAAAATGGCCACGCTGTGGAAAAACAATGCGCCGCAGCACCTTAGCGACGGTAAAACCAATGCCACGGCAAAAACTGTTTTCGTGTCTGGCGGCTTCTTTGATGCACGGCGTTGATGATTGAAAAGATGCCCCCAAACGTGGGCTTTTCAAGTTGGAACGATACCCCGTTATGCGCTGGGTATTTTGGGGAACGACTCCAAGATAGGCTTTCAGCCTTAGAGAGAATCTGTCTACCGCTAGATCAACCCTGCCTGCCGGGGCATGAATCTACGTACACCCTCGGCACTCTTGCATTTATCGCCGTCAGAACTTCGTAGGGCACGGTGCCACCCCAAGCGGCCAAGTTTTCGACTGTTATCCTTTCGCCGCCCGTTTGGCCCAACAAGACTACTTCATCGCCATTGTATGCGCTGCCCATCTCTAGGTTGACCATCATCTGATCCATACAGATTGTCCCCACTTGGTCGTACTTGGCACCGTTCACTATCACTTTGGCTTTATTTGACATGCTCCGCAGGTAGCCATCGCCGTAGCCAACGGGTACAGTCACCATTCGGACTGGATGGTCACACTGCCAAGTGGAGCCATAGCTTACGGGGTGGTTGGGCGGGACGACTTTGAAATACACCACCCTGCTCTTCCAGGCCAAGGCTGGTCGTACGTCTATTCCCTTTGGCACGTATGGGGATGGATAAATGCCATACAAAAGCAGCCCTGGGCGCACCATGTCCAAGCGGCTCTCTGGAAGCCGCAGCATGGCGGCAGAATTGGCTATGTGGGCCTTTGGCCTTTGCAGCGACCTCTTTTCATAAAAGGCCAGCACCTCCAAAAACCGCTCCAACTGTAATTTAGCATGAGTCAAATCCTCTGCGTCAGCATTGGCAAAGTGTGAATAGATGCCTAAAACATCTACATTCGTGCATTTCAGCGCTGCCTCTTGCAATTTGTGAGCGTTGAAGTAATGGACTCCAACCCTCTCCATGCCTGTGTCTATCTTTAGATGCACCATCGCCCTGCGGCCCATCTCCTTGGCGACGCCATCTATTTGAGTCAGCCTGTCAACCGAGCTTGCGGACAGGGCCAGGTTGTGGTTGATAAAGTGGGGTATCTGATCCCCCCACACGCCGCCCAATACAACGATTGGCGCGTCAATGCCATTGCGGCGCAACAGGATGCCTTCTTCCAGTACGGCAACGCCTATGCAGTCCGCCATGCCGCCAAGGGCCTTGCACACTTCTACTAGGCCGTGACCGTATGCGTTGGCCTTCGCCACCAGCATTACACCGGCATCGCTTTCCACGCACTGCCTGATGGCTCTAAAGTTGCCTTGCAGCGCCCCCAAATCCACCTCCGCCCAAGTGGCGCGTACGGTGTCGGATATGTCTATCGTGGGGTCAAAGATGGCCATCGGCCCTCTATCTCAGTTTTAGGGAACTCAACGCCAGTATCGAGCAGATCACCGCCATTATCCAAAGCCTGATGACCACCTTTGTCTCTTTTAGTCCGCTGAGCTCTAGATGGTGATGGAATGGGGCCATCTTAAAAATGCGCTTGCCGCCCCGAAGCTTGTACGAGCCGACCTGGAGTATCACGGAGAGGGCTTCCCACACGAAGAGGCCGCCGGCAAGCACCAAGAGCAATTCCTGCTGAATCATTATTGCAACCGTGCCAAGAGCGCCGCCAAGGCCAAGGGAGCCTGTGTCTCCCATAAAAATCTCCGCCGGATGAGCGTTGAACCAGAGGAAGCCCAAAGACGCCCCGCCCATCGCGCCAAGGAAAACTGCCAGTTCCGATGCGCCCGGGACAAAGGGGACAAATAGATAATTGGCGTACCCATAGTGCCCAACCACGTATGCCAGCGCGGTGAATGTTGCGCTAACAATAAGTATTCCGCCAATAGCCAAACCGTCCAAGCCATCCGTGAGGTTGACGGCGTTGCTTGTTCCAACCATCACCAGCCATATCCAAGGTATGAGAAAAATGCCAATGTCGGGTCGCCAGTTTTTGAAGAATGGCACCGAGAGGCGGCTGGTCTCGACCCCCCTAAGGTCGAAATGCAGTATGAGCCAAGCCACAAACAAACTTATGACGGTGAGAGCCGCCATCTTTTTCCAGCCACTCAGCCCCTTGTTTTGTTTGCGGAGCAATTTTTTCGCATCGTCGTACGCCCCGACTGCGGCAAATCCGATAAGGCTGATAAGTGCCGCCCAAATCACGCCGCTGCCAAGCTTGCACCAAAAAAGCGTTGAGACGAATATGGAGCCAACTATCAGCAAACCGCCCATGGTCGGCGTCCCGTTTTTGCTGGCATGGTGTTCGGGCCCTTCTTCCCTGACAAGCTGCCCAACTTTTAGTTTCGTCAGCGTCCTTATCAGCCAAGGGCCAAGAGAGAGGCTTATGACAAAGGCCGTCGCAGCGGCTATGGCACTCCTGAACGTCACATACCCAAAAAGGTTTGCCGCCCCTGCAAAAACCTTGGCCGGCAATAGAAGCCTGATCGCATCAAAGGCCCAAGGTATCATTCACCGCCTCCGGGGGAGCATCAATTTCAAACAATGTACATATCTGACACATATAACTCACCGAGCAACAGATATGCCAACCACTGTTGAGGGAATGGTATTATCGAGGGATGGAATTCAATGGGTGGAAGACGTTGCGACTGGGTGCCGTCCTTCTGGCGGTCGCGCTTGTGCTGGGCGGCTTGATCTATGCTTTCTGGCCTATTTCCTGTTTTGTGTGCCTGGGCATTGCACTGCTAGGCATCGCACTCGGATGGCTCGGCCATCGCATGGATCGCTCGAAAGGCACTTCGCCAAGCACTAGCAAGGTCGCCCTAGTCACCAAGGTCGGCGACGAGAACACTTCCTCTAACGAGGGCAAAGATGGCCCCGGAAGCAGCCGTCCTCCAGCGAAATCAAAGAAACCAGTGAAACCCCGCAAACCAATCGAACCACTGTCGCGTTACCAGAAGATCGGCTGCATCACCGAACTCGTGATGATGTCCAGCCTCATACTAGCATTCTTCCTCTTGGATGGCTGGGAAGTTGTGCAGGGGTTGCTGGCGTTGCTGGTCGGTGTCGTATGCATCCCAGTACTCATCATTTGCATAGTCAAAGAGATACAGCGCAAGCGCAGGGCAAAGGCGGCGGCCAAGGTGGCACTGCCGGATCTCGCCGCAGAGGAAAAAGGACAGGGGAAAAGCAACGACGCACCCCCGCCAGGCTCGGCAACTTGGCGGATGTAATGTTGGCATAGTTGCTCTGGGCTAATTACGATGCAAGCTCCCCAAATGTCAATCCGCCCTACCGCTTAGCCCCTGAACCCTGCCTCTGCCTCATCCACGCCAAGGCGCTCCAACAAATTTGAAACCACCCTCTCCGCCTTCCAGTGGCGGCTGCCCTTTACCAAGATGCGGGAGCCCGTTGGCAGCGCGGCCAGTTCTGGTTCCATGCTTTCAAAGTCGGGATATGCCTTGGCGCCCAACCCAAAGCCCGCCGCATAGTCATTCGCAAAGTCTCCGTACGCCCACAGGCGGCTGATGCCCTCTTTTTTCAGCGCCAGCCCCGTGGCCTCGTGGATTGATGCAGACTCCGCGCCCAGTTCGCGGATGCAGCCCAAGACTGCCACTGGCTCGCCGCCGTCAAGTTCCATAAGAGATTTCACACAAGACAGTATGGATTCTTGGCTGGCGTTATATGATTCGTCCAGCAGCCAACTGCCACCCACAAGCCTATACAGCCGCCCCCTGCCCTCTTGGGGCTGGGCCGATGCGATGCCATTGACAATTTCATCTTCGCCGAACCCGGCCAACAGAGCGATGGAAATTGCCAAGAGCGCGTTTTGGGCTTGGTGTAGCCCCGGCAGCCTAATTTCTGCGTTCAGTCTGCCACTAGGGTGAACCACTGAAAAACTGCTCCCCATGCAGCCCAAAGACTTGATAGAAGAAATGAAATAGCCCGTGCCCTCACCCACTGGCACTGCGCGGACGGGATGAGCATCGGACGCGCCATTCCCTTCCGCCAGCCACCTGCACCAAGTGTCATTAGCTGGATAGACCCACGCGCCGCCATGCCTTATTCCCGCAATGATCTCGCCTTTGGCCTTTGCTATGCCCTTTTGCCCTTCTGGAAAATTCTCTAGGTGTGCGCTGCCGATGTTGGCGATAACGCCAAAATCTATGGGGGCTATTTCTGTCAGGCGCTTGATCTCTCCTGGCGTTGACATACCCATTTCAAGCACGGCGGCTTCCAACCCATCTGGCAGCGTTGCCAGCGCGGCGGGCAGACCCAGCGTATTATTGCGGTTTCCAGGCGTCTTCCATGCCGATGTAGCCGCGGCCAGCATCTCCTTTGTGCTGGTCTTGCCAACGGAGCCCGTCACGCCAAAAACGAACTTTGGCCTATGTTCGGACAACCTAGTCTGCCCCCACTTCTGCAGAGCAGCCAATGTGTCGCTCACTATCAATTGCGGCGCAGTAACGTCCAACGCATGGTCTAGCAGCAGGCAAGCGGCCCCGCCCTGCACAGCCTTCAAAGCGTATTCATGGCCGTCCCTTTCACCCTTTAGCGCGACAAAACAATCGCCATCGCCGATTGTCCTAGAATCTAGGCTCACACCGCTGGGAACAACGCTACCATCGCCTATCAATTCAGCGTTGAGGATGGCCGAGAGCTGGGCGAGAGAATAGAACATTATGCCTCCCATTATTCCTTGGACGCGGCCCTGAACAACCTGTCCCTTATGGCCATCCATTCATCCGACTGGGGCGGCTCTTGGACCAGCACCCTCTGGCAGCCTATGGAGTCTAGGTCATGCAGTGCTGCGTAAATGCCAGCCATCGCCATCATTGCATCGCTAGGCAGTCTCTTGATGGTACATTCTTGCAATTCTGGGGGAACAGGAATATCTTCCCCGAAAAGGATCGCAGCGATTCCGCCCCTGCCCTGCCTAGCCAGCGCATCAAGCATCTCCATCAGTTCGCCTAGCCCATGGACACTCAATTGGGCCTTTGGCGCATAATGGCGGCTGGACATGCCAGGCGCGGCCTGCGTGGCTCCGCGCTCTACCGCGCCGCAAAAAACCGCAACAGGGCCTATGGTTTC
>JAITFL010000135.1 GCA_031281385.1 Holophagales bacterium
AGCTTCTCGACCTCTTGGAGCAAATATGGAGCAAAGCTCGTGCCTGTCAAAAGCAGCAGTCGCTTGCCTGTGAATCCTTTGGCCCTGTCCGATTTGATGAAGCGTCTGCTGTGTTCCAAAAAGCGCCTGATGAGACCAACGCCATTTTCTAATTGGTTCCATGTCGCCGAATAGAATTTTCGCCCCGGCACCCTTATTCTGGCACGGGTGAACCACTCATCGGCCAAAAGCAGCCAAGGCTCCCCATCGGGCAGGGCATAGCGGGGGGCCTCACTCTTCCACCTTTTGACCCAGAGACCTGCATAGCCTTGGTCTATCTCTTTGATAAATGGAAGATTCTCGCGGTGCGCCGTAAGGCCAACGGGGACGCAGGACAGCGACAGGACGCCCCCCTTCGCTTTGTGGCCGATCCTTCGCTCCCATAAGTCATCCAGCGTGCGCTCCCAAATTTCCCCGTCGCTGTAACCAGGCGCAATCACCGCTTGGGCGTGCATCTCAATGCCGCCGCTGATGAGCCTGTCAATTTTGCCAAGTATGTCGCCGTCTTTGGGGTTCCCAACTATTCTGCGCCTGGCGTCCTGATCTGTGGCGTGTACGGACACATGGATGGGGCTGAGTTTTTCCCTGATTATCCTAGCAATCTCATCGTCTTGGGAATTAGAGAGCGTCGTGAAGTGGCCGTACAAAAAGGAAAGGCGTATGTCCTCGTCCTTTAGGTAAAGCGTCTTGCGGAAGCCCTTTGGCATTTGGCTGACGAAGCAAAACACGCAATTTTGCTTGCAGACCTTGATTGTGTCTTGGGCCAATTCGATGCCTAGCGCGTCCCCCCCGTTTTCCAACAAGGCCCTTATGGTGCCCCCGTTCGGCTTTATCGCCAGCACTTCCGTGCGATCCCGCTGGCTGGCCAAAAATTGATAGTTCAGGCTGTCCAGCACTTTTTCCCCATTGATTTCCACCAGAATGTCGCCAGGCGAAATACCCGCTTCCTCGGCCAAGCTCCCGCGCCCGATACCAGTTATCAATAACCCATTCCGTTTTGGCATTAGCTTTTTTTCATAATGGACAAGAGAGGCACTTGCAAAACCCGCTACTATCGCAATAACTCCCTATCCAATTTCTGAAAACTACCACACAATAGAGGGATAGCAAATTAAGAAAACCAGCGCGGCCAAAGGCCGCATCCACCATTGTCAATTGTCAATTGTCCATTGTCAATTCGTTAATCGGAGTCCTACTGCCCCAAAAAAACAGACTTTTGCAAGAGACTCAAGATACAATAATCTAATGAATATAACCGATCTTTTAGACGCTGAATGGAGGCCCGCCTTGGGCTGCACCGAACCCGCCGCCGTGGCATGGGCGGCGGCGCTTGCGGCGGGCCAGGCTGGGGGGAAGGCCAAAAAAGTTGGGCTGGTCTGCGACCCCCGCACATACAAAAATTGCTATGCGGTCGGCATCCCCAATTCTGGAAACAGAAGCGGCATACTGATGGCCTTGGCGCTTGGCACTTTGGCGCCCGACCCTTCCTTGGGCCTGAAAGTGTTCGAGGCCAACACTGAAGAAACTGTTGCCGCGGCCCAAGGGCTTATTGCCGGCAAGGCCCTGTCCGTGGAAGTCGTGCGGGGCCATCCCGAACTGCTGATTGCCGTGGAAGTCGAGTCGAATCTGGGGACTGGCAGAGCGGTGATAGAGCGGGATCATTCCGCGCTCACTAGGCTAGAGGCCAATGGCAAGCTGGTTGGGGGCTCGGACGTAGAAGGCAGCGCGGGGCCGCCGTCCCAAATAAGGGAGAGCCTTGCCAAGCTAAGCTTCGCCGAGCGACTTGAAATGGCAAGGTCTATATCCAAACCTGACAGAGAGAGGCTGCAAGAAGGCATCCGCTATAACGTGGCCATTGCGGAGCGAGGCATGGAGCTATTGCCAAAGGATTTTGGGGCTGTCGAAATGCCCGCTAGGCTGTCGCGCATGGTCGCCGCCGGCGTGTTCGCCAGAATGTCCGGCGAGCCCCTGCCCGTAATGTCCCTAGCGGGGTCGGGCAACAAAGGCATAACGGCTTCGGTCCCAATCGCCCTTTGGGGGCGGAAAGAGGGCCATTCCGAGGCACAAGTCGAAGAAGCGCTCGCGCTGGCCTGCATCATGACGTCGGCGGTGACGTACCAACTGGGTACGCTGAGCGCGATATGCGGGGCGGCCAACGCCGCCGGAATTGGCATAGCCACCGCCCTTGTGGTGCTAGAAGGTGGCGGCGAGGATAGGGTGGACTTGGCCATAAACAACATGGTGGGCAACTTGGCGGGCATGATTTGCGACGGGGCAAAGATAGGCTGCGCGATGAAAACGATGACGGGAGTTGACGCAGCATTTAGGGCGGCACAGCTCGCCATGGCTGGCGTAGGCATCCCCGCCACGGATGGCATCTTGGGGGCCGATGGGAAAACCTCGATCGCCAACCTTGGGCTTTTGGCCAAGAGTGGCATGAAAAATGTGGACGAAGTCGTTTTGCAGATCATGCAGGAAAAGATAAAATAGAGCCACTTGCCAAACGTCAGTTTTGCAAGAGCCTCATTTTTTTCAGTCTATTTAGTTAAGGAGTACAGACTGTGAACGAAACAGTAAAGCAAAAACTGGAAGCACTTTCTAAGTTAGTGGCCAACACGCCAATGGCAAAAATCACGCTGAAGTACAAAGGCGAGATTCGCCACGTTTATGCCAAATTGGAGTATTACAACTACTCTGGCAGCATAAAAGACAGGATGGCCTTTTACATTCTGAAAGAAGCCTACGAAAAGGGCGCAATCAAAGAGGGCTA
>JAITFL010000148.1 GCA_031281385.1 Holophagales bacterium
GCTGAAGCGGTGGCGAGGGATCGCGACAAGGTACGCCAAGAACACGGCTTCATACTTGGCGGCCGTGCACATCCGTTGCATCATGATGTGGGCCAAAATCTATTGACGACACTATCTAGGGTCTTATTGCGTTTCCCCTATTAATCTGCACAGACTCTCATAGATTACGGCTGCGCTTTCCGTTTCGCTCCCAGCCTTGTGGGGGTGCGGTTAACCCATCGCGGCGAGCGGGTTTGCGCTTTGGCGGCAGCATCAGCGTTCCACCAGGGCGGCTCGCTTCACTCTCGGCGCAGCCTATGCACTCCGTACCATTCCCTACGGGAAGGGCTATAAACCAAGTTGCGTTCAATTGAACGCGATTCGGCATGAGGCGCAGACTTCCAAATCCGCTCACCGCCTTGCAGCGGCTCGCTACTTTCAGTCGCGCATCTCAGGGCATTCGCCCTTTTGGAGGTTTTTCACCCATGCCTCTCCACTGTAAATCTCTGCAATGATACAGGCTCATTGCGGCCTATTCCGCCTTTGCGGCGGCATATATCTATTTGCTCCTCGATGGATTCCACGCCTTCCAAATCCGGCAACAGCAACCCGCGCCTGCCGTCCTTTGCCGACACGATCACCCCGAATTTTTTGGCATCCAATTCGTCTATGGAGTCTATCGGCTCGGGTTCGCTTAGCACGTCAACTTTTATTTTTAGATCGCCCAGTTCGCTGGCTGCAATGGGGCTGAACCTGTTGTCGCGGGAACAGGCCCACCTAGCATTTTGGATGATTTCATCCGCCATTGACTTGCAGGTTGGCGAGATTGTCCCGATACAGCCCCTAAGATCGCCAGAGGCTAGGTGGATGGATACAAACACCCCTGCCTTTTTTTGTGGGATGGCGTCCCTGAATGAATCGGGAATATTGTCCTTTGCGCCAAGGACAAAGTGTTCTATCGCCTTTTCTGCAAGCTGAACAATTGGATCCATCTGGAACCTCTTTTTGTAATTGACAATCGCTGTGGGCTTCGCTCACGCCAAGTTAACGCGCAGCCCGCATTATCTCTTTGATTTTTCCTTCATCGAGTGTCTTTGATTCGCCCATTGGCAACATCCCTCTGGCTTGGAACCGCACTATCATTTCGTCCGAGCAGTCTGCGGTGATGCCCAATTCTGCCAAGTGCGTGGGCAGGCCCAAGTGTTCAAAAAACGCCCTAGTGCTTACAATCGCACGTTCTATTGCTTCTTCCTCGTTGCCGTCGTGTATGTCCCACACGCGTCTGGCGTATTGGAGCAGCTTTTGCCTTTTTGAATCCCGCATAGCCCAAAGCAGGTTGGGCAGTACCACGGCAAGTGTCTGCGCATGGTCTAGGCCAAAAAAAGCTGTCAGTTCGTGGCCTATCCAGTGTGTGGCCCAATCCTGTGGAACGCCGCACCCAATGAGTCCATTGAGCCCCATCGTAGCGGCCCACATCAGGTTTGCCCTGGAATCGTAGTCGGTCGGGTTTGCCAGGGTTTTGGGGCCCTCTTCCAGCAGTGCGCGAAGTATTCCTTCCGAAAACCTGTCTTGTATTGCAGCGCTGGCGGGAAACGTCAGGTACTGTTCCGCAACGTGGACGAATGTGTCAACTATTCCATTGGCCACTTGCTTTGGCGGCAGAGTGTACGTAAATTCTGGGTCTAGCACAGAAAACTTGGGATACACAGACGGGTGCCTGAACGACAGTTTTTCCTTTGTCGCTCTGCGTGTTATGACAGCTCCGCAGTTCATCTCCGAGCCAGTGGCGGGTAGCGTCAGTACGCAGCCGAAAGGCACGGCGCTGGCCGGCTTTGCCTTGCCTCTTACGATGTCCCAAGGGTCTCCTTCGAATGGGATTGCTGCTGCGATGAGCTTGGTTCCGTCGGCCACCGACCCCCCGCCAACCGCAAGCAGAAAGTCTATCTTTTCTTCTTGGCCCATTTCCACGGCCTTCATCAGTGTTTCGAAGGATGGGTTTGGCTCGATGCCCCAAAATTCCACATGATTGTGTTCCTTTAGGGCGTTGATAACTTGGTCGTACACTCCATTTTTGCGGATGCTACCCCCGCCGCAGGTGATCAGTATTTTTGCACTTTTAGGTATTTCATTTGCTATCAGCGGTGTCTGCCCGCGCCCGAAAATTATTTTTACAGGGTTGTGAAAAATGAAATTGTCCATTTTGCGTCCTTCCCAAAAAACCGTCAAATCCAGTCAATCATTCATCATTCAAGCATCCCGCAAGCAGACCTCTTTGGAACTAGTAAAACACAATTGTTGCCCCCCTCTTCTCTATCAATGCTTTGTTTAGTGCATCCAGCGTATTCATTATATCCATGCGGCCTGAAAAAAAACCAGATTCTCGCTTATTATTTTGACAATCCCCCATGATTCTTAACTTTCGGCCTTTGGTTTCTGATTTCTTCTATTCTCCAAGTGTTCCTGCAATAGCACTGCGGCGGCGGCGGCATCGAGTTTAGTGCTTTGGCCCTTTTTTGCTTTTGGTCTTGCGCTCCCCTGCGCCAGCAGTCTTTTGGCTTCGGAGCTGGACAAATGTTCGTTGAGAAACTCTATAGGCAAATTTGACATTTTGGCCAAATCCAGCCCAAATTTTTTTGCAAGCTCCGCCGTGGCCGATTCATTGCCGTCTTGGTGCAGTGGCAGGCCAACCAAGATCGCCCGTGCGTTTTCAGTGGCGGCCAGCCTGCAAAGATTTTCCAGCGTGGCGTGTCCTTCCATTGGCCAAGTGGCAAAGGGAGTGGAAATGATCTCCATTTCATCGCAAAACGCAATGCCTATTTTTTTAGTGCCGTGGTCAATCGCCATCCAACGCATAATGCAAGTTTACAATTGACAATTGATGATTGACAATTGACAATTGTGGTGGCGCGCTTCGCTCGCGCTGGTTCAATCCAAGTGCCGAATTTGACTGGACTTCCCGACCCCCTTTTTTCGATCCCGCACAAGCGGGATGTTCCTTTTTCCCAATTGACGACACTTGGGTTGGGTGGGATATGCAGGTGGCTTTTTGAACCCAGCGCAGAAGAAGAAGCCGCGCTATTCGTAAGGACATGCAACAAAAATGATGTACCTTTTCGTGTGCTGGGCGGGGGCTCCAATTTACTTGTACTGTCCGACATTGCCACCCCAGTGCTGCGACTGGCGCTGCCTAAAACTTTGTTCACCACAAGCGGCGGGGCGTTTGCCAGTGCAAGCTGCGGCCACGCAGCCTTGGCGCACAATGTTGCCGATTTGGGCCTTTCGGGGATAGAGTGGGCCGGCGGCATCCCTGGCAGCTTTGGGGGTGCCATCCGCATGAACGCCGGGGCGCATGGCGGCGAGTGGGGGCAAGCATTGGAGAAGGTGCGCTTTGTGTCCCCCGTTGGCGAAATCGTAGAAAAAGAGGTTGGGCCGGGGGATTTTTCTTATCGCTCCAGTTTCCTCGCAAATGGCGGCGTCGCGCTGGGTGCATGGTTCGCGCTGGACAAAGGCGAAGCGGCGCAGATAAAAGCCAAGATGGATTCGTTTCTCGAGGCTAGGCGCAAGACCCAGCCATCAGGGCGCAGCGCTGGTAGCATCTTCAAGAACCCGCCAGGGCAGAGCGCGGGTAAGCTCATCGAAAGTGTGGGCCTAAAGGGCACGCGCATAGGGAATGCCCAAGTTAGCCCAAAGCACGCCAATTTTATTGTCAACTTGGGCGATGCGGCACCAAGCGACTACTGGGAGCTGATCCAATTGGCGAAATCGAAGGCGCTTGAAGCCCACGGCATTGACCTAGAGCTAGAAATAGAAGTGTGGAAGAAATAACCGCTAAACAAAATGAGAATAATTAGCTAATCTATATATCCCATGCCACCCTTTCTCAAAAAGCCCCCCCGAAAACCGTGGATGCCAATGGCGCGGTTTTTCGCCGTTTTGCTGCTGGTCGCCGCGGCGGCCTGGGGTGCGCTGGAGCTGGGGCAGCGCTACTTGGGGATTCAGAGGCTGGTGATCGAGCAGATACACATCTCCGGGTGCCACGGCCACCGCTTGCTAGAGGCCCAAAAAATAGCCGAGGACTTGTGCAGGGACAAGCCCCTGTTCTTTTTTGACGCTGACCAGCTTCAAGAAAAACTGGAATCGCTGCTGTGGGTGAGCGCGGTGCTGATTAGGCGAGAACCGCCTGACAGGTTGAGCATCGTCATCGAAGAAAGGCAGCCGCTCTTTTTGCTCGCAACAAAAAACGGCGTACTGCTGATGTCGGACGATGGTGTCATCATGGACAGGGCGAACCAAGATAACCTAGTGCCCATGCCGGCCATCGTTGACCAAGCCAGCCTAGAAGAAAAAATCTTGGTCGAGCTCATCTTGGTGGCCAGGGAGCTAAAGGAGCAGCAGCCCGATTTTTACGCTAGGCTGACAGAGATGCGCTGGACTGACAGAGGCGATGGATGGACGTCAAAGGGGCCCACTGTTTTCATGGAAGGGCTTGCCGCTCCAATTTACCTGCCAAAGGAAGACCCGGCAAAAAATATCCCCAACTTCCAGGCCCTATTTTTGGAACAGTTTATCAACGACCCCGGTCTCAGCGGCATCAGCTACTTTGACCTAAGATGGGACGGCCGCATCCCAGTTGGAACCAGGAGATAGAATTGGCGACCAAAAATTGCGTCCGTCTTGGACGAATGAGAGCGAACCTTACATCGTAAGACATTGCAACTGTTGTGAGCCATTTGTCTTGCTTGCCATCCTTGGATTATTTGTAATTCAAGCCTGTTCCCGCGGTTCCAAGTCAACTGTACAATTCCCAAATTAGTTGATCTGAGACGAACAATTCCCAGAATTTTTTACAACAATTTTGGAATGAAAAATCCAGTAATACATGGTTGCCAAAATGGACAACGAGCCAATAATGATCCTAAGTGACACTGGCACCAAAAAAATAGGAAATACTATTGGCTGCATTGCAACGACAGCTATTAGAAAAACTATAGTCCAAGAACACGATAGACTAGCATTGCAATTTGTGCAGTGGTAGTGAAGCAAGGGGCCAGTGCAAAATTTCTTGCTAAAGGGTATGACCTTTTGCTTGCAACTCGGACATTCGTACATATTACCTCCCACGATGTGTTTAAACAGATGACAGAAAACCACAATGGTTTGTAGGTGGAGACCCTGCGCAACGATTTTCGTTCTGGGGTAGCAGCAAAACAACGTTTCCATTTGCGCTTGACATGGAAGCGGGCACTTCAAAGGTCGCGTCAGAGTTCGTTACGACGCAACTTAGAATCTCCGATGCAATTGCCAAACAGGATTCTTTGCCCACTTTAGACCCCACGGAAAAGATAATAGCACAAACCGATGCGGCGGGGGAGTGCGGAGCGGGATTCACTCAGGGCGCGCCCCACCGCATAGCATCATGTGCTTGGCCACCCTCTCCGCCGCGCCGGGTTCTCCCAGCTTTGCCCTGAACTGTTTTAGGCTTTCCCTTGTCTCGTTGGACGTTTTTGGATCCAGCAGTCTATTAAGTTCATCTGCCAAGCCCTGGGGCGTGACTTCGTCCTGCAAGAGTTCCTTTGCGACTTCCCTTCCCGCCACCACGTTTGCAAGGCCAAATTGTTTGATTTTTACCAGTCTCCTTGCCAAAAACAGCGTAAGCGGGTTCATGCGGTACAGTATGGCAAATGGTGTGCCCAGTATGGCCGTCTCCAGCGTGGCTGTGCCAGAGCAAACCAGCGCGGCGCTGGCGTAGGCCCTAGTGGCGTAACTTTTGTTTTCTAGCACGGCTATGGGCATGGCTCCAACGGCAGCCCTCAGTTTGTCGGCATTCAGCGTGGGCGCCGCTGGGATTGCCCACTGGACAGGTTGCCGCCCCAAATAAGGCCACATTTTTACCAAGCCCAGCATAGGCGGCAATAAGCGGGATGTTTCGCTTTGGCGGCTGCCCGGCAAGAGCGCCACCAGAGGCACGTCCGGAGAAAGACCAGACTCTCTAAAAAATGCATCCCTCTCCATCTCGGGCGCCACAAGGTCAACCAAGGGATGGCCAAGGCATACAGCTTCTATCGGCAGGCCGTCGAAGAGGCGCGGCTCAAAGTCGAATAGGCAGTACAGCGCATCGAATGTCTTGCCCAAGATGGGTACGCGGCCCTCCTTCCAAGCCCAGACCTGCGGACATACATACTGGTGCAGGCGCATGCTTGGCTTTTTTTTTCGCAGCGCCTTTGCAAGCCTAAGGTTGAAGCTCTGGTAGTCAATCAGCAGGGCCATCGAAGCGTCCTCGGATTCGGCGGCCCTAAGTATTGCCCTTTCCAGTTTCAATATCTTTGGCAGGTGGCGCAGCACCTCGAAAAAGCCCACCACCCCTAAATCTGACGCATCCGCCAGTTTTTTGTCCAGAAAGGGCGACATCTTAGCCCCGCCCACGCCCACCACGCACAGGCTCGGGCAAAGCCTCTTCAGCGCCGAAAGAATCTCCGCGCCATGCAGGTCGCCACTGGCCTCCCCGGCCACTACAAGGACTGTGGTCATAAAGGTATTGTATAGGGTGTAGGGTATAGTGTGTAGGGGTTAGTACTTGTGCGCTATTTTCACTCCGCGACTTTTGGACTCCGAAGCACTATGTGCGCTATTTCCGATGGAACCCCCAGCCTGACGGGGAGCCCCGTCCACAGCCCCGCGCCATTGCAGACGTACAGCTTCATGCCGTCAACGTCATAGAGTCCTGACACATAGCCATCGTTTGCGGCCTTAACTATCATTTTTAGTCCGATTATCTGGCCGCCGTGCGTGTGCCCAGAAAGTTGCAGGGCCACTCCAGCCTTGGCGTTTTCTTTTGCCCTTGCTGGCTGGTGAGCCATCAGAATTATCGGTACTCCCTTCGGCACCATGTCCAAGGCGACAACTAGGTCTGGCGGCGGTCCGCCGCGCCACAGATACGACCTATCCGCAAGCCCCGCCAAAACCAGCTTGGAGCCGCCAAGGGTGAACTCCACGTGTTCATTTATCAGGATAGCTATCCCCATCTCTTTGAAGATGCCCAACCAGTCCGACTGCCCAGAAAAATTGTCGTGGTTTCCAGGCGCGCCAAAGGCACCAAGTTTGGCCCTGAGCTCCGCCAAGGGCGCCACGTCGCCCCGCCGCACCCTTGGGCTGCCATCAACAATGTCCCCTGTCAAAAGCACCAAGTCTGGGTTAAGCGAATTGGCCTTCTCAACGACTGCCCGCATCCATTTTTCGTCAAAGAGCTTTGTCGCGTGAAGGTCAGTCAGTTGCACTATCGCCAGCCCATCCATTTCGGGCGGCAGGTTGGGAATGGCTATCTCAGCATGGCGGACGCTGGGTACGCGAGCGGCCTGCCATGCGCCGTAACATGAAAGCAGCAGTGCCGCGCCGAACAAGCCAAGCGCAAGTCGCGCTGAAGAGGCATTTAGCCAAGCGATCTTTTTCCGACAAATCCACGTGACGATTAAAGCAAGGTCGCGCAAAATGACAAACACCGCCAAAAACACCACCGCCGAAAGCAGTATCCCCTGAAGCAGAATGGCCCATGCCGGTGTTTCGCCGGGTGCCAGCCCCCTATATAAAAAACTGATCAAAAGGCGCTGCAGTGGCATGGCAAGCACAAAGGTCCCCATCGCCACCTTCCACCACCTCCCAATCTTGAGCGGAACCACGAAGCGGAGAAGCGCAAAGAGGACTATTGCCAAGGGGAAGAGCCGCCAGATGATCATGTCATGTGCCTATAAGTTTTATCAAACTGTTATTTTGGAACATGCTGATCATCAATGCCACAGCCCAAAATCCGCAATTTTCATAAACGACTTTCTTAGCTTGTGGAGCAGGGACAGCCTAGCATTTCGCAGGGCTTTGTCTTCGCACTTGACCATCACCTTGTTGAAAAATTCTTCTAATGGCTGGGCTAGGTCGGCCAGCAGTGCCAGCAGTGCGCCATAGTCTTTGGCTCCTTCAATGGCTGTTAGGCGCGAGGCCAGTGTCTTTTCTTCGGCCTGTTCCAGCAAGTTGGGGGCATAGCCTTTTTCTAGGCTTTCAGCGTTTTCGTCTTTCAAAATATTCGCTATGCGCTTGGCGCTGCTGCCAAGGCTCTCAAACCGCTGGTCTTGCGCGAATTTGGATAGGGCCGCGCATCTGGCCTTTAGGTCGTTCAAGTCGGCCCAACCGCTTGCGATGGCGGAATTTCTAACTGGAGGCGGGATGTTGCAAAGTTCCAACTGGTACGCAACGCGATCTTTGAAAAATGCCATCAACGCGGCTTGCGTATCTTTTATGGGTGCTTTGGCTTTTTGCGAAACTGCTTCTAAGCCTATTGCAACTAAATCATCAACGGAAACTTCAAAGCCTTTTTCCCAAAGTATCCGCACGATGCCCATCCCCGCGCGTCGCAGCGCCAGCGGATCTTTTGAACCAGATGGCACCATGCCTATTGCAAAGCAGCCCGAAAGCGTGTCCAATTTGTCGGCGATAGCCAGTATCGCGCCGATGCCCGAAGATGGCAGGGGAGCCTCTGCGCCAAGGGGCATGTAGTGTTCGCGCACTGCCTGCCAAACTGACTGCGGCGCACCCTCCATCTGTAGGTAGCAACCGCCCATGATGCCCTGCAACTCTGGAAATTCGCCCACCATCAGCGTCACTAGGTCTGCCTTGCATAATTCCGATGCCGCCTTTGCATGGCCGATGTCCAGTTTCATTTTTTTTGCCAGTGCTATGGCGATGTTTGAAATGCGCTGAGTTTTTTCGGCGTAGCTGCCCAACTCGCGATGGAAGGTCAGAGCCTCCAGCTTTGGTGCCAAGCTAGACAAAGGTGCGCGTCTGTCTTCGGCAAAAAAGAACCTCGCATCGTACAGCCGCGCCTTTAGCACCCACTCATTGCCGGCGACTATCAATCCTTGCGGGTCATCTGGCCTATTCGCTATCGCCAAGAAATATGGCAATAGGCCAGACCCGTCTGGTTTCTCTATGCAAAAAGCCTTTTGGTGTTCCTTTAAGCTTGTCACCAGCACTTCTTTCGGCAGATCCATGAACTCTGGGGGAAAGGCCCCCTTTAGCATTGAGGGCCATTCCACTATCAGCGCAAGTGTGTCTAGCAGTTCTTCATCGGCCACTGGCCTGCCGCCCACTTCTGCGGCTTTTGCTTTTATCTGCTCCTCGATTGTCCGCCTGCGCTCTTCAAATGACGCAATGATGCCGCCAGCCTTCAACACGGCCTCATATTTTTCTGGAGAATCAACGGTCAACGGGCTTTCGTTGGTGCGGTGGAATAGGCGATGCCCCCAAGTTGTGTTTCCGCTGTTAACGCCGTCAATGGTGAAAGGGACTGTCTTTTTGCCAAATGTACACAAAATGGATCGTATCGGGCGCACGAACTCATAGCTCGATGAGCCCCAGCGCATGGCCTTGGGAACGTGCAGCGCAGAGACTAGTCTTGGCAGTGCCTCTGAGAGAATAGAATCGGTGTTGCGGCCTTTCTTCAAAATTTCCGCAACGGCGCAGGGTTCTTTTTTGCCGGCGGGCTGCTCGAAGCGCAGGGCAGAAAAATCAACGCCGCACTTTTCGGCGAATTTTTGGCCCTGCACTGTAGGCTTCCCCGATTCGTCCACGCACATTCTCTTGGGCGGCCCGATGAGCTTTTCGACTTGGTCTGACTGCGCCACAAAAAGCCCTTCAACCCGCCACGCCAGTTTCCTTGGGCTGAAAATAGCTTGCACACTGGGTTCCCCAAGTTTCTGCTCTTTGGCAAGGTTCAAAAACGCGGCCTCAAATTCCGCGCTCAATGGCTTTAGAAATCTGGCGGGTATCTCTTCGCAGTGGATTTCCAGCAACAATGTTTGTGTGTCAGTCATGTGAAGCCTCTAGCTCTAAATAGACTTTGGCGCAGGCGCAGGCTAGGTCGCGCACCCGTTTTATAACGCCGGGCCTCTCGGTGGTGCTGATCGCCCCCCTTGCGTCGAGGACGTTGAACGTGTGGCTCATCTTGAGCGCCTGTTCGTAGCCCGAAGAGTAATGCCCCAGTTCATTCGCCAGCCGCCAGCCTTCCTTCTCATAGGCATTGAATAGGTATTTGTGCAATTCCAAATCGGCGTGCTCAAAGCTGTATGCGCTTAGTTCAAATTCCTCCCTGCGGCGCACACTGCCATAGTCAACAGGGAAAGAGCCTTGGTCGGTCACTATTTCGCCCCAAATGAGGTCAAAGATGTTGTCTATGCCATTTAGGAACATGCAAATTCTCTCTATGCCGTAGGTGAGTTCCGCTGAAACGGGCCTACAGTCAACCCCCGCAATTTGCTGGAAGTACGTGAACTGGCTTATCTCCATGCCGTCAAGCACCACCTGCCACCCAACGCCCCAAGCGCCGAGCGTCGGCGACTCCCAGTTGTCCTCTTCAAAGCGCAGGTCGTGCTTGGCTATATCCACGCCAAGGGCCTCCAGCGAATCTATGTACATGTCCTGAACTCTGGCAGGGCTAGGCTTCAAGATCACTTGGTACTGCAAATGCTTATATAGCCTAAATGGGTTTTCGCCGTACCTCCCATCGCCGGGGCGGCGGCTTGGCTCAACGTAGCCAACATTCCACGGCTTTGGCCCCAACGCGCCAAAAAAGGTCAGGGGGTTCATCGTCCCCGCGCCCTTTTCGATGTCGAATGGCTGGCCCAAGAGGCAGCCCCTCTCGGCCCAATAATTTTGAAGCTTTAGTATCATTTCTTGGATGTGCATGCGCGGCCCTGCCAAAAGTATTGATTTTACGGCATTTTTGCAGAAAAAGCTATTCCTTTGGCATGTGTGCATCTGTCGCGGCCCACAACGAATTGATTGAGCGTAAAATTGTCTGATGGCCATTGACCAAAAGGGAAAGATCGCAGTCGCGCTCAGCGGGGGCGTGGACTCTGCCGTCACCGCCGCGCTGCTGTTAGAGCAGGGCTGGGAAGTCATAGGCGCCACGCTTCAGCTCTATGTTGAACCAAGCGGGCAATGTGAACTTGGCGAATCGGGCGAACTGGGTACAAACGCTGCTGAAGCCCCGGAAAAGGCCCGCATTGTGGCGGAACACCTTGGCATAAGGCATTTCGTTGTTGACAGGGTAGGCTATTTTGAAAAAACCGTGCTGCGCTGGGCCTGGGATGAATACGCGCTGGGGCGCACTCCCTGTCCTTGCATGATATGCAACGAGCGAGTCAAGTTTGGCGCGTTGCTGGGCTGGGCGCTCAAAAATGGCTGCCGCGCAATTGCGACAGGCCACTATGCGAGGCTTTGCAAAAAAAATGGCGAATCTTGCTTGCTGAGGGGCCAAGACGACAACAAAGACCAGTCGTATTTTTTGGCGGGACTCACTCAACAGCAGTTGCAGCATACGGAGTTTCCACTTGGCGGCCTCAAAAAAACTTGGGTCAGAGAAAAAGCCGCACAAATCGGTCTGCCCCTAGCAGGCACAAAAGAAAGCCAGGACGTGTGTTTTTTGCGTCATGGGATGTCGTTTCAAGAGACTCTTCAGGCCCGCTTTGACAAAAGCAAAGCCCATATTGGGGGCCACATCGTGGACTGGAATGGCAAAAGTCTATCCGAGCACGATGGCATACACAATTTCACGATCGGCCAGCGGCGCGGGGTGAAGGTGGGCACGGGCGCAAAGGCTTGGGTGTGCAGACTGGATTCTGAAACTGGCAACGTGCATCTGACGAATGACGAAAATGATCTGTTCCGAGCAGATTTTAGTGTTGCAAAAGTCAGTTGGACATGCCGCAATCCCCCTAGTCTGCCATTGGAATGTGAAGTCCAAGTGAGGTACAGGGCGAAACCAGTACCCGCGACTTTGCTTGAAGCGCCCGATGGCCGGATAAGGGTCGTCCTTAAAGAGCCAGCAAGGGCAGTGGCTCCCGGACAGGCAGCGGTCTTTTATGATGGAGACAGGGCACTGGGGCGGGGGTGGATAGAATGATGCCCTTTGTAAAAAGTTCAATTCTGAGCACATCCAAATTGGGGGACGCATGGAGATAAGAGTCTATTACGAAGACACCGACTGTGGCGGGGTTGTGTACTACGCCAACTACCTCCGCTGGCTGGAGCGCAGCAGAACCGAGTTCCTCCGCGCCAGAGGGATAGAGCTGGCCCCGCTGATGCAGCAGGACGTGTGGTTCAGCGTCAGCGAGCTAAACATCAAGTACAAAAGGCCCGCCAAGTACGACGACCTACTAGATGTCACCACCGAATTGGACGAAATAGGCGGCGCGGCCTTTTGGCTGAAAAACCAAGTGCTTCGCCAAGGCGAGCT
>JAITFL010000002.1 GCA_031281385.1 Holophagales bacterium
GCAAAACCTAAAAATAGCAACGACAAAAACCCAACAAAAGTGCCGCGCCGGGAATGCCCCTTCGCGGCTGTTTTTTTATGCAACCGCGCAAATAGTGCGCATTTACCAAAGGAGTGTCCCATGGACACAAAGAAAAAAATGATGGGCTTGACATTGCCCGGAATCACAGGAGGCGCTATGGGCAGGTTCGTCATGGCTCTGTCAATCGCTCTATTGACACTCGCGGTTTTTACCGGCTGCGGCTCAGGTGGTAATGGGGGCTCAAGTGGTGGCAACAACAATCAACAGCCTGTGGTGCTATATACCGTGACGTTTATTGCAAACGGTGGTTCGCCCGAACCGCAGCCAGTACAAGTGCAGAGCGGCAAGACGGTGTCAGCCCCAGCCACCATGACACGCACCGGTTACGCTTTTGACGGGTGGTACAGTGATTCGGGTTTTAACAACAAGTTTAACTTCGCCTCTCCGATAACACAGAACATTACCTTGTATGCCAAATGGATACTTGCAAACGTCAGACCTGGAGACTTGGGCTGGACAACAAATACGTGGTCACAGTCGTCAACCTTCACCGTTTATGGAAATATCTTTACTATCAACAGCAATAACCGCGAGGATGATGCGAATTTTTCCAAAGTGTTTCAAGTCAAGCCAAAAACACAATATGTATTTTCGGCAGACGTCACATCAACCGCAGGCAAATCTAATGAAACACCTATCTTTGATATACGTGCCAGCATTGGTGTTCCGTCCGGTAATGATGTGGTTTATGACCATAATCAGAGCGGTTGGCAGACTTTGGAATTAACGGTTGACAGCGGAAATAACACCGAAATAACCTTTTCCCTAAGGCATGGGTACTTTGGCAATACAGTTAATGGCATAACCCAATTCAAAAATATTAAACTTCAAGAAAGACCTTTTATATCTCGGGACAGCAACTGGAATTTTCTTTGCCTGATTTTAAGAAATTGTGATGTAAATATTACGGTTGACGGCCGTCAGCGCAATGTCAAGATAACAATGGACAATGCCACTGTGGATGCGGCAAAATTGCAGTTAGACCGCTTCAAAACGGCGATTGAAACAATGACGAACAGACAAATGACTGCCAATTTGGAGGTACATGTTGTAGATACGCCTGTGACAAGCCTAAGTGACGCCGGCTCTGGTCTTGGTTTGTGTGCCGACCCATGGGACATACAGCAAATTCTCAAACCATATCTTGAGAGTAAAAACTATGACCATGTAATAGCAATGAACCAGTTCGATAAAGACGGCGAAATATCTGCCCCAAGGGGTTGGGGTGGCTTAAATTTGGGGTTTCCTATAGGTAATCTTGGTGGCAAATTCTATGATATTGGTTATCTGCAAATGGCTATGACTGTGCAGGGGGGCTTGGCATGGTATTATGACCCCAGTGTTCCGGCCCAGTTTTACGTATCAGGCTTTGTACACGAATTTGCACATACGGCGGAATGGATATCAATCAGAAAAGGAATCGAAGTACCAGACCTTCATGATGGGTCATACGGATACACAGAGAATGAAGATAACCTTGGAGAATGGTATAAATGGCTACGCGATTATTTGACTTGTAATATAAACAGTCTTGATCTACCGGCGCGTAAAATAGGCTGTACGCAAGAAACCTACATGCTTGACAGATATGGGCCCAGTATAACAATATACGAACTGAATGAACTGGTTGACCCATAAACCCATACTGTGCAATAGACTGTGCGGGTAATTATGCCAAGTTGCGTTCGACTGAACGCAACTTGGTATAAGATAGGAAAGCTGCAAGAACTTTATATCTGCCTCGCTTCTTGGCAATGGGCTTCTGCAACCTGACCTCTGCCACATTATTTCAACATCTTCTCCAGGGCAGTACCGACAAGCGACTTCATCTGTAAGATGGCCGTACCATTGAGCTGCACCAAGCGATCCCCTTGCGACAACCCCTGCCGTATCAATAGAGCGTTGATGCTCTCCATGTTTGAAAGCACGACAAGCTGCTCTAGGGTTGCGTAGTCTCTCATATTTCCTTCAAGGTTTGGATTTGCAGCCCGCCATTGGGCGGCAGTTTTCCCGAATAGAGCCACATTCAGCAAATCAGCCTCTGAGGCATAGACCATTGACGCCTGAACCCTCGTCACCTCTTTGGGTATGATCTGTTCCTTGATGGCATCAGTGTGAATGCGGTAATTGATCTTTGACAGGGCGCGCTGAAGGTTCCATTCTAGGGACTGCTGCTTGACTTCTTGGCTTTTTAGTCTGTCAAACTCACTGATAAGGTAGTACTTGAACTCGGGACTCAACCATGACGCAAACTCAAACGCGATGTTCCTGTGGGCAAAAGTGCCGCCTCCATAGCGCCCAGACTTGGAAACTATGCCGATGGCGTTTGTGTGCTCGCCCCATTGCTTGGGCGACAGGGCAAAACCAGGCTCGGTGCTGAGCATTTTAACCTCACGGAATCCCGTGAGGTTAAAATCTGGATTGTTCATTTTTTCCCACAGGCCCATGTAGTTGATGGAAAAATTCGTACTCATCCAATGGGAGATAACGGTGCCTGGTATTTCGGCATTTTTATGCTTCGCCATGTCGGTAAGCGAAATATAGTCTTCGTGTCGGTGCGTCAGGAGCGCAACTTCGGTTCCCTGCACGGTGACAATTTCTTTTTTTGGCATCAGGTTCGCCCATCCCCCATGTCAAAACAGTATATCAAGGCAAGAGGCTGGTGTGCTAATAAGGGGCTAGTGTTCAGACGTTTTCCCTTGTAAGTACTTCAACGAAGTCCCAGGCCCCTTTCCAATAGTCCTGCCCAGCGACAATACCTGCGATTCTATTTTGTGCCTCGAAACGTCCGCCGACTCATGCGTTCCAGCTTTGCCGGGGTATGTCTGGTACAGGCTGCGGTATTCGGCAGGTGTCACGTTTGGCATCACGACATTGGCACCGCGCTGCAAGCCGTGGATGCGCCCACCAGTTGGGTCAATGGTGGCTAGGGCGGTGGTGGCGGGTATGTTTGTATCGGGGCACAATAGGCGCGTGAGGGCTACCACTTTAAGCGCGGTAAGGTCGTCGGAGGGCACTTGGCTGTCCCCTGCCGATGCTCTAAGGGCTTTCCCAAGCTCACCTGCCAGCGGCGTGGCAGGGCTTTCAAGAAATGGCCCCACGCCCACCATGTCAATGCCATACTTGCGGAACAGCCATACATCGTTTGCCATGCTCTCCCATGTTTGGCCGGGGAGTCCAATCATTATGCCAGTGCCTATTTCATAGCCCATGTCCCTCATGCGCTCTAGCTGGGCGATTCTGTTCGATGGCCCGCCAAGGTCTGGATGTATCTGCCTATATAACTTTTCGTCCGACGTTTCAAAGCGCAGCAGGTAGCGATCGGCACCGGCCTCGCGCCACATTTTAAGCTCTTCGTCGCTGCGCTCTCCAAGGCTCAAGGTAATGGCTAGGCTAGTCTCACGTTTGATGCAACTCACTATGTCGGCCATCCAAGGCCCTGTTATGCGGGGGTCTTCGCCCGCTTGCAGCACCACCGTGCCATAGGCATATTCTAGGGCTTTTTTGGCCGATGCCATGATTTCTGCTTTATCCATCAGGTATAATTTTGGCCTTGGGGCTACAAGGGAAATGCCGCAGTAGGCGCAGCTTCTGGCACAGTTGTTTGAAACCTCGATGAGGCCCCGCAGCCATACATCGTCGCCTACGCACTGGCGGCGCACATCGTCAGCCTTTTGCCACAACCTATTCAATTCTGTTTCGTCATTTTCTAGCAGCCAAGCCAAAACAGAATCTTTGTCTAGGTTTTCAACAGGTATTTGTGGCATGGATGGCCTCTAATGCTCTTGAAATGGTTTCATGGCCCTCTCGAATATTCCAAGGGAATAGGCTATTGCCAAGCCATAGTTGGTGATATGCACACCAGCTTCTTTGCATCTTCGCAGCCTGCCAAGCATTTCGCGCCTGTTGCCAGTGCAGTTGCCGCAGTGGATGACCAGCTTGTAGGGGCTGAGGTCTAGCGGGAAATCCCTGCCGCGTGTATGCACAAAATCAAGGCGGCCCCCAACAATTTTTTGTAGCCAGGCTGGTATCTTTACCCTACCTATGTCATCGCCTGTCGGGTGGTGGGTGCAGGTTTCGGCAATCAGTATGGTGTCGCCCTCTTTCAGAGTGGCTATGGAGGCAGCGCCTCTGGCCATCTCCGCAAGGTCGCCTTGTAGCCTAGCCATGAGTACGCTGAAAGAAGTTAATAGCAGCGGCTCTGGAACCAAGCTCGACACAGCACCGAATGCTTGGCTGTCCGTGACGACTAGGGCAGGTGGGCGGTTAAGGGATTTTAGCGCCGACTCTATGCCCTCTGGCTGGCATACCAACGGCAGGGAGCCGCCGTCCAGCAGATCCCTGATGGCCATCACTTGCGGCAGTATCAGCCTCCCCTTTGGCGCTTGGCTGTCTATGGGCACCACAAGCAGCCCCACTTCGTTGGGTGGCACAAGGTCTGAGATCAAATGGCGGCTCTCAAAGTGGCCCCCAAGCCCCCATTTTTGGGCAAGGCGCAAAAGCGCGTCCTTGGCCTCAACAATGCCCTCGCCCGTCTTTGCGGAACAAGCAATGATGGCACAACCCTTAGATTCTATCTCCGAGATGAACGCGCCTGTCGGTGCCTGAACATCGGATTTATTGATGACAACCAATGCAGGCACTTCCCTTTTGTTAAACTCTTCCAGCAATTTTTCTTCATAGTTGCCCCAGGCCCCTGCCTCTGTAACGATGATGCCCAAATCTATCCTGTCCAACGCGGATTCGCTGCGCTGTTTTCGCAAATCGCCAAGGGCCCCATCGTCGTCTATCCCCGCCGTGTCTATGAATACAATTGGCCCAAGAGGGAGAAGCTCCATCGGCTTTTCAATTGGATCTGCCGTTGTGCCTGGCTGCGGGCTGACGATGGAGACCTGCTGCCCGGTGATGGCGTTGAGCAACGATGACTTGCCGACGTTCCTCCGGCCAAAGATGCCGATAGCTAGACGAAGTGCTTTGGGTGTTGACTGCATAATTTATCATAACAGGGATTAGGGTTCAGAGGTTAGGGGTAAGTATTGATGCAGCTTTACCGCGCCGATTTTTATTTGCGGATTGAGTGCCAATCGCTGAACAGGGCGTTGTTCCCGCATGAATCGCCTACATCGAAGCCATGTCCATGTATCAGCCCCTACATAGGGCAGTAAGCGAAGCGAGTACTAGGGGTCTGGGGAAGACGCCTTAGTGCAATGAGCGTTTGAGGCTGCAGTGCAGCCTCAAACGCCAGCAGCACTTGGGCGGCTTAAAAAGGGGCAGTGCGAGAACGACGCTGAACAAACTGAAAACGCCCATGGCAGCATTGTTGACCAATGTGCCGCAGAGACCAACGGAGGTTGTCTCGCGTATCCAAGCGCAAGCGCAGGATACCGAGAAGTTGCGAGCGATGACGGTAAGAAAGGCAGCCAAGTGCCACTTGGGCCAGACGCTGCCCCCGCAGCGTCCAGCCTTAGCGGCACTAAGCGCCTTCCCCCAGTTCAGCATTCGGGCGCACTCCATGACCCGGCACTGAATGATTAAAATTGCCGGGCCGCGAACCCGGGCACGAAAGATAGGAACAGGCTGCCGGGATGCGCCGCATGTCCATTCGGCGCGATGGAATTGCCATTTAGCAACAAGAAAAGATTTGGGATGGTTTTGCAAGTGCCTCAAATTTTACCGGAACAAATTTTATTCTTGATGCACAGATTATAATCAACTCAGCGGGCAGAAATTCGGCCCGCATTGAAAGGACTTCTGCGCTATGAACCCAAGAATTGCAATTCCAGCAATTGTCGCAATGATCGCCAGTGTTCCGCTGTCTGCCCAATCGGACTTTGAGTACAGCCTGAACAGCTATAAAGGCAATAAGATAGTCCTGCTCGGGCAGTGGAGCGGGGCGGACTTGTCGAAGTGGAAAGAGGTGCTTGACTCCGATGCCATCTACGGCCACGGCTTCCAGTTGCTTACCCGCGACAGGCTGATCAAGAATAATTCGGACACATTCGTATCACAATTTGCAATAAAAGACGGGAACATAGAGGCATTCGAGCGATGGATAAGGCAAAAGTACGGCCTTGCCAGCAGCGCAAGGTGGGCGGCCATCGGCATGGACAACAAGCTGATTGTCACTGGCGCCCAAGCTCCCAGCACCAAAGAGTTCGACGAAATGCTGATGCAAAGGGGAATCAAGACCCCCCAGAGAATATTAAGGGACTTTCTGCGCGAGAACCCAGGCCACATTGACGCAATGACAGACCTGCTGACAGAGGTCAGGCGGCGAGCCCTGCACGTCATGCCACTCAACCCTACGGAAGATTTGGATGATGAAAAAGACCTGCGGACTTGGGCAGTAATGTCAACAGAAACCGACAAAGTGTTCAGCGGCGACTGGCTTGGCATTGACATCAGCTTCTTTAGGCCCGACAAGGTGCAGCCCGAAAGATACAGCAAGCTGATGAGGGATGTCTTTAAGAAGCACATTTCCAAAGTGGAACAGGCCATCGCGCTGAATCCTATGAATGGCACACTTTGGAACATCTGGGCTTGGATGGCCCAGTGCAATCCTGACTACAAAAGAACCCCGTTCATCAATTCCATTGAACCCACCATCTATCCATACTTGAACTCATACCGCACAATCCCCCCCGAAAGCGTTTGTGCATGGCTCGTGGAAGAAGCCAAGGCAAAGGCAGATTGGGGCACGATAGCTAGGCTCGGCAAAGTGGCGATGCGCTACAGGGGAGAGGTTTTGGGCGGCTCTGAAAGAGTAGAATGGACGCCCGGCAACTCGATTTCATTTGCCGGTAGCGGCGAAACCATCAAAGACTACCCAGCAAGGGCGTACGCCGCCTATTTAGAGGCGCTTTTGAGGCTTGGCAACATTGACCAAGCGAATAGCGTATATGACGAAATGATGCGAAAAGAAGGCAGGGCGGGAAACGCCCCAATAGCCGCAAGTGCGGCTAGGGCGGCTGGGTTGGAAAGCTTGGCAAAAAATTGGGAAATGGGCGAGCAAACCAATAAAGTACCCTATGCGAAAGTAGCGTACACTTTTGCCAACGGCTTTCCGTCCTGGCATTACTACACCCAATCTGGCAAAAGCTATTCCGATGGCTTTACAACCATGGTCAATAGGCTCGATCCACCGCTGAGAAATTATTTCATCAGCAAGGATGATCTGGACACCATTGGCTGGAAGGCAGACGATGGCGACCGCTGGGCGCTGATAGCTGGTGACTTGAGCGTTTTAGAGCAAGGCTATGGAATGCCCGAACCAGAAATCTTGCAGGCCATGCTCAAGCGCCACAACGTCAAGGACGAAGCGGGCTACCGCCGCGACTATATGGCAGAACATGGCGCAAGGTCAGGGCTAAAAATTGACTTGGCCTTCAACATTATCAGTAGCTGGGATACCCAAATCAGGCAGCAAAACAAAGGCTCCAACACAGATCAGGGGCAGGACGATTGGGCAGAGGTCTGCACACTGATGAATGAAGTATTGTCCAGCAACCCTGAAATATTGGTGAATTTGCCGGGCGTATATAGGCGTTTCAATTCGATACTGAGCCACCAAGGCATGAAGTCGCTGTCCACCAAGTTGCTGGCGAATATTGAAACCTTGCTTGAGAAAAAGCCGTCTTCGAATGAATTGTGGGGCCAGTGGCTGTTTTGGAGGCGAGCAGAAGGCAGCGGAAGGCCCATCGAGCCAATGGTGGAATCCATCAAGGCGAGTCCCATCGCAAAACTTGGCACCGTGCCGCCTGTCATCGCCATAGACGAATATTACGACGAGTGCAGAGAGAATGGAAAATGGGCCAAGGTAATTTCACTGCTGAAAATGGTATGGGACAGGGATTTTACCAGGATCACGGAGATTCAAGAAGCAAACCCCAGCTTCAAAGCGTCCGCCCCTGCCGCCAACAAGAATATTTTTTCTGGAATGACCGACTACGAGGCAGACATGGTGCAACGGCTGAGCCCCTGGCTTGGGGACAATGTTGCCATCCCCTTGATCGAAGCCTACTTAAACGACGGCAAGCCCAACGACGCCAAAGACATCTTCGATGCTTGGCTGGGCGTTGGCGGCACATTCAAGGACATTTCAAAAATCATTGAACTCGCGAGAAAATTGGGGCAAGAAAGGCTTGCGCTGGAGTGGGAGACAAAGGCGAAAAAATAGGGTGTAAGGATTATAGTCCCGCCCTTCAAAACCAAAACCAGATGAATCCGTGAAGAGGTGTTCAACTAGCTAATCAGTTTGCCCTTTGAAAGGCGCGAACGCGCTAGACTGCGCCGAGAATGGAGCGAGCCGCCAAGTAGGAATACCGGGAGTGGCTTGAAAGCACAGACCTGTGTCCCGCAATGGATTTACCGCACTCTTCCAAAAGGCGGGGAGCGGAATGGAAGGCGTAGGCGAAGCATGCCAATCCGTAGCGATGGTCAAGGACGTTGACTATAATGCCAATACACGCCAGCCGCTCTCCAAGCGTAAATCCATATATTGGCGGTCGCGTTTATGCCTGTCGAGAAGCCAAGCTGCATCTGGGCGAATGGCACAGAGAGAGTGTCCCAAGTGCCAATTTTTTCTCCCGTGCTTGGGTTGACGTGGTTTGTCAATAATCGGTAGCGCTCATATTTTTGGCGGGCCCAGGCGTGGATGGCGGATTTTGGGTTTAGCTCGCCCTTTGCTGCGAAAAGAGGCTCTTTTGATGCTGCCAGTTTATCAAAATGTTCGTCTGTAAATGCGCTGAACGTCCTTTGGGCGTGCGTCAGCCCGCCTGTAACGGATGGGTCGGTGAGAAGCTGAACCATGTTTGCCAACAGGCCCAGCTCATATACTATTTCTGCGGGTGGCTTGCCGTCATGGCTCATTTTTACCACCTTGTCGAATTGCTGCTCGACTTCCTCTGGCGTGGGGGCCTGGAGGCGACTGACCTTTTTGCATGCCTCTACTAGCGCCGCCGGGTGCTGATCCAAAAAATTGGCCATACCGCGTGGGATGATGCCTTTGGCCAATTTTGTCTGCAATGAGTGGACATCGGGACTCCAAGCGGCGCATGGCAAACCTGCAACCACTGCCGCGAAAAAGGCGATGCCGCGCAAACCCATTGAGCTACTTACAACTCCCCCTATCATTGCCAGTAATCCCTGCCCAATTTCTGAAAGCCGACATACAACAGGCACCCCCAATGCACGGGCGTAGCCCGCATCCAAAATTGTCCATCGTCAATTGTCAATTTGATGATCGGAGCCTTTCGGCCCAAAAATGGCTGTTTTACAAGAGGCTCAATTGTAAATTGCCCACTTACTTTTTCGCTGGCTTCTTTTTGTTGGCCAAGGCAGTTGCTTGAACGGCCTTGGTCAGTTCTGCTTGGGTGGCCCTACCTTTCAGCAGCTCTAGCAATATCGGGGCGGTTTTGCTTTCGGGGGCAAGGGCCATAAGCCTGTATGTAAAGTTGATTTTGTTTGACAGCTCTCCGAAATTGGCCATGTACTGCGCGTGGCTGGCAACTATGCCCTCTACCCATTTCGACTTGTCACCGGGCCCCGCCTTGTACGAATTGATTTCGGCCATCTGCCTGTCAATGCGCTCCTGCACTTGTTCGGCAAATGGGGGATCAGGGTTGTATATCTTTGCTTCCCTTTCCCTGTCGGCCAGGTTGTTCTTGAACCACTGGATGCCTTCTTGGTACTGCTTTAGGTCGCTTTCCCACTTCATCATCTTTTCTTTTGCATCATAGTCTTCGTTTGTATAGTCTTTTTCGTCTTTGGCTTTGAGCTTTTGTATGTCCTCGGCGTTAACTTCAAAGAGGGCCTGCACCTGTTTCAGGGCTAATTCATAGCCTTCGCTCACCTTTGCAAATACTTCCTTGAGTTTGTCAAGTGCATCGTTGATAACTTGCCCAGACTTGTCGTAAAAAACAGACTCTTTTTCCCAAAAGCCGCTCTCGTGCGCGGCTTGGGCGGCCTCATAGTATGTATGAGCGAGGTTGCGGTACGCTGTAAAACTCTCTAGGGCGGTGTTCGCGTCGGTGCTGTCAAATGGCGGGGACTCCTCTGCAAGGGCTTCCTCCAACATGACTAAGGCTTCGCGGGGGTTTTCGGGCCTAATCTTGCCAGCATCATTGATGACCGTGGCCAATTTAGCGTTAAACGCCCTTGTCGGACTAGGCTGTTGCGCCTGACCAATGCAGGTCAAAGATGCTCCTGCGACCAACAGGAAGGTCAAGATGGATCGTTTGATGAGCTTCATGGTTGCCTCTCCAATTCGATGAAAACATTGTATCACGCGACAAGAGATTTAGCTATTCAAAAAGAGAGAGGCAGTGGTCGTGGGTCAGGGATTATAGCTTAGAGGCCATTTAAGCGCGAGGATGTGGTAGCATGTGCCAATGCGAATAGTGTTGATACGCCTCTCTGCCATGGGCGACGTCCTTAGGGTGCTTCCTGCCTGGAACAACCTTTTGCAAGCTTTCCCTCTTGCAAAGTTCCAATCTGTAATAGAAGACCGCCACGCATTTTTGCTGGAACCATTCCCAAGGCTCGAACCCATCGTAGTGCATCGAGGCAGGCTGTCAAACCCAGCGACGGCCTTGATGGAGCTTCATAGGGTAGGGAAGCTGGCGCATGGAGCTGATGTTTCATTGGATTTTCATGGGGTCTTAAAGTCGGCGCTCATCCCATACTTTGGCGGCATAAAGACCCGGTGGGGGGACGGGAACGCAAAAGAAGGGGCCGCATGGCTCCAAAACAATCGGCTGCCCCACAAGAAAAGGGACAGATATTCGCAGGCGCTTGGGCTGTCCGAAAAGTTTGGTGCGCTGCACGGAATGTCAGACTTGGGGCGATTCAGGCCAATCCTCAAAGATACAGACCTGCCGCCATCTGCGGCTTGGCCCTGCAGCGTCGGGGAGGCCAAGCCCAGAATCCTGTTGGTCCCTGGAACCAGCCGCGCCGGTGCGAACAAGCGGTGGCCCTTGCACAGATGGATCCATTTGGCGAAGGAGTTGAAGTCCGGTGCCGACTTGAGGTGGGCCCTTGGCCCCAACGAAGAGGACATGAGAAACTGGCTCCCAGAGAAGAGCGGCGTGGAAGCGCTGCCCCCCCTCCCCTTTTGGGAACTGGCTTCGGCAGTCAAGACCGCAAGCCGCGTCATAGTGTGCGACACCGGCCTGCTGCATCTCTCCGTGCTTCTTGGGGTAAAGGCAACCGCCTTGATGGGCCCATCCGACCCAATTATCTCTGGAATTCCACAAGGCTCTGGCTCCACCGTCAGGGCAAACGTCGAATGTTCTCCATGCAGGGAGAAAAAATGCCTACGACTAAGCTGCATGGAGCAGTTGCAAGTGAGCCAAGTGTTGGCGACACTATGAGAATGTGGTTTTTATTCCAACGCTCTTTGATGCGCGCTTGTTCCTTTCGGCGGGCTTTAGCGCGAGCGGTGGCACTTTTTGTTTTTTGTGCGCTGCCAGCACTGGGGCAGTCACTGGCTTGTTCGGAATTTTATCTTAGCAACGGCTTGAGGGTAGTCTTATCCCATCGGCCTGGCTGCGGCGCGATTCACGCCGCGATGTTCATAAATGCCAAGACGGGCCTTTCCATGAGGCACTCCCAAGAAGCCATGTCGCTATTGCTCGAAGCGTGGTCCCTGCATGGCGGCCTCCCTGATACAACCGAGCTTTGGGCGAAGGCCAACCCTGGGGGCATCGGACACGGCCACGACCTGCCTGCGGGCAATCTGCAAGCATGGTGTCAAGCCGAATATGCCCGAATAGATCGTGCCATTGAGATGCAGCACTTTGAATTGGCCAAGTCCCGCTTGGCAGCCCGCATGAAAGAACCCAACCCTTTAGCAGAATTGTTTTCCCTCGCAACCAATGGCAGTGGCGCAAAGCCCATTGGGCAAAGCGGCCTTGCCGCCATCGCCAATTTCTCGTTGAGCGACCTCCAAGCCCT
>JAITFL010000074.1 GCA_031281385.1 Holophagales bacterium
GAAGGAGAGAAGGAAGGCGAAAAAGTGGTCGTTCAACCAAAAACGCTCGCGGAAATCAAACAAGAAATTCAAGATCAGCTCAACGCAGATGCCTCGGCCGCCGCCACCCCAGAATCGCAAAGGCGCGAAGTCATCAAAGAGAGGATAATAGAAATAATTGCCACCGACCCAGAAAACGCCGCCTCGATGGTGCGAACATGGTTAACAGATGAAGAGGGCAAATAATGGCTAACCAAAAATTCACCGGAGCACAAAAAGCGGCAGTCCTGATGGTCTCCTTGGGAGACGAGGCCGCAGCCAGCATCTTTAAGTATTTGGAAGAAGACGAGATTCAGGAAATCTCCAAAGAAATCGCGCTTACCAAGCACGTGACGCCGGAAGTGGCTGACGACGTGCTGGAAGAATTCCACACGATGACCTTGGCCAAGAGCTACATCACCCAAGGCGGCATCGAGTTTGCCAAAAAGCTGCTCATCAAGTCGGTCGGCCCCGAATTGGCCCGAAAGATAATTGACCGCCTGACAAAGGCATTGGAATCGAGCGCAGGCTTCACTTCGCTGGAGCGGGCCAATCCGCAGCAATTGTCCAAGTTCATCCAAAGCGAACACCCGCAGACCATCGCCCTGATACTGGCCCACTTGAACGCCACCCAGGCCGGCGAATTGATAGCCAGCCTCCCCGAAGACCTCCGCGCCGAAGTGTGCATGAGGATGGCGAACCTGCAAGAGATCAGCCCCGAAGTCGTGAGGCGCATCTCTCTCATCTTGGAGCAAAAGCTGGAGGCCCTGGGCTCATTCGCCACCGAGGCATACGGCGGCGTCCGAGCGGTGGCCGAGCTATTCAACCGCATGGATCGCAACACTGGCAGAACGGTCCTAGAAAAAATCGAGGCCGACAACCCGCAGTTGGCGGGCAGCATCCGCGACCTGATGTTTGTGTTCGACGACATCTTGCTGATAGACGACATAGGCGTGGTGGAAATCCTAAAGCGAGCGGACAAGAAAGTCCTCACGGTTGCGCTCAAGGGCACCAGCGACGAGCTTCGAAACCAGTTCTTCCGCAACATGTCATCGCGCGCCGTGGAAATGATGAAGGAAGAAATGGACTTCATGGGCCCTATAAAATTGAGGGACGTGGAAAAGGCGCAACACGAAATCGTCGAAATAGTCAGGCAGCTAGAAGAAGAGGGCGTCATCACAATCGGCGGCGGAGGCGGCGACGACTATGTCTCTTGATGCTAGGTTTATCCCGGCTCGAGCAGTAGATGCGAAACGCATTGAATCCTACCCATATCCAGTGGCCCAGGTTCTGCCGCACGTAGAGAGCATACTCCCAACCATTGAATCAGAAGAGCCGCTGGGCTCGGACTACAAAGAGTCGCCGGAAGAAACTCAGCAGCGCCTAGCTAACGTGGAATATTTGGAAAAAACCACGGAAGAAAGAGTAAAAGAAAAACTGGCGCAGGCTGAAAAGCTGGCGGCGGCAAAAATATCGGAGGCCGAAACCTACGCCACCGCAAAAAAAGCCGACGCCGATCAAAAAGCCACAGAAGCCATCCAGCGCGCATTTGAAAAAGGCTACGAGGAAGGCTACACGTCTGGGGAAAGGGAAGGCCGCATCTATGGGGAAGGCCAATACAAGATACACATGGCCAGGCTGGAAGAAAAGCTGGCGTCTCTGTCGGACGCGGCGAGCCTGATAAAGGCCGCATCGGAGGACGAGGCGTTGGCGCTAATAACCGTGATGGCGGAATACTTGGCGGGCCAGCGCTTGGGGTCAACGATGGATACCGCTACCCCGCTGCTGCACTCGCTTTTTGATGCCCATCCATTCCCTTTGCCAGAATCCGCAGACCCCAACGACCCTGCGGCGGTGATCTCTATGAACCCAAGGGACTTTGAACTAGCAAAAGAATTGATCCCCCACGAATTCCCGGGAGTTCGCCTAGCGCAAGACCCCGAACTGAGTAGGGGCAGCCTAACAATAGATACGACTGGCACGATAATAGAGAGTACATTTGAAAAGAGGCGCGAGCGCCTCTCCACTCTCATCAAAAGGCTCATGGATGAGGGACAACTCTGATGCAGCTTCGCCCCCTTTTCGAGCAAGTGCCCAAATTGCCCTTGGCCACATTTTTTGGCCGGGTCTCCAAATTGATCGGCCTTTTGGTAGAGTCCGACGGGCCTGTAGGGGCCATCGGCGAGGAAATGCTCATCCACGGAGAGGGCGGCAAAACGATCCCTGCCGAAGTTGTGGGCTTCAATGGCAAAAAAGTGTTGCTGATGCCAATTGACAACACCGATGGCATCAAGCCAGGCATGTTAGTGGAAGGCACGGGCGAATTGCCGCTGCTGCCGGTTTCGGAAAAAATGCTTGGAAGGGTCATTGACCCGCTTGGCAACCCGCTGGACGGCGGGCCGCCGATACCAGCCGAATCTAGGGTTCCAATAAACAACGCTCCGCCAAACCCGATGCTGCGCGAGCGCATACGGGAGCCACTGGCAACGGGCGTGAGGGCCATAGACGGAATGCTGACGCTCGGCAAGGGCCAGCGCGTGGGGATATTCGCCGGATCCGGCGTGGGCAAGTCAACGCTCCTTGGAATGATCGCCAGAAACACCAGCGCGGACGTAAACGTCATAGTGCTGGTCGGCGAGCGCGGCAGAGAGCTGAAAGAATTTATTGACAACGATTTGGGAGAGGAAGGCCTGCGACGCAGCGTGGTGGTTGTGGCCACCTCCGACCAGACCCCCCTGCTCCGCCTGCGCTGCGCCCTAGCGGGCACCGCCGTGGCCGAGTACTACATGCAAAAGGGCAAAGACGTTTTGATGATGATGGACTCCGTGACCCGCTTCGCAATGGCGCAAAGGGAAGTCGGCCTGTCGGCCGGGGAGCCTCCCTCCAGCCGGGGATACACGCCATCGGTTTTCGCGCTGCTGCCAAGGCTCATGGAGAGGGCCGGAAACTTTGATGACAAGGGTTCAATTACAGCCATCTACGCGGTTCTTGTAGAGGGCGACGACATGAACGAACCCATCTCCGACGCTGTCAGGGGCATCTTGGACGGCCACATCATCCTCTCCAGAAAATTGGCCGCAAAAAACCACTATCCGGCCATAGACGTCCTCGGCAGCATCTCAAGGCTTTTCTCCACCCTGGCAGTGCCAGAGCACAAACAGCTTGTCGCCAAGATCAGGGACCTTATGTCCACATACAGCGACGCAGAGGACTTGATCCAAATCGGAGCCTATGCAAAAGGCTCTAGCCCTCAGATAGACCAAGCCATTCAGTTCAACCCCGAAATTCAAGCGTTCTTAAAGCAGGCCGTTTCAGAAGAGTCCAACTTCAACCAAACGCTAATGGACATGGGAAAAGTCTTTGGCGTTGACTTTAGCAAATATTTGACAGAGGCGGTGTAGCATGGCCAAGCGATTCCAGTTTCGCCTAGCCACGCTGCTAAAGATACGCGAGGCCAAAAAAAAAGAGGCCCAGCGCATACTCGGTGAACACATGGCCGAACTGTTGCGCCTGCAGGATCACCACAAATGGCTGGCCGAACAAAAAAACCAAGCTGCCGATTCGCGCCGGGCCGGCAAGGGCGAGGCCGTCAGCGTGGAAACGTGGCGCTCGGTAGAAAGGTTTTTGCTCTCGATGGATCGGAAAATGGCCGAAAACGCTGAAAAAATCACTAGAGCTCAGATCCTTGTCGAAAACGCGAGAAAAGAGCTGACCAAGGCCCACCAAGCCCACCTCACCCTCCAGCGCCTAAAAGAGAGGCGGCAAGAGCAATACAACTATGAAGTTTCGCTGGACGAGCAAAAGCAGGCGGACGAACTTGCCATAATGCGCTATCAATTCAAATCATCAACAGTTTCTTGAGAGAAGGAGGCACCATGTTTCCACGCGGCATAATTTGGATAGGGGTTCCGGTGGTACTCTCCGCCGGCATCATCTGGCTTTCCGCCCAAGACGGCCCACCCAAAGGGTCGCCGCAGGGCGTCAAATTGGGGGAAATGGCCGAAAAGCTGCAGGCCAGAGAAAGAGACGTCGCGATGCGCGAAGCGGCCATAGCCCAAGTGGAGCAGCGCCTCAACACATTGAGGGCCACGATAGACCAAGAAAGGGCCCAAATTGAGGCCCGGGTGGCCCAGTTGGACGCAAGGGAAAAATCCATCGAAGACGACAGGGGCGACCTGTTCAAGATCAAGTCCAAGCTAAACGAAGACAGGACTAAATTCGAACAGGAAAAAGCCAAGGAGATGGAGAGGCTGCGCGAATTAGAAAAGACCATCGAACTGGAAAGAAAAAAAGAATTCGTAATCAAAAAGGTCGAAGAGCATCTGGTAAGGACATACGAGGCAATGGATCCAGTGGCCGCCAGCAAATCGCTGAAAGAGCTTGCGGGCAATAACCAAGACATCGCCATCGGTCTGCTGGTCGCGATGCAGCCCAAAAGAGTGGCAAGACTGTTTGAGCAACTGGCAAACGACGACCCCAAACTGACAGCCGCCCTAAGCGAGCAACTGGGCAAGCGCAAAAAGGAAGAAGCTGCCGCAGCGACAAGAAGATAGATGGGCAACGGAAAGCATCCGCCCGTTCATCGAAGTCATGTTCATGTATCTGCCCCTACATAGGACAGTGGGCGAGGCGAGTACCCGGGGTCTGGGGAAGCCGCCCTAGTGCTACTGGCATTTGAGGCTGCAATGCAGCCTCAAATGCCAGTAGCACTAGGGCGGCTTAAAAAGAAGTACGGGCTCGCATGCGAGGCCACCCTGAATGAATCCCCAGTTAGCATTTAATAAGCTTTTCCAAGACCCGGCGCGAAACGCAACAGGCCGCAAGATGCTCGCCCCGAGATCAAGCAGCGCATGACTGCGCTGCGTCTCCAATCGGCATAAACCTGGCGCGGCACAGCCGCATCAATTCGGAATGCGCGACAGGACGTCGCGCCAGAAATGCGTAGCATTTCGTAAGGCCAGGCGAGCTTGCTTTGCCGCAGCCGACTAATACAAAATTGCATGGAGGCAATTTTGAATTAGAATTGAAATAACATGAACCCAAACACACCAACCATCAACTGGCCCTATCCAATCGCAAGGCTCAAGCCCGGCAAAGAGGAGCTTCTTTCCAAGAGGCACCCGTGGATTTTTTCTGGGGCATTCGCAGAAGCCCCATCGGCTCCATTGATCCGCATAGCCGACTCATCGGGCAACGTGCTGGCCTGCGGCACGGCATCAACTTCTAATCCGCTTGCCGCTAGGATTTTCAGGTTCGAGAACGCTCCGCTAGACGAAGATTTTTTCAAGGAGAGGCTTGAATCCGCGTTGGCCCTTAGACGCACCTTGGAACTGGACGGCGACAATCTAGGGTGCAGGTGGGTATTCGGCGAGGGCGACGGCCTGCCGGGCCTAGTCATAGACCGATACGGGGCCGCGCTCTGCATCCAAGTCGGCACCGCAGGGCTGGAATCGTTGAGGGGCATCTGGCTCCCCATATTGAACGAATTGGCAATGCAAAACGGGATTAAGACGATAGTCGAGCGCAGCTTGGCGGGACGCAAAGAAGAAGGGCTTGAAACAGTCAACCGCATAGTGAAGGGCAGCTTGGCAGGGCCAGTGACAATAGTAGAGGGCGGCGCAAAATTCAGCGTTGACCTGCTAAAGGGCCAAAAGACTGGATTTTATCTAGACCAAAGAGAGCACAGGTTGGCGCTTGGCCGCATGTCAAGTGGGAAGCGCGTCCTCAACGCCTTCGGCTATACAGGCGCGTTCTCGATACACGCCGGGCTGGGCGGGGCCGCAGAAGTGACGACACTGGAAATTTCCCAAGCCGCGCTAGACGTATGCGAGAGCGATTGGGAAGCCAATGGGCTAGACCCAGACCGCCACGTCAGGCTGCAGGGCGACGCATTCGACCTTATGCGCCAGTTGAAGCCAGAGAGCTATGACTGCATCGTCATTGACCCACCAGCCTTTGCCAAGCAGCGCAAAGACTTGGACAACGCATTTAAGGCATACAAGGATGTCTTTCGCCTTGGGGCCCGCGCAGCCGCGCCCGGGGGCATGATGTTCTGCTTTTCTTGCAGCCAATATCTGGAAAGAGCGCGATTTCAGGAAGCCGCATGGACGGCATGCATCGAGGCTGGCAGAGAGGCACAGGTCATCGCCCACCTCGGACAGCCGCAGGATCACCCCTATTCGATCAACCACCCAGAGGGATTTTACCTAAAAGGGCTTTTGCTAAGGCTCTCGCCGTTTTCAAAGAGATGAAATTGATACGGCTCCGCCGCGCCGTTCCAATTTTCGTCCGAGCCTAAAGGCAGCCCAGAACCCGCTTCTACGCATGGCTCCTTCTTTCCGTATTTTTCAATGGCTTGTTGCGCATAAGAAATGGCATTATAGAGAACCACGTTCATCTCTTTCGCACTGCCCAAGTAATCCCAAACTAGGTCCGTTTCAAGCAGCACTGCGCTTGCGTCCTCAATTTTCTTGCGCATCTTGTCTTTGATCTCTCTTTTATCATTTGGCAGCCGTCATTTGTTTTTGCGTTGAGTAGGAAATGAGAGTGTTTGTTTAATGATTAACTTTGAACTCTCCGTTATTACTCCATCGCCGTGATTTTTTCTTCGATGAAGGTGATTTCATTTTTGTCCAAGCCATATTTGGCATAGAGCTGTTTATCAATTTCGGGTATGGGCTTTGTCCAGTCAATGTCGCTTTTCTGTGTGAAGTCTTGCAGGGGGACTTTAGCCCAAGTGGAGCGAGAAGTGTGTTGCGTTACTTTTAGAACTCCAAGCAACACTCGCGCAAACTTTGATTTTATGTATTTCATGACTGCATTTGCTTCTGCTTCTGTATCAAAAGCACCGATTGTCAGAAAGGTATCTGTGTGGGCGATGAACGGAACACCAATTAAGGGATTACTCAATGCTTCGCCAAGAACACCAGTATTGTTGGTTTCCGCAATTATCACACGGTACTTTTCAAATGATTCAGGTAAAACAAGATACTTAGATGAAATCCACTTATACTCACGTTTGCTATTATCCAAGCCTAACATACATACATCATCCGATGCTGTCTTTTCGTTGTGGAATGCAAAATCCATCTGGGAGAATGACTTTGAAACTATTTTGCTCTTTGTACCTTTACCCTGCATATCCTCCGCTTGTGGAAAATCAGCAAAGAACTGTTTAGAAAAACGGTATATACCTTGCGGTTGAACAATGGTCGAAAAGCTCCCATCATCCATATCAGCAACTTTGCTGGCAATAAAATTCAGTTCATCGTAATGCGTAAAAACGCCAACATTCCCAAAAATCTGTTCTATATCACGATAAACAACGGCTATTCCACCCTTAATAACAGTATTTGCAAACACGTTGGCGCTATTCTGCTCATAATACTCGACTCTCAAATGTGTATCGTTGAGCATTTTTTCGTTCCAAGATTTAGGCGTTTGTCCGGCGTTAAACAAGAATCTGGCGGGTGAGATGAGGCAATACTTTTGCGAAACCCGTTCCGCTAGGTCATAGAAATAGTGATAAATAGGCTCATCTCTTGCGTCTCCGCTTTCTTGATACGGCGGGTTGCCCACCACGACATCGAATTTCATTTTAGCATCTCCTCCATTTTTTGCAATTTCGGTTAAGTCGCGACATTCAAGATGAGAGTTGTTTATATCTGCATACGCGCCAAAAACGTAATTCTTTGCAATGTTATAAATTATCTCGCTCGGCGCAAAGCCAAAAATCTGGTTTTCAAGTATGTGCTTGATTCTCTGTTTCTCATCAGGTATCTGCGCCTCCAGTCCGCTGTAAAGGCGCTTGACGATTTCGGTCAGATACAAGCCCGATTTCACGTAAAGGTCTGCAAAGGTTAAATCTTTGTTGGTGAATATATTTGGGTTTTCCTCTTCCAGCTTGTCTATCATCAGCTTCACTACATTTTTTGGCGTGAAAATCTGATTGGTTTTCTGCGGGGGGATATAGTCGAATATATCCTCGGTTTGGCTATCGTCAAAGTAATCGGCAAGCTGTTCTTTTTTGTGCAGAAATTCTTGTACGGATTTATCGAATACAACGGGGTCAAAGAATTTGTGTTCATCCCGCAAGGTTCGGAACTGGGAGATAGTAATGCCCGTCACTTCCTTAAAAACCTCGTCTTTGATGTTCGCGTCGAAATTGGCAAGTGTCGTGGCAGGTGTACCGTATGCCATCAGGAATGACGGGATGGTGCAGGCAAAACCGCGCAACCGGGCCCGTACAACATCTTCGACAATTGTTTTTTTCTTATCCTCGACTTTCTCCAAAATGGCTTCAGTACATTTTGGCACCAGTTCTTTGGTCTTTTCTTCAATTGTTAAGTCACGCTCTTTTTTCAAGTCCTCTTGTATTTTTTGTTTTATATACTTATAATTTTCATTTGCCTCGGCAACGGCCTCATCGTTGTTTTGTGCAGCGGCAACCTGACGTTTATACTCTACCTCTGCTTCGGCTTGTTTGATTTCGGCTTGCTTTTGGACTATTTCAACCTCGCGGGCTATGATATTTGCGTTTTGCTTTACCACCTGCTCCGCTTGCGCCACTGTAACTTTATTGTCTTTTGCAAGCCCTTTGATGCGATCTAATACATTGTCAGTAAAAGCAGTTGCAACGGCGTCTGTTAAGTCTGTAGTGGATTGATCAGCCGCTCCCCGAACTGCATCGGCAATATCTGCATAAACCTTTGGGCCAAAACGGGCTTCTGTCTCTGCTATGACAAGTGAAGTGGGTGCAGTCGCCTTGCCGTCGCCATCTATTTTAACGCCTTGCGTATCAATAGGGCCGCTTGTTTGGCGTGGCGTGACCTTGCCTACATCAACAGGCTTCAATTGCTCCAATATCTCCTTTACCTCTGGTGACGCAAAAATGCCGGATATATTCTGGAAGAGGAAGTTAGACATGAAGCCGCGCCTCACGACTTCCCGCGCTTTTATGGCTGTAGGAATGGTCAGAACCTGCCTTGCGTCAAGCTCCACCATCTTGCCTTCACTATCTTCGGCTATCACGGGGAAAAAGTTGAGCAGTGTTTTGATGTTGGTTTCGCGCTCGTCAGATGTTCCACCGCCACAAGCTGTCTTGCTCTTCAGGTCATTGGCAAACTTGTCGTAGATGATGAGCGTCCTTTCGGGTGCGAAGTCAAAGACATAGGCGTTTTGCTTCTGGTGCTTGTTGCCGTCCGCTTCGTATTCCCACGGGTTCTGCGCCCGAAATGCCGCTTGCATGTACTCACTTGCCGATTTCATGTTGGAAAGCATCAATACAGCAGACCATTCGGGAATTGTGACGCCTGTTGTAAGCTGGCCTACAGAAATGGTTATTGTCCTTTTGTTTTCTTTTATTGCGGTGCAAACCCTTTCTAAGGACTTTTCATTGACGACAGTATCTTCATCCGTCTTACCGTCACCCGCCGCCAATACAGTTTCATAATTCTCGAAAACAGGATGTACCTCCAGCAGCTTTTTAAGAGCTTTTGCGCTCGCGACACGGTCTAGGAGCCAAAAAGTGTGCTTCAATTCGGCCCGTAGCTCATCTGTAGAAAATGGGAATTTTTCATTTTTAGAAAGCGTATCAAGCCATTTTTTAACCTCGGCTTCATGAACGAATTTGCCGCTATTGTCCGTTTCAAAAAACTCGTTCAAGTCAAAGGCAAAGTCTATGCCTTCACCATCAATTTCCGCCCCTTTGTTCACTTCATCGGTAATCATCTGGCTCATCTGATATGAAAACAGATTGAGGCGGGGCAGTTGCTCATAGGGGTTATTTTGTTCTGCGTTAGACCACTGGGCTTTTGCATCTTGTTCATCTGCATAGGTCCAGTTGAATATCTGCTCGTCAGAAAATTTACCTCGGGCGACAGCCTTGAACGGAGTGCCGGATAAATGCAGAGTGAAGCTACGGTTTATATTGTCAAAGGCGATATCTGTCTTGAAAGTGTCAACGCCCTCGTGCGCTTCGTCTATCACAAGCAAATCCCATTGCAAACTTTTGACCCACTCTAGTTTATCAAAGCGGCCTCCGAATGGGATTGCTCCTTTCAAATCCTGCAAGGAAATAAATGTGATCAGGTCATACCATTCTTCCTCGGGCTTGGAAGAATTCTGTCTTACATATTCTTCCCATGTGAATACAGCACGGTCTTTTAAGGAATCAGAGGTAGAGACAAACAAGTAATTCGTTTGCCAAGCAATGAAAGTCTCAAAATCGTCATACCATGAATTGGCAATCGCGGGGCGGTTTGTAACGATTAAAACCTTTTTCGCGCCCATTTTGCTGGCTAAATCATAGGCACTAAGCGTCTTGCCGAAACGCGGCTTGGCGTTCCATAAGAATTCACCGCCTTGGTGCGATTTTGCGTAGGCGAGCGTGATTTCAACGGCCTCCGCTTGCTCTCTCCTTAGCGTGTATTCAGACTGCTTATTCCACTGGTCAGATTTATCCCATCGTTTGTTCCTGAAATCATCGAAATCTTTGAGTGAATCTTTGTGTGCCTGAAAGCGTTCGCTGTTGTAGAAAAACCATTCGGTTTTTGACTCTCGCTGGATATTTTTGAATTTTTGCAAGTATGAATGCAGATGCGTATCTCTGAACCATTCATCGGAATCAACAAATTTGGCAGGCCCCGACCAGAGCTTGTCATACTCCAGATTGATTGCCGCCGTATGCGTCTGTTCTTTGATTCGCTTGTCAACATCTTTTCGCTCGGTGTAGCCAATTTTTATCCAGCCTACTTTGGTGGGAATGTTGGGCAAGTCGTAGGCGTAGATTTGCGGATATATAGTTTTGGTCGTTTTTATTTTGGTGCTATCGCTCATATCCGTTTTACCTCCCTATCGAAAAACTCCATTTTATTGGTATCCCAGTTCATTATTCTGACTCGCTTTCCGTGGATAACTCGCCACTTTTCTTGCGGCGTGTCCGTATCGAACAATGGCATTTGTATTCCCTGTATCTTTTCTCTTTTTTCCGTCAGTGGAATAGTGCATTTCAATCCGTCCATCTGAAAAATATTGTAACTGATAATCTTGGCGATTTCCTCAAACAAACCGTAAAACGGCTCATCGCCCCATTTTTCAAAGTAGTAGTCTCGGTAGGTATATAGCAGATTTTCGCGGGCAATTAGCAATGAATCCCCGTTCCACTCAAAACCATAGCTCGATTTATATGCAAGCTCTACTAGTCGTTGCCACTCGGCTTTGTCGGTAACTTCGTTATTTATCCGTGCAAGTTTTCTGTCAACAAAGCCTACGCGCCTTGCAACCGGGATAAGTTCACCCGTTTCCATGTCGTAGCGTGTTGCCATATAGGGGGCTTCGCCGCAGGTGATTTCAAGCCATTTGCGGTGAATGTATGTTTCTAAATCATCATTATCAAAATTTTCATCCGCCACATCATTTTGCTTCTTTACAACCCAAGGCGCCGTAAAAACTTCGGCTTTATTTTTCGTGCGTTCTTTTTGCAAAGCCTTTGTCTTCAACGCTCTCGGCATTATCAAAAAGCCTCTTTCACCCGTTATTAGTTCTGGCATTATTTGAGCTGTTGCAGCATAAGCGGTCGCATCAATTTTTTTGTAATTATCTGTCGCCCAAATAATATTCTTTGGGGTATCTGGCGTTGAAGTAGTTCTGTCTAACAGTAGAATGTCAAGAATGCGAGGCATACTTGCCCTAATGCTGTTTTCCAAAACATCAGACGATTGCGCCACTATTTTATTTTGTGCCACCTGCAACGCAAATACCCTCCTTTGGAACGTGTCAATGTTTTGGGGACACGGTTAACGGGACTTGCCTTTACTTCAAATACTTCTTCAGCGCTTCCCAAGTCTTCAATCTCACCAGCCATCTCTGGTAGGGGGTTCTTGGGCCGTGGGCTGCGCCTGGCAGGACTACGATTTCAAAGTCCTTGCCGGCCTCGATAAGCGCGTCAACCAGCATTATGGAATTTTGCGGGTGGACGTTTTCGTCCATCAGGCCGTGGAAAATGACTAGGCTGCCTTTTAGGTCTTTCACGGATTTCATCACGGATGTGCTGTCGTATCCGGCGGGGTTTTCTTGGGGCAGGCCCATGTAGCGCTCGGTGTAGATGCTGTCGTAAAGCCGATAGTCGGTGACGGGGGCGCCAACAAGGCCCAAGCGGTACGCGCCATTGCCCTTAACCGTGGCATAAGCCGCCATGTAACCGCCATAGCTCCAGCCATCAAGCGCAACCTTGGACATGTCCGCAAAGCCCTGTTTTTCCAGCCACTTTAGGCCGTCTAGGTAATCTTGCAGTTCCAGCGTACCCAATTTCCCATAGACTTTGCCGGTGTGAACGTGCCCCTTGTTGGAAGCCGTCCTTGGGTCGCATATCCAAACGATGAAGCCTTGGTTTGCAAGAAAATGGTTCCAAGCGTCGCTGTTCCAAGCGTCTCTGGCGCTCGGCGAATCAGGCCCGCCGTAGCCGGTTTGGAACACGGGGTATTTTTTCCCCGGCTCCAGCTTTGGCGGCAGTATCAGCATGGTCTCCATGAGGAAGCCGTCAGCCGTTGGAACAAGCTGGTGGCGCACTTCCCCTCGGGGGAATGGCAGCGTGGAAGGCGCGTCTTTGCGGTCGTTCAGCACCCTAAGCACATTGCCCTTTGCATCTTTCAACTGCTGGCAGCCCTGCTCCAAATGGTTGTTCCAGTTGTCCAAAAGGGCTGTGTAAGGCGCGTTCCACTGAACTTGGTGATGGCCCTTTTCTGTTGTGTACCTGACAAGGCCGTCGTTGGGGGCCTTGCCGCCATACCTTACGGAATATGCGTCTGTCCCTGAATAGTTGTCCTTGTTGGCTGTAAAGTATATGCGCTTGGTTTTTTCGTCAATGCCCTGTATGCCGCGCACCATCCACTCGCCCTGGGTTATCGCGCCAAGCGACTGCCCATTGGCGTCATACAGGTATAAATGGTGGTAGCCAGAGCGCTGCGATTCCATGATGAAAGCGCCATCTTTCAGATACCTTGGCAATGGCAGTCGTGCGCGGTCAATCCACGTTTTGGAAACGTCTTTGAACAAGGTCGCGCTCTTTGCGCCGTCGTAGCGGCGAAGGTCGTACCAAGATTGAATTCTGTCCTGCCAAACGGCCAGCACTTTGCCATTTGGGTCGAAGCCCACACGCGAGATCAGCGTCTCTTGGCCCGGGTAGGGGTTTTCTAGCCACTGGACGTTTCCATTTAGATCCACCGTCCCCAGTTTTGCAACGGGGTTTGGCTCGCCGGCCTTGGGGTAATATAGGTCTTCGTTGCGCTGCGGGTGCACCTTGTCGTCCGTCATGCGGAATAGGGGCGTTTTGGACGTGTCTAGGCTCAAAAATGCCAGCCTGCTGCTGTCGGGGCTCCACCAGAAGGCCCTCCAAGTGCCTCGGCCGTAAAGCTCTTCCTGATACACCCAGTCCAGTTCGCCATTCAATTGGGTTGCTGTGCCTCCAGTGGTCAGCCGCTTGGTTTCGCCTGTCGCAAAGTCCAGCAAGTGAATGTCGTAGTCCTTTGAAAACGCTCCATAGCGCATGTCTGGGCTGGGAAGATAATTCCTGTATCCATCTGTGTCGCCAATCTGTTTAGCACTGGGGGCAGTCGCGTCCACGTAGTAGAGAACCTTGCCTATAGTCACCGTGAAACGCTTTTGGTCGCCCGACCATGCGAACAATTTATTTTCTGCGGCATTTTTTGCTGCGTCCTCCGACGCCCCCGCCTGAACCAAGTTGGCGACAAAGCGCAGGTTGTTCTCGGCTTGCTTGTCCACGACCGCCACCGGCTTCCACTTCAATGGCTCAAACGCTTGGCTTTGAAGCTTGCCGTCAACTATGCGCTGTTCCAGCAATTCCCCAGACGGTAGCCATCTGTAGAAAGTCGCCGTGGATGGCATCGCCGCGCCGCCTCGCCTGGACGTGCTTTGCTGTGCGCTCGTGCCTGCCGATGGGTGGAACAGCCTTTCCAGAAGCTTGTCCGGGTCTTCCTGCCCAAACATCTGCGCCACGCAGAGGGCCGAAAGGAAAAAGATGGAAAATTTGTTTGTCCGCATAACCGCCCCTTAAAATCTATCCATATAGACTAGCCATCTTTGGCCCGCAAAGCAACCAAAAGAGATTAAGGCTGGGCATATAGTTGTTCTTGTGCAGGAACTACAAAGAGGTATATACTTTAGACTGCCATAGTTAGGAGGATACATGCGAGTTGGCATTTTAACCGGCGGCGGCGACGTACCCGGTCTCAACCCCTGCATCAAGGCCGCTGTACAGGCCGCATCAGAGCAGGGAATTAAAATGGTTGGCATACGCAGGGGCTGGGCTGGGCTGCTGGAGTACAACCCCGACGACGACACAAGCCGCGCAAGGAATTTTTTGGACTTGAACGTAGTCAACACCAGAACAGTTGACAGGACAGGCGGTACATTCCTGCACACAAGCCGCACCAACCCGGGGCGCGTCAGAAAAGACAGAGTCCCCGATTTTCTCAAGAGCCATGTCAATAAAGGCGAGAAATTCCCCATGGATTTTACGCCGCACGTACTCAAGAACATAGAAAAACTTGGGATTGACGCGCTGATAGCCATCGGCGGAGACGACACACTAAGCTACGCCGAGCGCCTGCACCATGAGGGCATGCGCGTCGTGGCGATACCAAAGACGATGGATAACGACGTATATGGAACCGATTACTGCATCGGCTTTTCAACGGCCATTTCGCTAAGCGTGAACTTTATACACCAACTGCGAACAAGCACTGGGAGCCACGAGCGCATAGCCATCATCGAACTCTTTGGGCGGAATAGCGGCGAAACCAGCCTATTGGCCAGTTATTTGGCGGGCACCGAGCGCAGCATCATCAGCGAAGTCCCCTTCGATGTGGAAAAGCTTGCAAAACTGATTGTGGCGGACAAACTAAAAAACCCAAGCAACTACGCGATGATAGCCATCAGCGAAGGCGCGTCCATGATCGGGGGCAACGTAGTAGAAACTGGACAAGAGGATGCATACGGGCACAAGAAATTGGGCGGCATTGGCCACATTGCGGGCGAAGCCATCAAAAAAATCACCGGGGAAGACATTCTGTACCAGCAGGTTGGCTACTTGATGAGAAGCGGCGCGCCTGACAGCCTAGATTTAATGGTCTCTATGAACTATGCTTCAATGGCCATTAATCTAATCAAGAGGGGCGAGAGCAACCGCCTGATGGCTATACGGAATGGGGCCTACACCAGCGTCCCAATCAGCACTATAAGCACAGGGGAAAGGCGCGTAGATGTAGATGCGCTGTACGACGCTGACAGCTACCGCCCAAAGATTAAGAACATAGAAGGCAAGCCGATGTTCCTTTACTAGAGGTCATGGGGCAGTGGCTAGTTGTTGGACGTAGCCAGCGATGAAACCTTTTCCGCGATGGTAGCCCACTCCCACTGCTCCTGCGTACCCTTGGTGAGGTCTTTCGCCATCACAACGCCCTGCCCCATTTCGCTTTCACCCAGTATCAGAGCCACTTGGAAGCCCTGCCTGTTGGCTGTCTGCAACGATTTTTTTAGTGGGATGTTTCTGGTCTCCAATTGAACGGCAGCCCCAACCCGCCACAGCTCTTGCGCCAAGGCGAGGGCCTTCAGCGCGGCGGCCTCTCCTATGGGGATGAGCAGCGCGGGCTTGTTGCCGGGAGGGGTTCCATGTATCGTCTTCACCAGCGTCGCAAGGCGGTCGAGCCCTATGGCCCACCCGAAGCCTGGCACGTCCGGCCCGCCTAGTTGCTTGACCAGCCCATCGTAGCGCCCGCCGCCCAGCAACGCACTCTGCGCTCCCAAATCCGAGGACAGCACTTCAAAGGCAGTCCTGGTGTAATAGTCCAGCCCCCTCACTAACCTGTGATTCTGTTCAAACGGTATGTCCAGCGCCGCCAGCAGCTCTTTGAGCCTTTCGTGGTGCTTTGCGCTGCCATCGTCCAGAAAGTCCATCATCACGGGGTGGCCGTTTAGGGCCTCTTGGCACTTGGGGGCCTTGCAGTCCAATACCCTAAGCGGGTTTTCAAGTATGCGGCGGTGGCAGTCTTCGCAGAACTGCGCCTCTGATTTTTCAAAGAAGGCCCTGAACGCCTGATAAAAAGCCTGCCTCGATTCAGGCGTGCCGACGCTGTTTATGCTTAGGGACAGCTTTGTCAATCCAAGCCGGCCCAATATGTCGAACAGCAGCGCCAAGTTTTCTGCGTCGGCCTCTGGAGAGGCTGCGCCAAATATCTCGGCCCCAATCTGCCAAAATTGGCGGTATCGGCCAGCCTGCATTCTCTCGTAACGGAACATAGGGCCTATGTAGTACAGCCTCGCCGGATCGCTGGTCTCAAAAAATTTGTGCTGGATGGCGGCCCTCACAACGCCCGCTGTGTTTTCGGGGCGCATCGCAACGTGGCGCCCGCCCTTGTCCAAAAAGTCGTACATCTCTTTATTGACGATGTCCGAACTCTCGCCTACGCTGCGCTTGAAGACTTCGATTTCTTCCAGTATCGGCGTGCGGATTTCGGCGTACCCGTGGCTGGCCATGCTGCGGCGCACGATGGACTCTATCCATTGGAACCACTGAAGCTCCTCGCCAAATAAATCCCTTGTGCCTTTGACAGACTGAACCATGCAATTACCTCAACCAACTGCGCCAAGGTTGGCGCAACGGGGAATTATACCGCTGCATCATTGCGGTGTGTGGCAGAAATTAAATAGGCATCTAAAAACAAAGAAAAGATGTCGGGGGAATGGTTGCACGGCGGTTGCAAGAGTTGCACGAAAAAAAGCCCCGATTGACATTCTGCCAGACCCCGCCAAGACAATCAACCTATGGGAATTGACAATTTCCATCTGTGCCTTCAAACTGGGTAAGTCATCAATCAAATTTCGGACAGGAGCCGCAATGTCACACCAAGAACTGACCATCCAAGAACGGGAAATGGCGCAGGAAGTGATCGCTGCCATGAATGTCACCTGCGAGGAATACGGGTTTGACCGCAACAAGTTTGCCGCAGACGTTTTGTCGAGGGTGAAAGTGCTGATGAAATCGGAGCTGTCTGACGAAAAAATCCCCACCTCTTCTCAGTTTGAGGAGCAATCGGCTTCAACTGCGGGGCAGATTATCAGGAATCTTGGCGTTCTTTTGAATGAGCAATTTATGGAATACCTCACGGAGCAGACGTCAGGTGAATAAAAAATAGGGGGAACGCGGCACTGGGCTTTGGTGAACTGCGTATTCGCGTAATTGCGCTACATCGCTTTTCCATAGTTTTTGAACAGTTTTTGTATTTCGGGTTCGTCCGCTTTCCAATCTTCCGATTGTTTCCAGATTTTCAGCAATTCGTTTATCTTGCGCTCTTGCCCCAGATTCATATACGCCTCCAGCAGCAGCATCGAGTCAACGATGTGCAGGAAATACCTTTGGAAGCGGTAGCCTGGGCTGCCCGCCTCCAATTGCTGGCTCTCCAAAAAATCCCCAAAAATGTTGACTATCCCCTGCCAATTGTTGTTCCACTTGTATCTGTTCGCCAGCGTTCTCAAAAATCCTAATGGCGGGACTTGATCGCTGGTAAATGGCTGCGGTTTCACAGTTTCCATCAGGCTTGCGTACTGTGTGTTCGACTGTGGATCCATCAATCTTACCCACATAGTCCAGAACTCGCCTTCTGTGGGCAACCTCGCAATGTTGGCCGCAAAGATGGGCAGCAATTCTTTGGCCGACGCGGCCATTGTGGGGCTGCGGCGCATCACTTCGTCATTTTGGAACGCATCAACATAAGTTACGGTATTTGGAACATTGTCGAAATAGTAATTCGCCAGTTGCCTAAACAGTGTGGCGTATTCGTTCCATATTTTATAGTCTTCTTCTGACGTAAGCGTTGTTTTGCCAGAGTCTTGGCTCTTTTGGAATATTTCGGATGTCTTGGCCGTGGCATCCTTTTTGAGCCATCGGGCCAGTTCTTCTTTGGCCTCAACGTGGTCTGGGTGCTCCTTTATAAATTGTCGCAATTTGTCTGTTGCCTTTTCAACTCTGGCGATCTCTAAGGCATTGACAAGAATGTCTTTGGTGGGTATGTCGGTGCCTGATGCAATCACCTTTAGTTGATTGTTGACCAACGCCCACCTATCCTCGCCGCCGTACCAATTTTCCCGCTTCAGCATTAAATCTGACATGTCTTTGTCTAAAATTGTCACGTCAATTTCCCAGCCGTCCAAGCCAGTGGCCTTATCTATTATGTCGCCAAGGCTGATATTGGACCCAACGATGTACTGGCTGCCAGGGTTGTTCCCATTGATCAAAAATAGAGTGGGAGAGTATTTATTCCTTGTGCCAAAATAAAGGACTGATTCTAGGTCTTCCAAGTTTTTTTCATTGGGCTTTGGCTTTACCTGCAAGTTTGCCCAGCGAGAGGCCAGGTCTGCCCTGCCGTATTTTTCGGCTATCTCGGCCGCATGTTTTGGCAAGTCGCGGAAGCGGGGCAACCTTGCAAAGGACATAATGACTTTTTCTGCGTCTTCGATGCGCGATACCTTTATCAGGGATTCCATGAGTGGATCAATGATGTCCCTCTGAACCAGCAAAAAATCCCCTAGAAACCTCGAGAAAAAGTCACTATTCCTTCGCTCGTTGTTCCTCATTGCGTAATTAATTTGGTCATATATGACTTCATCGAGCTTGCCCCACAGCACTTCCGCATAGTTCCCCCACCTGCCCTGCTCTCTTGCTTCCTGCTCAAATAGACTAAAAACGGATTCGGGCGGCCAGTCGGTTTTCTTTGTTGGGACTGGCACCATCGAATCCAGCACCGATTTGATGGAGCCGTCGGCCCCTGCGATGCTCCTCATCCACACGTATGTTTGCCAGTGGTCATCATCCGATAGGTATGTTGACGGCCTTTCGCGCAGGGCCTGCTCCACCTGCGGCAATAGGCGCCTGTAAAGCGATTTCATCTTGGGGCTGCATATTTCGGCAGGGACATTCCCGTAGTAGTTTTTTAAAAACGTCAGCCGCCATTCGCCTGTCCTGAAAAGATATTCGACTTCTCTGGCATATTCGCCCCAGATTTCCGTGTCGTCTCCATCTTCGAGCTGCTTCCCTTGAAATGGCGCAAAATCGAACTTTGCCCGTTGCGAAAGTAATTTATAATGAAGCTCTGAGTGGGCATTTATGTCCATAGGAAGAACTTCATCAATCTTAACACTCAATTCCAGAACGTCTATTGTTCTCGCGATTGCATATTTTCTCAATAGCAAAAGCAATTCGGACTTGGCGTCGAGATGGTCTGGGTTGGATTTTATAAAATCCTTGATCACCTTGATGGGACTGGAGATTTTGTCTTCTTCCAGCACCTTGGCCAGCGTCTGGATGCTTGGCGCCGCCTCGCCCTGGGCCAGCAAAATGCCCTTTCGGTTGGCAAGGGCCCAGACACTGCCAGGCTTTAGCCTCAGCTCGTGCCTAAATACATCGGTAGAGCCATATTCTGTGGGGGCTGGGCCTTGCGTCACCAAGCGCAAGTTCATGGGGGCGAGTTCGACGCTGTGCAGGGAACTCCTGATCTCGCGCAGGGCCTCGTCACCCTCTATGCCAAAATAAATCAAAAGAGCGCTTTCATTTGGCTTCAGGAACCAGGCCCAAGGAGCCGTGGACGACTGGGCAAAGTGGGGTATGGCAAAAACGGCGATCAGAGAGAGCGATAATAAAAAAGCCTTCATGCGGCAGACCTCGCAATGGTTGTTAATCATTATACCAAGGCGATGGGATCGGTATATTCTTTGCAGTTGTCACTATTATGTGTCTTTTTTCTGGCATTATGCGAGGCGCCGCTGTCCTATTGCTGGCGGCCAGCATGGCGCACGCCGCTGACCCGCCCCGGCCAATAAGGGTAATGCTAGACCCAGGGCACGGCGGAGAACACCTTGGGGCGCTGGGCCCAAAAGAGACTGCGCCAAAAAAGAGCCAAAAGCCACTGCCAAGGCTCATGGAAAAAAATGTGGTGCTGGCCCTGGCAAAGCTGGTGGGCGAGCGACTAAAAAGCAAGGGGTTCGAGGTAGGCTACACCCGCACAGCAGACACTATGGTACCCCTTTTGGATAGGGCCATGGCGGCAAATGACGAGGGCGCGGACGTTTTTGTCAGCATCCATTTGAACGCATGCACCAGCAAGAACGCAAAGGGCAGCGAAGTATATTTTATGAGCCTTGGGCCTGTTGACAAAGACATGCAGGACTTGGCCGACGCCGACAATGAGCCAGAAAGATTAGGCGAAGAACCCGACTATTTGGCGGCGATTTTGGAAGACATGGCCCAAGCGGCCTTTCTCCACGAATCGGAGTGCTTGGCTGTCTGCATACAGGCCGAACTCAACCGCCTAGCGGGAATAAAGGAGAGGGGAGTAAAACAGGCCCCATTCGCCGTCCTACGGACGGCGGCCATGCCAGCCGTGCTTGTGGAAGTTGCCTTTATCTCCAATCCCCAAGAAGCCGCAAAGCTGAGAAATCC
>JAITFL010000015.1 GCA_031281385.1 Holophagales bacterium
AGCGCAAGGACGTGCCGACCTTTTGCGCGGCGCCTTTTTAGCACCAGTCGGCCATTCTTTGTTTTCATGCGGGTCAAAAAGCCGTGGGTCTTGGCTCGGCGGCGATTGTTTGGCTGGAATGTGCGCTTCATTGCTTGATCCTTTCAGCCGCCGCTTTTGGGGCGGGGGCGAATCTGTGATTCTACTCTAGAATAGCACATTTTTCATCAAAAAAAATTGCATTTTCTGGCACCAAATTCTTTTTGCCCTTTGCTTGCTACTTGCAAAAAGCTAAGATTGCAAACCGGGCCAAGCTAGGTGATACTATTAGTTTCCGCGCACTGGGCTTTCGCTGGCCAAAGTGACAAACGCGGGGGGCGGAAGCGGGGCTATTCCGATGATGCCCAAGAACACTTAGAAAAAACCTAGATTCCCATTCCCTTAGAACCATGACACTCCACACAGCTCAGGATATTTGGGGGCGTTTGTGCCAAGACTTGGCCCGACGGCTTCCGGACAGGCCCTTCAGGGACTGGGTGCTGCCATGCAAGCCCATCGCTTTCGATGGCGATGCACTGTGGATCCAGACGCCCGACCTCTCTACCAAGCTGTGGCTTGAGGAGCAAATGGCTGACGAGTTCTATGACGCGCTGGCCCTCATGGATTTGCCGAATTTGAAGCTGACGTTTTCAACTGGCGGTGCCAAACCAAAGGAAGACGTGGCCGAAAAGCCCGTGATTTTTCAAACTCCGCCATCTCCATCGAGCGAGTCATATTCACTGCCAAAAGGTTTCGAGTCGTACACCCTCGAAAATTTTGTTGTGGGGCCAAACAGCAACATGGCCTTCTCTGCAGCTGTAAGCATCATCGAAAACTATGGGCGCACCAATCTCTCTTATGACACAAATTTGCTGTTCGTCTATGGTGGCAGCGGCCTCGGGAAAACGCACTTGATGATAGGCATCGGAAAGGGCCTTGTTGCCAAGCATCCGCACATTCAAATGGCTTACCTAAAAGTGGAAACATTCCTACACGAACTCACAGGTGCCATCAAAGCCAACAACACCGAGCCTCTCAGGCAGAAATACCAATCCAAGAATCTCTTGCTCTTTGATGACATACAGACGCTAACGCCAACCATGGCGCGCACACAGGAAGAAATTTTTTACATCTTTGACTACATGCTCCAGCACGGAAAGCAAATAGTTATCACGTCCGACAGGTCTCCCAACCAGCTTGAGGGACTCCACCAGCGGCTGCTGACTAGGTGCAAAGGCGGCCTGACCGTTGATGTCCATCCACCTGAATTTGAAACTAGGATAGCCATTCTAAAGAAAAAGCTGGAAGACCCTTCACTATGCGGCTATCCGCCTGTGCCAGAGGACGTACTCACCTTCATCGCAAATAAGGCAAAGGGCAGCGTTAGAGAGCTTCAGGGACTCTTGAAGCGCACCCTGTTCCAAGCCGATTTCTTGGGAACGGGTGTATCCTTGGCAGTCGCGCAGGAAGCCTACAGGGGGGCAACGGGAAACGAGCCAACGGCATCAGTCTCCATTGAAAAAATTTGCGAAGCCGTTGCCGATCACAACAAGCTATCCTTAAGCGACCTGACGAAGAAAAAGTCTAGGCAAAAAGAAATACTGCTGCCAAGGCAAATAGCGATGTATTTAGCCAGGGAGCTGACAACGGCATCCTATGCAGAAATAGGCAGGGTCTTTAACAATATGCACCACAGCACCGTCATGAACGCCATTGATTCCGTAAAAAAGCGGATGCAGAGGGATTCGGATTTCCACAGAGAAATTCAAGGACTCCTGAATGGAATAGGCTGAAAAATCATGGAACGAAAAGATTTGCACATTTTTGTGTGGACAGCGGCCTATGTTGTGTGGATATCCATGGCAACCCATCCCGCGAATGACTTTTCAACAGCAGTCAGCGGCTTTTCCACAGGCTATACTTGTTTCCGTTTTCTAGGTAAAATAAAGTGCTGAGACATTTTTGCACAGCATCTTTGCCCTATTATCATCATCAAGGTGAAATATGAATTTTCAAGTACAGGTTTCAAAAGAGAGATTAGACAGAGTGCTGGGGGTGCTAAGGCATGCCCTCGAAAAGCGTGTGACGCTACCGATTTTGCAGCACATCGTCATGGACATATCCGACCAAGAGATGACCGTAAAGGCTACCGACACAGAGCTGGCCTTTGAAGCCAAGCTCCCTGTGGAAAGTTCGGGTTCAAAGCAGGTGGCCGTGCCAGGCAAAAAATTGGTTGAAACCGTGAAGGTGTATCCAGAAGGCATCCTTACTCTAGATTGGCCCAACGATGGAAACCGCATGTGGCTTAGGGCCAAGGGGTTCAATTCCGAACACAATGTGCAAAATTCCGAAGGCTTCCCCGAATTGCCAAAAGCGGATTCCTCTTACAAAGTCGTAGAGGTGCCAACGGCGCTATTCAAAAAAGCACTGATGCTTGGTGGACTGGCCATAAGCAAGGACGCGACAAAGCCAGCTCTGTCGGGTGTCCTCCTGCACCTTGCCAAAGATTTTGTCAGGATAGTTTCAACAGATGGCTTTAGGCTGGCGGTAGTGGAACTCACTTTGGCAACGGGCCTAGACAGCGAAGCAAGGATAATAGTGCCAAAGCGTTCCATGGACTTAGTTGCCGGAGCGTTCGATGATGACAGCGCAATCGAGCTTTCGTGGGATGACCGCACTCTATTTTTGAGCCAGCAGAACCTCAAATTCAGCACTAGAAGGGTCACCGCCAACTATCCAGGCTACGAAAAGGTCTTGCCCAGCTCGCCGAGCGCCCTGCCACTAAAAGTGGTGGTTGACAGGGAAGAGTTTAGCAAGAGGTTGCGGTTCGTTGGTCTAAAGAAAGACGACTACAACAAGAATGTGCGCCTTGTCTTTGAATATCCCACCCTCAAAGTCCAAATTCAGCATCCAGACGAAGGAATCAACCAAGCCACGCTGAACTACAGCGGCCCAGACCAAGACGACAAGCCCTTGGAACTGGCGTTCAACATTGACTACCTGATAGAGCTGCTAGATAGGATCCAAGGCGAGGAAGTCGAATACCACTACAAGGACGATGTCGCATCTGGAGTTTTCACAAGCCCAAGCCTCAAAGACTTGTCATTCAAATACATCCTCATGCCAGTCAAACTTTAGAGACCAGAGAAGTCCCAAATAGACCCATGAAGACCCAAGTACGATTTGCGAGAATTGATGTCTAAAGCAACAGCCAATAACGAGCCAGCACAGCCCACCGATTACACAGCCGACAACATTACAGTATTAAAAGATCTAGAGGCCGTGCGTAAGCGTCCAGGCATGTACATCGGCGACACAGACGATGGCAGCGGACTCCACCACATGGTCTTCGAGGTCGTGGACAACGCCATTGACGAGGCATTGGCGGGCCACTGCACAAGGGTTGACGTCACCCTGCACAGCGACGGGACGTGTTCCGTGGATGACAACGGCCGCGGCATCCCAACGGACATCCACAAAGAAGAGGGGCGCAGCGCGGCCGAAGTGATAATGACCGTTTTGCACGCAGGCGGCAAGTTCGATGACAATTCATACAAAATCTCCGGCGGCCTGCACGGTGTCGGCGTTTCCTGCGTCAATGCGCTTTCTGAGAAATTGTGGCTGACCATCTGGCGAGACGGCCAAGAACACTTCGTATCCTTTACCCGGGGCAAGGCTGACGCGCCGCTGGCTGTCGTTGGGCCAACCACCAAGCGCGGCACCAGGGTAAAGTTTTTGCCAGACCATGAAATTTTCAACGACAAGCTGGAGTTCAACTTCGATGTGCTCACCCAGCGCCTGCGCGAGCTCAGCTTCCTCAACAAGGGAGTCCACATCGTAATAAACGATGAGCGCAGCGGCGAAAGCAACGATTTTCTTAGCTCTGGCGGCATAGACGCCTTTGTGGAGCACCTGAACCGCAACAAGACCGCCCTCCACAAACCGCCCATACACATCGAGGACACCAGGCAGGATGTTGGGGTAGAAGTAAGCCTGCAGTGGAACGACAGCTACCAAGAAACGCTGTATTGTTTCACCAACAATATCCGCAACAGGGACGGCGGGGCCCACCTAGAAGGCTTCCGCGCTGCCATGACGCGGATGATCAACCAGTACGCCGAAAAAAACAATTTGCTCAAGTCGCACAAGGTAACGCTTTCCGGCGAGGACGTGAGGGAGGGCCTGACGGTGGTCATCTCCGTAAAGGTGCCCGACCCCAAGTTCAGCAGCCAGACAAAAGACAAGCTGGTGTCCTCCGAAGTAAAGGGCATCACCCAGACGGTGGTCTATGAGCGCCTCAACAATTTTTTCGAGGAAAACCCAAGGGAAGCAAAGATCATACTCGAAAAGGCGATAGAGGCGGCCAGGGCTAGGGAGGCGGCCAGGAGGGCCAGGGAGCTGACTAGGCGGAAAGGTGCGCTGGAGTCCGCCGGCCTGCCTGGAAAATTGGCAGACTGCCAAGAAAAAGATCCCGCGCTTTCAGAAATTTTTTTGGTGGAGGGAGATTCCGCCGGAGGTTCGGCCAAACAGGGCCGCGACAGAAGGACACAGGCGATCCTGCCCCTCAAGGGCAAAGTCCTCAACGTCGAAAAGGCGCGGTTCGACAAAATCCTGGGCCAAGGCGAGCTGCGCCTTCTCATTCAGGCGCTGGGGACTAGCATAGGCCCTGACGACTTCAAAATAGAGAACCTGCGCTACCACAAGATAGTGCTGATGACAGACGCCGATGTGGACGGCAGCCACATACGTACCCTGCTCCTCACGTTCTTCTATAGGCAGGCGACCGAGCTGGTGCTTAGGGGCAACGTGTACATCGCCCAGCCGCCTCTGTACAAGGTCAAAAAGGGCAAGCAAGAGCAATACCTCAAGGACGAGCGCAGCTTGGAAGAGTTCCTCTTCGGTCGGGCCTTGGACGGCTGGAACCTTGTCCTGCCCGACAAACAAAAAGTAACAGGCAGCGCGTTAGTGACCAAGCTAAAAAAGCTGGGCGAAGTTAAACATCTCTACAGCAAGCTAGAACGCCGTGGCTACGCCAAAGAACTGACCGATGCGCTGCTGGCCGATGGCTTTTTGGAGCCAAGGTGCTTCAAGTCCAGAGAATCCGCAGATGCGCTGGCTGGGTACCTGACAGAGCGCGGCATGGGTACATGCGTCGTTGAAAGCACAGAAGAAGTTTCGGATGAAAATGGCACAGTCCCCGCTTCTCATGCCATAAGGCTGGTAAGAGTGCACCTGTCCCGCCCCATAACCCTTCGGATTGATTCTTCTGTCGCGCACTGGGGCGAATTTCGACGGCTGGCGGCGCTCCGCAAAGAGCTGGCCCCATTTTATGGCGGCGAGCTGACTCTGTCGCGCTCGGCCTCAAAAAAGGCCGTCCAACAGGAAGAAGGCGACGAGGAAGCACCCAAGATGACGGCAAAAGAGATGACATTCACCCATCCAGAAGACATGCTGGCCGCAGTCTTGGAGGAAGGCAAGCGCGGCGTGTCCATCCAGAGGTACAAGGGGCTGGGCGAGATGAACCCCGAGCAGCTTTGGGAGACCACCATGGATCCCAGCCGCCGGACGCTGCTCCAAGTGCGCGTGGATGATGCAGTAGAGGCCGATGAAATTTTTACCGTGTTGATGGGCGATGCAGTGGAACCAAGGCGACGGTTCATTGAAGACAATGCCCTTTTGGCGGAAAACATTGATGTGTAACAAAGTTTGAGGTTCCACGTGGAACAAGCACCAAAACCCCAGCGAATAGAACCAATTGAGATAGAAAAGGAAATGCGGAAGTCCTACTTGGACTACGCAATGAGCGTCATCGTCGGGCGAGCGCTCCCCGATGTGAGGGACGGCCTCAAGCCTGTGCACCGCCGCGTACTGTACGCAATGAAGGAAACGGGCAACGACTGGAACAGGGCCTACAAAAAATCTGCCCGCACCGTTGGCGAGGTGATGGGTAAATACCACCCGCACGGCGACGCGGCTATCTACGACACCATGGTGAGGATGGCGCAGCCCTTCTCTATGCGACACGTCCTTGTAGATGGCCAAGGGAACTTTGGCTCGGTGGATGGCGACAGCCCTGCGGCCATGCGTTACACAGAGGCCCGCCTGAGCCGCATCGGCTCCGCCATGATGGAGGATATAGAGCAGGACACCGTTGACTTTGGCCCCAACTACGATGACAGCCTATTGGAGCCTCTAGCCCTGCCCGTCAGAGTACCCAATTTGCTGATCAACGGCAGCCAAGGCATTGCCGTTGGGATGGCTACTTCCATTCCCCCGCACAACCTCAAAGAGTGCTGCGATGCGCTGATCGCGCTCATAGATAACCCGGATGTCGAGCTATCCGGCCTGATGTCCCACATACATGGGCCCGACTTTCCGGGTGGCGGCCTCATGCTTGGCACCGAAGGAGTCATGGACGCATACCGGACAGGCCGCGGAAGGTGCCTCGTCCGCGCCAAGTCCCACATAGAAACTGTCAGGGTAAAAAACAAGGGCGAAGTCGAGCAGCTAGTGTTCACCGAGTTGCCCTACCAAGTGAACAAGGCGAACCTGACAGAAAAAATCGCCGACCTAGTGAGCGAAAAGAAGTTGGAAGGCATCGCAGACCTGCGGGACGAAAGCGACCGCGAGGGCATGCGCCTAGTAGTGGAGCTGAAAAAAAATGAACCGTCCGACATAGTGCTGAACCAGCTATTCCACCAGACGCAACTGCAGAACAGCTTTTCAATAACCATGCTCTGCATCGTCAATGGGCAGCCCAGAATATGCACGTTAAAAGAGGTACTGTCCGAATTTTTGGGCTTCCGCCGCGAGGTGGTCACAAGGCGGACGATGTTCCAGCTGCGAAAGGCAGAGGAGCGCCACCACATACTGTTGGGCCTCAAGATAGCCCTCGACAACTTGGATGCAGTGATCAAGCTGATACGCGCCTCAAAGACGCCAGAGGACGCCAAGTCGGGGCTTACGTCCAAATTCGGCCTTAGCGACAAACAGGCTGCGGCCATCTTGGACATGCGCCTGCAGCGCCTGACGGGGCTGGAGCGGGAAAAAATTTTGGAAGAGCTGGCTGCGATAGAGGCAGAGATAGCGCGCCTAAAGGCCATACTCAGCGATGATGCTTTGCTGATGTCCGTCATACGCGGAGAGATACAAAGCATGGCAGAACAGTTCGGCAACCCCAGGAGGACAGAGATAGTCGGCATCAGCGGCGAAATAAAAATGGAGGACGTGGTACCCGACGACCCAATGGTAGTCACGCTCTCCAAGGCAGGCTACATCAAGCGCACCGAGCTGTCCGCCTACCGCCGCCAGAAGCGCGGCGGCAAGGGCAAGCTGGGCATGAAGACAAAGGACGAGGATTTTGTAGAGCAGCTTTTCCTCACCAAGGCGCACGACACACTGATGGTCTTTACCGACAGAGGCTACGTCTATGCTATCAAGGTCTATGACATACCAGAGTCGGGCGCGGCCAACCGAGGCAAGCACATAAAGAACCTAGTCAGCCTAAAGGATTCCGAGCGCGTGGTCACCCTTATGGCGCTAAGGGAGTTCCCCGAGCACCATAACCTAGTCTTTGCCACCGCAGATGGCACAGTCAAAAAGACCAGCCTAGCCGCATACTCAAACATCAGATCCAATGGCATCATCGCGCTCAACATTGACCCCGACAACAGCCTCGTTGCAGTGGCGACCTCGACGGGCCAGCAGCAGTGCGTTCTCGTCAGCGCCCACGGCAAGGCCATCCGCTTCCCCGAAGATGGCGTCCGCACCATGGGGCGCACCGCGACGGGAGTGCGCGGCATGAAGCTGGGGGCTGGCGACAAGATAGTTGACATGGAAGTGATTGACCCGCTGCCCGACCTGCCGGAGGGCCAAGAGGCAGACGAGGCCACCGCCGAATACGGCATGTTGCTCACCGTCACCGAAAAGGGTTACGGCAAGAGAAGCCTGTTGCAAGACTATCGTCTTCAGAGCAGGGGGGGCACGGGCGTAATAAATATCCGCGCAGGTGTCCGCAACGGCTTAGTCACTGGCTCAGTATTGGTCAAGCCTGGCGAAGGCTGTCTGCTGATAAGCCAAGAGGGCATGGTCATCAGGTTCGCCATAGACGAAGTGAGAAAGACGGGCAGGGCCGCCCAAGGCGTCCGCCTGCTCAACTTGGCCAGCGACCAGGACAAAGTGGTGGCCATAGCAAAGATAGACGCAGCCGCCCAAGCTCTGGACGAAGAAGAGGATCTCGACTCGGCCTCTGGCCAAGAAACTGCGGCCCCAGAAGCAGAAAAGGCCGCCCAGCCATCGAAGCCAGTGCAGCCGGAGCTAGGACTGGAATGAACTCCAGAACGAGCAATGCTCCCCAACAAGGAATCACCGATACCGAATTGCGTTCTAAAAATAAGCGGTTCCAATCAATGGAATCAGCGCGGGAACAGACATGCCGCGAGTTTCGCAAGAATCTCAATTGAGAGGTAAAACATGACCGCTCCACTTATCATTGCAGGAAAGCAGTTTTCTAACCGCCTTGTCCTCGGCACAGGCAAGTACAAGGACTTTGCGACTATGAAGGCTGCCTACCTAGCCGCTAAGTCCGAAATGGTCACGCTCGCCGTCAGGCGCTTTGACCTTGGTGCCAGCGGCGAGGACAACATCCTGAACTGGATCCCAAAGGAAATCCACCTGCTGCCCAACACCGCCGGATGCTTCACTAGGGAAGAGACCCTGCGCGTGGCAAGGCTGGCCAGAGAGGCCCTAGACAACCCTTGGATCAAAGTCGA
>JAITFL010000169.1 GCA_031281385.1 Holophagales bacterium
TGCGAGGGGTCGTCGCGCATGCGCGGCGGACCTGAGCTACCCCCAGTTAGCATCCGGGAAGTTTTTCCACGCCCCGGCACAAAACGCAACAGGCCGAAATAGGGAGCCTAGCAAAGCACCCAAATCCGCTCATCGCATCGCGGCTCACTACATTCTGCCGCACCTCTTAGGGTTTCCGCCCTTTTAGGAAATTCAAGCAGAGCATGACCGCGCTGCGTACCCAATCGGCTATCAGGATCAACGCGGCGTAGCCAGCATCAGGACTGCCGCGCAGCGGAATGCTGGGTCATGCTACGGCGCAAAGCGAACCAAGTTGTCAGGCTGCGCCCCTCGTGTATGTGAGATATTTAGCCTCACAGCTCAAAAATGAGAGGCTTTGCATGAAACTCGATATACAATGCAGTACTCGGAGGGGGCTTGTTCCACGTCATTCTGCACCAGCCAGAAATTCCTCAAAACACTGGCAGCATCGGTCGGCTGTGTGTCTGCACTGGATGCGAATTGCACCTGATCCACCCGCTCGGCTTTGAAGTGACCGATTACTACTTGCGGCGGGCGGGGCTGGACTATTGGGAAAAACTTGCGCCAGCGCACTACGCGGATTGGGATGATTTTTTGGATAAGCGCCCGGCTGGACGCCTTTGGCTGGCCACCACCAAGGCCAGCCAGTTATACACCCAAGTGAGATATGAGCCGGGGGACGGCTTTGTGCTGGGGTGCGAGACAAAGGGCCTGCCCGATGATATTTTGCAGAGCCACAAAGACAGCCTGATCAAAATCCCAATGCCAGGCGACTTTCAGAGGAGCCTGAACCAAGCCCAAGCCGCCGCCATCGTCTTATATGAAGCATTTAGGCAGGTGAATGGATGGTAGGCTAGGGGCTAGGGTAAGTGTTGATGCCGCTTTGCGGCGATGATTTTTTAATTGCGGATTTAGCGTTGAGTGCTGAACGGAGCTCTGTTGCCGTGTGTATTGCTTACCTTGAAGCCAGTGCCATGCATCCGCTAGCCCATCGAAGCCGTGCCAATGTAGTGGCTGATACGTGGAGAATGGCTCCGATGGCCGTGTGGATAATTGGGAAGAGATTTCGATGGACGCCGGTTGAAGGTAGCTTGGCAAAAAATCCGTTGCGCCGAATAGTCATTATGTGTATTATTTAGTTAGCGCACCCGGTTTGGGGATGGAATATTGTGAAGGCCCCAAGCGCTGCGGTGCGGTCCTTTTGTGATGCGGCGCAGGTGTCGGACAAACGGGCTCGCCCCGTTTTTTTTTATCTTTTTGGACTTGCATGGATCTTAAAAAAATCAGCGGCCCCATCGAAAGCCAGCTTTCACTGCTGGGCTTTGAGCTCGTGCTGCTGGAGCCTGCGAAAAGCGGCCAAGGTGAGGTACTCAGGCTCTACATTGACCATTTAGACCACAGCCAGCCCATCACTCTGGATGACTGCGCGGCTTTGCACGAGGGCCTATTGCCTTGGCTGGACGTAGAATTTCCCAGCTTTAGGGAAACATACGGAATAGAAGTCAGCAGCCCTGGCATGGAGCGCCCTCTGGCGGCCGCAAGGCATTTTCAGCGCTTTTTGGGCAGACTGTGCAAAGTCAAAACGCTCCAACCTATAAATGGACAAAAGAGCTTCAAGGGATGGATCAACAACGTCTCCGCCTCTGCCGTGACATTGGAAGAAGACGGGGCATTGAAGAGCGTTCCGTTGGAGCTTATCCAAAAAGCAAACCTGGCTCCTTTTGACGAAGAAAAGGCGCCCAAACCAAAACACACTCCACACATGGTGGACGAGCTGGTCGGCGCAGAGAAAAGCGCTGCCAAGGAGGCATAGATGGCCCTCGTTAGCAACACATTTTTTGACAGCGTCAAGCTGATAGCCGCAGAAAAGGGCATCCCGGAGGAAGAAGTTTTCGGGGCTGTCGAAGAGTCGCTTGTAAAAGCTGCGGAAAAATATTTTCACAGCCAAGATTTTTTTGGAGATTTCCAGGCCCAGATGGATAGGGACACGGGCGAGTTTCACGTCTATGCCCTAAAAACCGTTGTCTTGGACGTTGAAGAAGAGGATTTGGAAATTAGCTTAGAGGAAGCCCAGGCCCTCAACCCGGACGCTTCCGAAGGTGATACGCTGTGGCTTCCGCAGGACACAACCCAGTTGGGGCGCATCGCCGCCCAGGCTGCCAAGCAGGTTCTAGTCCAAAAAGTTCGCGAAGCCGAAAGGGATCGAATATACACCGAATTTGTGAACCGCCTTGGCGAGATAGTTGTCGCTGAGGTAAAGCGCTTTGAGAAAAATTCGATAGTGATGGAAATTGATCGCGTAGAGGCCATGCTGAGGCGCTCGGAGGGCCTGCGCGGGGATCGCTTTGACAAGGGCCAGCGCCTCAAGGTCGTTATTTCCCAAGTAGATAAGAGTTCCAAAGACCCCCAGATACAGGTCAGCAGGACAGACCCAAGGCTCTTGGTAAACCTTTTTGATAGCGAGGTGCCAGAAATCCACGATGGCACAGTTGTCATCAAGAGCTGTGTGCGCGAGGCAGGGGACAGGGCCAAGGTGTCTGTCCACAGCGTTGATCCAGACGTTGATCCCGTTGGAGCCTGCGTGGGACTGAAGGGCAGCCGCGTACAGGCCATTATTCGCGAGCTGAAAAATGAAAAAATAGACATCGTTCGCTACGATGAAGACCCGACAAAATATATAGCCAATGCCCTAAATCCCGCTAGAACGATCAGGGTGACAGTCACAGACCCGGAAAGACGCAGGGTCGAAGTGCTTGTCGAGGACGACCAGCTATCGGTCGCCATAGGCAAGAAAGGGCAGAATGTCCGTTTGGCAGCCAAATTGACCGGCTGGAGCATTGACGTTCGCAGCAATGAAGAAAAACGCCAAGAAGCGAAAGCGGCTTTGGAAGATGCATTGCCGGAGCCAGAACAAGTAGAGGGTGGATCCCCAGAACCCAGTACCACTGTCCTAGACGAGCTTGGCGGGGTAGATGGGCTGACCCCCGAAATTGCCGCAAGCCTAGCCGCCGCCGGGTTCCCAGACGCAAAATCCCTGTACAATGCAACTGCCGAGCAATTGGTGAACGGGGTGGAAGGCATGAACGAAGAATTGGCTTTCCGTTTAATTGACACTGTTCAAGAAAGGTTTGATGGTTGACAATAAGAATAAGGAGTATGGGTTTTTCTTATTCACAACCCAAAAGCTAGAGGGCCCCACCTAACATGCTGCGGATAAACCAATTTGCCAAAGAGATAGGAGAGAGCAACAACTCTATCCTCGAAGTTCTCGAAAAGCGCCTAGGGATAAAGGGCAAGAGCCATAGTTCGAATCTCACGCCAGACCAAGTCGCCATGCTCCGCAGGCATTTTGAGGCAAAGGCCAAAGGGGTTGATGAGGCAAAGCCGCTGGCTATCCATCGCCCAACTGCTCCAGTGAAGGTGGTAAAGGGAACTCCCACCGCCCATGTGGTCGTAGAACCCACGCCCGCGCCGCATCCCATTCCAGTACTCGTCAAAAAACAAGAGCCGCCAGAAGCACCCCCGGCGCCCCCCGCAGTCGCGCCAGAGCCGCAGGATACGCGAGACGCAAAGCCAGCAGAAAGCCCAGAACCAATAACTGCAGGATCGGAGAAATCAGCACAAATGCCCGCATCTGCATCGCCTAGGGCGATACTTCCGCCAATCACAACAGCTCCTGCCAACGAAGGTTTTTCAAAACTACGGATCTCTCCCACCCAGCCAACCGCCCCAAAACCGCAGGAGCAGGCGCGTTTTATCCAGCTGCCGCAGCCCGTTGGCCAAAGATCCAAGCCAGAATCGCCAGAACCCGCAAAGCCAGATGCGGGCAAGCCGATAATCCAGAGAAAGGGGCAGGGCTCACCGCACGGGCAGCGTCCACAAAAAGTCCACCGCTCAGGGGATCCGCGGCAAGCAAAGACTGTTTTGCCAATGGCCACAAACACTGGCAAAGGCGAAGTGATGAGGCACGAGACGCAAGGCCAGCAGGCTCCGCCCTCCAAGCGTCCCTACATCCCCCCAAGCATTTACCAACTGCAGACGGAGCAGGGGTTCACCAAGATCAAGATGGCGGACGAGCCAGTGGCTGCGCCCAAGCGCCAAGAACCGGCCCGGTACATAACATTGCCCCAGCCCCAGGCAAAGCAATCCGGCGATAACCGCCAAACAGGCAAACCAGGCCAGGCCAAGCGCCCTGGGGACAAAGGGGGCCGCACAGGCGGGTCTATGCGGACTGGCGGCTCTGCCCAGCGCCCCGGCATGCCAGGCTCGCGTCCGGGGCTTGGGTCTGCCCGCCCAGGAGGCGGCATCGGCCGTGGGCCCAACCTTGGCACTCTTCCCCCCCCAGACCCCAACATGGCCAAGGGGCCAGGGCGCGGAGGTCACTTCACGGGCAAGAAAAAAGGCGAAAAACATTCGCGGATGGACCAAGAGAACGAGGCACTGGAACAAAAGCTCAGACAGCCAAGGTCTAGGGCCCAGCAAATCGCGATAGAATACATTGAAGACGAAATAGGCATAGTGATGCTCTCCGAGGGCGTCACCGTCAAAGAGCTTGCAGAAAAATGCAACCGCCCCGCCAAAGATGTTGTCGCAAAGCTGCTGCACAGGGGCATATTCGCCACCATCAATCAGCCGCTGGACACAGAGCTTGCCAAAGAGCTGGCGCGCGAATTTGGGTACATGGCTGACATAGTCTCTTTTGAAGAAGATTTGCAGATAATGCAAGAAGAAAACACCAGCGCGGAACTTGGCGAAAAACTCCCGCGCCCGCCAGTGGTCACCATCATGGGGCACGTTGACCACGGAAAAACCTCACTTTTGGACGCGATAAGAAAATCCCGCGTGGCCGAGGGCGAAGCGGGCGGGATAACCCAAGCCATAGGCGCATACAGGGTGGACATAAAAGACCAAGAGGGCAAAGACAGGTACATAGCCTTCATTGACACGCCTGGCCACGAGGCTTTCACGAAGATGCGCGCCAGGGGGGCAAAAGTCACCGACATAGTGGTGCTGGTCGTTGCCGCAGATGATGGCGTGATGCCGCAGACGATTGAAGCCATCAGCCACACCAAGGCGGCGGAAGTGCCGATGATTGTCGCCATCAACAAGGTTGATAAGCCCGGGGCAGATCCCGACAAAGTGATGCAGATGCTCATGCACCACGGAGTGCAGGTCGAAACGTATGGCGGGGATGTACCCAGCGTCAATGTGTCCGCAAAGGCCAAAACTGGACTAGACGAGCTATTGGAAACCATTTTGCTTGTTGCCGACCTAAAGGACTTGCGGGCAGTCTATAGCTGTCCCGCCGCCGGAAGCATACTGGAGGCCAAGCTAGACCGAGGGCGCGGAGCCGTGGCAACAGTGCTTGTGCAGCAAGGCACGCTAAAGGCTGGTGACATCTTTGTCGCTGGTGCCACGATGGGCCGTGTGCGGGCCATGTTTGACGACAGGGGCGAACGCATAGCCGAAGCTACCCCATCCATGGCCGTGCAGATTCTGGGCTTCGAGTCGGTACCCGTTTCTGGGGACAACTTCCAGGTTGTGGAGAATGAGTCCAAGGGCCGCTCCATAGTAACCTTTAGGCAGGAAAAGGCCAAGGCCGCAGCGCAGGCCAAGCAACGCGTCACGCTCGAAAGTCTGTTCAGCACGCTCAAAGAGGGCCAAATCAAGGAACTGCCGCTCATCGTCAAGGCGGACAACCACGGCTCGGTGGAGTCGCTTTTGGGCAGCTTGGAGCGCCTTAGCACCGATAAAGTCCGCACAAGGATAATCCACTCTGCAGCAGGCACCGTCAACAAAAATGACATCTTGCTGGCAGAGGCCTCCGATGCCACAATCATCGCCTTTAACGTGGCCGCCGAGCGCGAGGCGGAGGATTTGGCCAGAGAGGGCGGCGTTGACATCCGCAACCACACGATCATCTACAAAGTGACCGAAGAAATCACCAACGCCATGGTCGGCCTGCTGGACGCTACAGAAAAGGAAGTGGTGCAGGGTCATGCAGAAATTTTGCAGTTATTCAAGGTGCAAAAATCAGTGATTGCTGGCTGCCGAATCCAAGATGGATCTGTCAAGCGTTCCCACTTGGTGAGGGCCAAGAGGGGCGCAGAAGTGATCTTCGAGGGCAACATAAAGGCTCTAAGGCGCTTCAAGGATGATGTTTCAGAAGTAAAGACTGGCTTTGAGTGCGGCATCCAGCTTGATGGCTTCGATGCCTTAGCCGAAGGCGACACGCTGGAATTTTTCACAAAAGAAAAAGTGGCCGCGACTAGTTTGAATTGAGGCACTTGCGAAACTACCCGCACGCTCATCGGAGTCATCGGGGGCCTGGAGAGTAGCGAGCGGCCCCCCCCCTCGCTACTCCCCAGACCCCTAGTCCTCGCTTCGCTTACTGCCCTGCGTAGGGGCGGATACATGGAGATGGCTTCGATGAGAGGAAAGAGAGTTTTGCAAGAAGCTCAACTGTCAATTACAAGCTGGCGCAACAAGCTCAAGTGAGCCATTAAAACTATTTTCTTCGTTCACAAAAACCTGCCGCTTAATTGCATCAGCGACCGAAGCGATCATGGGTACACAAACTGAATTGCCTATTTGCCTATATTGTTCCCCCAAGGACGATGGGCGCAAAAAATCGCTAGGGAAGCCCATTATGCGAAAACATTCGTCAATGGTCAGTTTGCGCACTCTGTTGTCGGGCATAAGCACCCAATAGCGGCCAGAAGTCTCTTGGGATGGCAGGGTCGGGTGCATGCCCATGGCAGAATAAATGCGGTTGGGCTGTTTATGCACCCTAGAGAGATGCTCTGTCCCGGGGCGCGTACCCACCTTGCGGATAGTCTTGTTGCGGTATCCCACGAAGCATAGCCCTGATTCTTTTTGGGTTATGGGGTTTTCGATAAGGGTGTATTCCTTGGGGTCAAGGTACTCGAATGGGCCATCCTTGTCCAAAAAGTTCAGCAATTTTTTGCTTTCTGTCTTTGGCATCCAGTTGAAATTGAAGAGGCCTTTTTCGGAGGCTATGATGACGATTCTCTCTCTATTTTGCGGCACGCCAAAGTCTTTTGCGTTTAGCAACCGCCATTCTGTCAAATACCCCAAGTCGTTTAGCTTTTCAAGAATCACCCCGAGCGTGCGCCCGCCGTCGTGGTGTATTAGGTGCTTCACATTTTCCAGAAAGACGACGCTGGGCCGCTTTGCCTCTATGATGCGGCATATCTCAAAGAAAAGAGTTCCCCTTGTGTCGGCGAAGCCCTTTTGTTTTCCCGATATGCTAAATGGCTGGCAGGGGAAGCCGGCGCATAGTACGTCAAAATTGGGGATGTCGTTGGCATTGACGCTTGCTATGTCGCCATGCGGCATTTCGCCAAAATTTGCTTGGTAGGTCTTTTGGCAACCTGGGTTGATGTCGCACGAAAACACGCACTCAAAGCCTACTTGGGTCATCCCTAAGCGAAAACCGCCTATGCCGCAAAAAAGGTCTATGAACGTCGGAGCTTTATCCGGGTTCCATAACTCGATGGCATCTTCATTCTTACGAAACGATGGGTTTGGCTGAAAGTGGCTGATGATGGCTTTGGCCTTTGGAGCTAATTTCGCCGTTGTTTTTTCCCCTTCATGGCGCATGACTTATTTTAATGCCATATCGCGTCCACTCGGCACTATTTTGCATCCAATACCAGCGACACGATGATGGGGCGGGTTTGGGTGGTTTTCCTGATGATCCTCTTTAGGGATTGGCGCAGCAGCTCTGACAGTAATTCCCTATCCTTTTGCACTTCATTCGGGGCCTCGCTGAAGGTTTGGCGAAGCGTCTCTTTTAGCAGAGTGCTGTAGGCCTCGTCGTCGTTGAGTATTACGAACCCGCGGCTGAGGATGGATGGTTCGCCCACCATTTTCCCCTGTTTGTTTATCTGTATGGTGGCCACCACTATGCCATCTTCCTGCATTATCAGTCTGTCGTGAACCACCCGTGCGTCAACCCTTCTCTCTAGTCCGTCCAAGACAAAGCACCTGCCAACGGGGACTGCCCCTGCCAGCATAGAGGCCCCATCACTGAACAATTGCAGGCATTGCCCGCCTTCCAGCAAGGGCGTCTTGTCCGCAGCCCAGCCCTTGGACTGCGCCAATTTAGCGTGGCCGTGCAGCAGCCGATAAGTGCCATGCGCGGGGATGACATATTCGGGTTTCAGCAGATCCATCATCAACGCCGCGTCTTCCATCTGTGCGTGGCCAGTTACGTGCACTGGCTCAAAGTCAGCGGTAGAGGTCTCCAGCCCCAGCCGCGCCGCCTTGTCCAGCAGCCTAGAGATTGGCACTTCGTTGCCGGGGATGGGCCTGGCGCTGAGTATCAGCCTGTCGCCCAATGTTGGCTTTATGCCCTTCACCTCGCCTTTGAGCATTCTGGCCAGACCGCTTAGGGGTTCCGCCTGCGTGCCCGTGCAGAGGATCATCATCTTGTGCGGCTCAAAGCCCTGCACGTCCTTGAGGTCAACAAAAATGTCGTTGGGGCATTTCAATATCCCCAACTCTTTCGCTGCGGCTATGTTGCGCTCCAGCGAGCGCCCCAATATGCAGACCTTTCTCTTGTGCAACGCGGCCAGCTCAATGGCCACCTGGGCGCGGTGGACGTGGCTGCTGAATACTGCCACGAACAGCCTGCCATTGGTGGCTTTTATGGCCCTCTCTAAGCCATCCCTGCAGGCGGATTCGCTGGGCGCACGCCCGGGGACACCAATATTCGTGGAATCGCTGATCAGGGCCCTCACGCCAACGCCTTCTCTGCCTATCTCTTCGATGCGCCCTGCGGCTGTCTTTCGCCCGTCAATGGGGTTTTGGTCAAACTTGAAGTCGCCCGAATGGAAAATTGTCCCCTGCCCGGTGTGCAGCGCAATGGCGCAGGCATCGGGGATGCTGTGGGAAACGGGTACCCATTCCGCCTCTATCTCGCCGCAGCCGATGGGAAGCCTGTCGAAGTCGTGGACTTCCACCAATTTGGTCTTTAGTTCGTGTTCCTTCAGTTTTGCCGCAGCCAGCGCCAGCGTGAATGGCGTCCCATAGACAGGCATGGGCCACCGCTCTATGAAATATGGCAGCGCGCCAATGTGATCCTCGTGACCGTGCGTTAGCAGAATTCCGTCTATGCTGCCGGAAAATGGCTCAAAGTAGGCAAAATCAGGCACGATGCTGTCTATGCCGGGCTGTTCTTCCGTTGGGAATAGCTGCCCGCAGTCCACCAAAAGCAATGTCCTAGCAGTGTGCACGGCCAGCGCGTTCATGCCAAATTCGCCAATGCCGCCGATAGGCACTATCCTCAATTCGCCCTCTATGGGCGCAGTCTGCCATTGTTCAAATTGTTGCGTTTGCGACAAACGGTTTTCCTTTAATCAAAAAAAATGGCCGAGTTGGCCGACCATTGTTGTTCATTGTTATTTTAATGATACCAAGTTCCGCTCAATTGGCACCTAGCTCAATTCTCGATTCCCCCAAATGTTCGCAATCTCAATCCATTTTTCTGGGGCTACGGCTTCGGCCCTTGACGAAGCGGATATTTCAGCGCCATCGCAGATGGCCGCTATCTTTTCGGACGGCAAGAAATTGCCCCAATTGTTTGCCAGCGTCTTTCTTCTAAAGGCAAAGCTCTTGTGCAAAATGTCCAGCAGCGCCACTCTCTTTTCTATGGAGAGAGCGTCCGCCTTGGGCTTGAATAGAATTGTGATAGAATCCACTTTTGGCTTTGGGCTGAAAGAACCCGGCCCCAACTTGGCGATAGTTTCCATGCTGGTGGCCACTTGCACCAAGACAGAAAGGGGGCCATAGGACTTTTCTCCGGGCCGCCCCATCAGCTTTTGGCCTACTTCCAATTGGAACATCAGTGCCATGCGCTCCCACGGGACGCGCTCTGTCAGTAGCCTCGTGAGTATGGCCGTAGCGGCGTTGTATGGCAAATTGCCAACAATGCAGAGGCTTTCGGCTTGTGGCAGGTCAGCGGACTTTGCATCCCCCTGCAAGAGGTGGAAATTTGGGGTATCTTTGTAACGCTCTCCCAAAAATTGGCAGACGTCCGAATCCAGTTCTAAGGCCCACAGGGGGCGGCCATCCTTTACAAGAATATCCGTCAGTGCTCCCCGCCCTGGGCCAATTTCAAGGATGGCACTGGCTTCAGAAGCAAGCGCGGCGTTGCAGATGGCCGAAGCGGCTCCAGCGTTTGCCAAGAAATGCTGGCCGAAATGCTTTTTGGGCCTAACCCTGCTAGCGTATATATCTGTCTCCACGCATAAATGATAGCAGAGCCTTAATGATCAACTGTCAATTCCGATTCCCCTCTGCCATACTTACCTATATTGCTATTTGGCTTTTTTTCAGGTGAAACATGAACCTATTTTTGCGCCGCGCAGTAGCCCCCCTTACCGCCTTAGCTTGCTTTGCGTTGGCGCAGGACGCCCAAAATTCGTTTGGGCCAGAACAAAAAAAGCTACTAACGGAATCGTTTGAAGAAGTGTGGACGACAGTTAGGGACAAGCACTACGACCCAACCTTGGGCGGTCTCGATTGGCAAAAGGTCTATGAGGAGTTCAAGCCGCGCATAGACGCCGCCGAATCCATGGACGCGGGCAGGGCCATAATGAACGAAATGCTGGGGCACCTAAAACAGACGCACATCGGCGTTATCCCCGCTTCGGCTTATCGCGACCTGAACGAGGGCGGCGAAAGAGGGGCCGTTGCCTACACGCCAGGCATGGACATCCGCATCTTGGAAGGAAAAGCCATCGTCATCCGCGTTGAGGCAGGCTCGCCCGCAAGCACTGCCGGAGTTAAGCCGGGGTGGGAAATACTAAAGGCGGATGGCAGGGAAGCCTCGCTGGGCATAAAGCACGTGGAAGAACTTTATTCTAAGAGTACGCAAAAAGACCTGATGGGTTCTAGGGTGATACTGAACGCCATCAATGGGGCCCCTTCCCATGCCACAGAGATAGAGTTCCACGATGGCAAAGAAGTAAGGGCCATAAAACTTGACAGGGTCGAGCCAAGGGGCAGCAAAGTCAAGTATGGGGAAATGCCACCCAGCTATTTTTGGGTGGAGACAAACTTTAGGAACGACGGGATAAGGGTCATCCAATTCAATTTCTGGTTCAACCCCGAAGCTGTCGCCAAAGCTTTTTCAGAGATCATGGCCAACGCAGACAAAGCAAAGGGCTTCGTTATAGACCTGCGGGGGAACCCCGGCGGCATTGGTGGAATGGCTATGGGCGCGGCGGGCTGGTTCACCAGCCAAAGCGGGCTGAAATTGGGGACGATGGCCATGCGCGGCACTACCTTAAATTTTGTTGTCTTTCCGCGCCCAAACGCCACCAATGCGCCAGTTGCTATATTGGTTGACGGATGCTCCGCCTCGACTTCCGAGATATTCGCTGGCGGCATGCAAGACCTTAAACGCGCCAGAATATTTGGCACCCGCACGGCCGGCGCCGCCCTGCCTTCTACCTTTGTGCGCCTGCCCAATGGGGACGGCTTTCAATACATAGTCGCCAACTATATCTCCCAAGGCGGCAAGCCCCTAGAGGGCCTTGGCGTGGAGCCAGACGAAGTGGTGAGGCTGACGCGGCAGGGCCTGCTTGCCGGGAAAGATGAGGTAATGGACAGGGCGATTGATTGGATCAAGTCGGGGAAGTTGGGCAAATGAATGAGTTACTTGCAAAACGCTGCGGTTTTATGGCTTTGAGACTCCGATTGCCGATTTGAACCCCCCCCGTCTATAAACAGCGGTATCATGGACAAGTGCCATTAGTTAATATTAGTGGATTAACCAAGCAGGGGACATCACTCTTTTTAGGAGGCCTCAATGATCAAACACGCAACACTCGCCTGCCTTTTGGCCCTTATGGGCGTATGCGGGCCGACCCTTTTCGCCCAAAGGAGAAACGCCGCCCAAGAAAGGCTGCCCACTGGTGAGGCAGTCTTGGACAAGTACATAGAAGCCACGGGGGGCGCCGAGACATGGGGGAAAATCAAGAACATTTCCGCAAAAGGCAATGTCGCAATGATAGGCAAAGGCATGTCCATGACCGGAAACGCAATCATGTATGGCGGTGAACCCAACTTGTTCTACCAAGAAATAAGAGTGTCGCTGAGGGGCCAGACGGGCAAATTCATCTCTGGCTGCGATGGCAAAAATGCTTGGAATGTCACCCCGAATAGGGCTGCTTCAATAAAAAGCGGTAAGGAACTGGAAATCGAGCTAGAAAACAACAATCTAAATGAGGCGAATTGGAGGGACATTTACATAAGCGCCCAGACCAAGGATACCAAAAAGGTAGAAGGCGAGGAGTGCTACGAAGTCATTGTCACAACCAAGGCGGGCAAAACATTCGCCAGCTACTACTCAAAGAAAACTGGCTTCAAGATCAAAGAGGACAACCAAGTTTTCAAGGATTATAAAGACGTGGGTGGCGTCCTGATGCCATTTACCCAGATCATCGAGGAGGATGGCCTGAAAATTACCCTCAAATTTAAAGAGATCGAGGTCAACACGAACATTCCACCCGGCACTTTTGATCCGCCGCCGCAGGTCAGGGGGATGTTGGGGATAAAATAGGCCCGCCAGAATCCAAAGATGCCGCTGAAACCTACCAGCGCCTATCGCGCCGCGACAATTTTAACTTCTAGGAGAACAACATGAAAAGAACGCTGCCCTTCACCTGCCTGATGGCCCTAGCCGCCATCGGCTCCCCCGCGCTGCTGGCCCAGGAGAAGCCAGAGGCCGCTGCCGCCGCCAAGGAGGCGCTGCCCTCCGGCGAGTCCGTACTTGACAAGTACATAGAGTCCATAGGCGGCAAGGAGGCGTTCAAAAAGGTGAAAAATGCCGTGTTCAAGGGTTCTTTGTCCGCTATGGGCGCGAACATCGGGAGCGTGACCATATACAGGGCCGCGCCGAATCTGTTTGTCATGGAGCTTGAACAACCGATGCTGGGCAAGGCGCTGCAAGGCTTTGATGGGAAAAATGGCTGGGCCTTCCAAGGCCGCCCTAGGGTCTTCTCTGAAAATGACACAAACGTCTTGAAGAACCAAAATGTTTTTACAGAAGACTGGCGCTCCATTTACTCCAAGGCTGAAACCGTTGGGCTAGAGACCATTGACGGGGAAGACTGCTACAAGGTGGCCGTGACCCCCAAGGCGGGGGTCGCGCTGACAAACTACTATTCAAAAAAATCGGGGCTGCTGCTAAGAACCGACATTGCAGAAGGCGGGATAGTGGCGCAGTTCGCCAACAAAGACTATCGGAAAGTGGGCGACGTCCTTCTCCCCTTCCAAACCGTCATGAGCCAAGGCAACCTTAGCCTAGTGACGACTTTTAGCGAAATCAAAGTAAATGCAGACCTTCCCCCGACCGCCTTCGACCCCCCCGCCGAGGTCAAGGCACTTCTGAACAAATGAGGGAATGAATCCGCAAATAATGCAACCGCAACAGTCCGCGCTAAACGCGCCGCGACAATTATTCTTTTAGGAGAACACAATGAAAAACGCACTGACTTTGACTTGCCTAGTGGCCCTAATGGCTGCTGGCTCGCCAACTCTCTGGTCACAAGAAGCGCCAGCCGCCGCCAAGGCGGCGCTGCCCTCTGCCGAGTCCATACTGGACAAACACATTGAGGCGAGCGGCGGCAAAGAGGCCTACAAAAAGATGAAGAATGCCGTCCTTAAAGGCTCTATGGACATTATGGGCATGAGGGCGGAAGTCACCATTTACAAAGCGGAGCCGAATCTGACGCTTACGGAAGTCAATATTCCAGAGATGGGCAAGATGCTGGAAGGCTTCGATGGCAAAAACGGCTGGAGCTACAACCCCATGCAGGGCCCGTCCATAAAGCAGGGCAGAGAGGCAGACGAAGCAAAGACCGGCGCAGATTTTAGGGAAGAAGAATGGAAGAATAGATATTCAAAAGTTGAAACCGTTGGCATCGAAACCGTTGCAGGAGAAGAGTGCTACAAGGTGGCACTCACCCACAAAAGTGGCATGGCCATGACCAATTTCTATTCCAAAAAATCGGGCCTGCTGATAAGAACTGACGCCACGGCGTTCACCGCGATGGGAGAAATTGAGGGACAGGTCGTATTCAAAGACTACAAAAAAGTCGGCGACCTAGTCCTGATGCCCTTCCAAATCGTCAATTCGGCCGCTGGGATGAGCATGACCATGACGTTCAGCGAAATAAAAATAAACGTTGACCTGCCCAAGTCAACGTTTGAACCTCCGGCTGAAGTCAAGGCACTGATTAGCAAATAGAGGCACTTGCAACAGCCCATCGAAGTTGCTTGGGAGTCAGTGCGTCCACCGTATAGAGCATCCGGCCTCGACCTTTAGCTGCTGTTCAAGGTCGGGGCTGTAGTTTATGCGGTGCTTCGCGCCTACCCTTATTTTTACTGTCTCGCCCTTTGCCGTCCTGTACTCCATCGCTATTGGCAGCGACCCGGCGTTTTGGCCCAGTATCGCCAATAGCCTTTGCGGGTACTCGCCTTGTGGAAGCTCTATGACGGCCCCTGTGATGCCGCGCCCTTGATAGCTTTCCAGCGGCTCCAGTTTTTTTGCGTATATCGTGACCTTAAACTGATCCCCTTGGGCTTCTTCCGCATTTTCGGCATTTGCTGGGCTTTCAGTCGCCTCAAGCCTTAGCTCGCCCGTCACCATTACCAACTGCTCTGGCACGACCAAGTGCCTGTAGTCGTCGTAGGGGCGGGTCTTCCTCCTGGCCACTGTGTCATAGGACGAGGACATCAACAAGGCATCCGCTTTGTCCGTAAGGTCTTCTAGCTCCAAAATAGCCCAAGGTTCGCCATTTTTGTTCGTTTTGTTTGACGCATTTGAGATCATTGCCGCTATGCTGACCTCCGACTTGTCCTTTATCTTGTCCAGCGCGGCCAGCTCCTTTATTTTGGCTATGCTGCCAATTGTGTGTACCTTTATTGCGTCGATGTACTCTTCCAATGGGTGTCCTGACACATAGAGGCCAAGGGTCTCTTTTTCGGCCTTTAGTCTCTCGCGGCGGCCCCATGGCTCGATGCCCTCTGGCACGTTCCATGAATCGCCCAGCGCGGCCATCTCGGCGTCATCGAATAGGCTGATGCCCAATTCTGGGCTGTTGCCCTTGCTGGCGTTCTCAATGGCGCTTGGCAAGCCCTGCAAAAGGGCGGCCCTGTTTGGCTCTAGGCTGTCGAAGGCCCCGGCCTTGATGAGGCTCTCCCACACTTTTTTGTTGGCCTTGTGCAGGTCAGAGGACTTTAGGGCGTGAAAAAAGTCCGTGAACGCCCCGCCCTCTTCCTGCCTGGCTTCCAGAATAGATTTCAGAGCGGCCTCGCCCACCCCCTTTAATGCCGCTAAGCCAAAGCGTATTTTGCCATCCTTGGTGATGGTGAACTCTTCCCCGCTCTCGTTGATGTCGGGGCCCAGCACTTCTATGCCTTGCTCGCGGCAGTTGGCTATGTACTTGGCCACGTCATCGGTGCGCTGGCTCTTGGTGCTGAGCAGGCCGGCCATGAACTCCGTCTTATAGTTGGCCTTCAAATAGGCCGTTTCGTAGGCCAGCATCGCGTAGGCCGCGCTATGTGACTTATTGAAGCCGTACCCTGCAAATTTTTCTATTCTGTCGAACAAGGTGGCCACTTTAGCCGCGTTGAAGCCCTTGAGCGTCCCGCGCTTGATGAAGCCGTCCTTCTCTTTTTTCATTTTTGCTGCGTCTTTTTTCCCCATTGCCCGGCGCAGCATGTCGGCCTCACCAAGGCTGAAGTCCGCTATGGCTTGGGCTATCTGCATCACCTGCTCTTGGTATAGGATCACCCCGTACGTTGGCTTTAATATATGCTCCAACTCCGGAAACAGATAGTCAGCCTGTTCGCGGCCATGCCGCGCTGCAACGTAAGTATCGCCCATCCCCGCACCCAATGGACCTGGCCTATATAGGGCGTTGAGGGCTATGAGGTCGTCAAGGCGGTCGGGCTGGAGCGAGCGCAAGAGCCGCCTCATCCCAGGGGATTCAAACTGAAAGATGCCATCGGTGTCGCCGTTGCTGAACAGCCTGAAAGTCTTGGGGTCATCGAAAGAGCGGATTTGTGCCATGTCCATGGGCGCACCAAGGCGTTTTTCTATGTAGCTCTGCACCTTGGCTATTTGGGTCAGGGTCTCCAGCCCCAAGAAGTCCATTTTCATTAGGCCGGCCTTTTCCACTTCGTCCTTTGTGTACTGCACCATCACCTTGTCGTCTTTGTCTTTGCACAGTGGGGCAAATTCCATTAGGTTGGCGGGGGCTATTATTATCCCAGCGGCATGAACTCCAGCATTCCGCGCTATGCCCTCTAGGCGCTCGGCAATGTCCATGATGTTTTTCACTTCGGGTTCATTGTTGTAGCGCTCCCGCAGTTGGCTTGACTTTTCTTTGGCATCCTTCACCTTGATGTCAAGCTCCCTTGGAATTAGCTTGGTTAGTTCGTTCCTCCAATGAAAACTCTTGTCATACACCTTGCCAACGTCCTTGATGGCTGCATTGGCTTTTAGTTTGTTGATGGTGACTATGTTACAGACTCTGTCTCTTCCGTATTTTTCTGTTACGTAATCAATCACTTTTTGCCGCCCGTCCCGGCAAAAATCAATGTCAACATCGGGCATGGATATGCGTTCAGGGTTTAGGAAGCGCTCGAAAAGCAGCTCGTACTGCATTGGGTCTATGTCAGTTATCTTGAGCGCCCACGCGACAATGCTGCCGGCGGCCGAACCCCTGCCGGGGCCCACTGGCACACCCATCTCCCTGGCCTTGGCAATGAAGTCCCACACCATCAAAAAATAGCCAGGAAAGCCCATCTTAATGATCGTCTCTATCTCGAATTTCAGCCGCGTCCTATATTCGTCCTCTGTGTGCGTTAGCATGCCTTTAGACCACAGAGGGCGACACTCGGCAATCCTCTTCTCGAACCACTCCTTTGAGACGTGGACAAAGTACCCTTCCAGGTCGAAGCCGCTGGGGACGGGGAAATCTGGCGTGACAGGCTTTCTGGCAAGGGAATATGGTTCCACCTTTGCCGCTATCTCCAGCGTCATCTCCATCATGTCCAGCCTGTCGGGGAAAAGCAGCGACATCTCTTCGGGGGTCTTTACATAGAACTGGCTCGACGGGAAGCGCATCCTGTTCGAGTCGCTCTTGCTCTTTTGGGTGCCAATGCACAGCAGGGTGTCCTGCAGGTCGCTGTCTTCGTGGTCTAAGTAGTGTGCGTCGTTTGTGAGCACCAAGGGGATGCCCGTCTTTTGGGACAGTTCAAACTGCTTCGGGATAATAAGCCTCTCCGTCTCGAAGCCCTGATCCTGCATTTCTAGGTAATAATCGTCCCCGAATATCTCTTTGTGTTCCAGCGCGGCCCTTTCTGCCGATTCAAAGGTGCCATTCAGAAGGCGGGCCTGCACCTCGCCCCCAAGGCAGGCGGAAAGGCAGATGAGTCCCTTTGAGTGCTGCCCCAGCAGCTCCTTGTCTATCCTGGGTTTGTAGTAAAAGCCCTCTGTGTAGCCCAGGGAGACCATTTTTGAAAGATTGGCGAAGCCTTGTGGGTTCTTTGCCAGCAGCACCAAATGGTAGCCTGCGTCACGGTGGCCAGAGGGGTCTAGGCAGTCGTCCATGCCCTCCTGCGAGGCCGTCGAATCCAGTTTGCGGTCGTGGCGGGAGCGCGGCGCTACATAGACCTCGCACCCAAAGATAGGCTTTACCGCCCCCTTTGTCTTCTCACACTCGTCAAAGAGGCGCATCACGCCGAACATGTTGCCATGATCCGTGACAGCCACGGCCGGCATGGAGTGCTTCAGGCACTTGTTCACCAAGTCGGGCATCCGGGTCAGCCCGTCCAAAAGGCTGTACTCCGTGTGCGTGTGCAGGTGGACAAAGCTCATGCGTCCATTCTCTCATACCGAGGTCGGGGGATAGTTCAAATTGGCGATTAACGCTAGAGCCACCTGCAAAATTATCGTTTTGCATGTGGCTCAATAGGGGAAATGCTATAGTATTTTCCGGAGGTCACGACCGCCCAAACGAACTATACTACCAAGGGTCAAGCGGCGGGCGTTTGTTGCTGACAAAGACTAGGCTACTGTCGTCATAGCCAGTGCTGTTGAAGCTGTGCAGCACCTCTCCGTTCTTCCAGACAATTGCCGTGCCGGGTTCTTTCCATGTGTAGCCTTGGAAGCCCGATGCGTACACGTCGGAGCCATGCACGAATATGGACCAGACGGTGACAGACGATTTGCCGTCAAGATTAAGTGTGCGCAGTTCTTTGCCGTTCTTCCAGATCATGCCCAGGTTGCCGTCCTTCCGGGTGTCGGTGTCCCACCTCGATGCGTACACGTCGCCGCCCGTGACAAAGAGGGCGTTCACGGCGGCGTTCCCGGCGTCCGCCACGCGGTCACGGACGCCTGCCCCTCCGCGTTTATCCCCCTCTTCCACTAAGCGATAGAGAACGCGCCCATTCTTCCAGACAGTGGCCACGTTGATGCCCTTGGCGTTCTTCTCACGCCCCCCGGCGTACACGTCGCCATCGGATACGAAAACCGCAAGGACAAGGGCGTCCCTGCTGCCATCCGTCAGGCGGTATAGGACGCTGTCGTTTTTCCAAACAGTGGCAACGGTATTGCCCTTCCGGTTCCTTTCGCTCCCACCGGCGTACACGTTGCCGTCGGAGACAACAACGGATCTGATGTCCCCTTCGTGTTGGCCCTCGTGCGTCAGGAAATGGAGCAGGGAGCCGTTTTTGGTTATCGCGGACCTGTAGTCTATCCAAGTCCCTTTGTACGTGTCTCCGTCAGACTGGCAGTATGGGCCAATGCTGAAGCCGTCATAGCGGTATGGCTCGACCTCTTTGGCGTCCTCCCAGTAGTGCCACTCATCGCCGTTGCGGTAGATGGTGTACACACTCGACGGCCCGCTTGGATCGTCTGCCTGTGCCGCCCTTGCCGCCTCTAACTCGGCCGCCGCTCTTGCCGCTGCCGCCGCCGCCATTGCCATGGCCTCCACCTCGGCCTTTGCGTACGACTCCTCGTCGACGAAGACCAGGCTCCGGTCGTTGAAACCTGCGCTGTTAAGGCGGTGCAGGGTCTTGCCATTCTTCCAGACTGTTGCAAAACCTGTATCCCGCTTGGCACCTGAGAAGCCAGAGGCGAATACATCGGTGCCTTGAACGAAGAGCGACCTGACAACGGCAGAGGTGTCTCCGCCAGGGTTCAAGCGGTACATGACGGAGCCGTTTTTCCAGACCAAACCCAGACCTCCGCTCCCGTTGGTCTCCCATCCTCCTGAATACACGATGTTGCCGGTGACATAGAGGGCGTCCACCTCAGCGTTCTTCTTGCCGTCTGTCAGGCTGTGAAGCACAAGCCCATTCTTCCAGATGGTGGCCACGCTTATGCCCTTGGAGTTCTTGTCTCGTCCGCCGGCGTACACATCGCCGTTGTAGATGAAAACTGCATAGACCATGGCATCTCCGTTGCCATTCGTCAGGCGGTACAGGACTTTGCCGTCCTTCCAGACTGTGGCCACATTGTTGCCCTGCTTGTTCTTTTCACCCCCGCCGGCGTACACGCTGCCGTTGGAGACAAGAATGGCACTGATGTCCGCTTCGTAACTCCCATCCGTCAAGTAGTGGAACAGTGAGCCGTTTTTGGCTATCACCGTTCTGTTACCTGTTTTGCCCGCCATGTAGCTTTCGCCCCCTGACTGGCAATTCATGCCAACGCTGAAGCCGTCATAGCGGTACGGCTCGACTTCCCGGTCGTCCTTCCAGTAGTGCCACTCTTTGGCGTTGCGGCTGATGGTGTACACGCTCGGTTGTCCGCCTGCCTCGGCTGTCTGCGCCTCCAGCGCGGCTCTTGCCGCTGCTGCTGCGGCGGCAGCCGCAGCCATGGCTTCGGCCTCGGCCTTTGCGTACGTCGCCTCGTCCGTCTCCAGCAGTCTCTTGATGACCGCCACGCCAGCGTTGCGCATCTCGCCAATGCCGCCGGATACGTACTCGCTGTCGCCCCTCACGGCGCCAGTCTCCACGTTTATGACCTTGCACTCCAGTACAACCTTGGCCTCCTTCATCAGCTTGCTGATGCAGACGTAAGGGACACCCAGCTTTTCGCCCAACACCTTCGCGCCCACCTCGTCGTACAGGGAGCCGCTCCGCTCCATCTCCCTCATGAGCTGTGCCTCGCTCTTGCCTTCGATGCTCTGCAAAACGAGACGCGCCAGTTCCTTCACGATCTGGCCCGAGCTCAGCCCATCGTACAGCTTGTAGCCAGAGCTTGGGGCGGAGATGTATTCGGAGAACCCAGCCACCGTGGCGTTCCGCATCCCGTCGCTGATGTCCTTGTCTGTCACAAGTGGCGGCAGGACGACTATGGTCTGCTTCTCCTTTGTGTCGCGGGAGGCTCCAGCTCCGATGCCAGCTCGGCTTTGTCGGGTTGTCTTCTCCTGTGCGCCAAGGGGGACGCAAAGAAACAACAGGGCAAGCAGCAGTGTGTGGGCAAGGGTTCCATGCAGTCTCATGTGGGCTCCGTTTTTCCCGTTTTGGGATTTGGCTATTGGATTTCTAGGTAAACCAGCGTCTGGTTGACCAGTTGGTAAGCTATCTCACCGAAGGTTATGGGGCCGCTCATCTTCTCGACGACCTTCCCCTCCAATTCAGAATACAGGAAGTTGAGTATGCAGTTGCAGGTAAAAACTGGCGAGGTGCGTTTCGCCGTAGCCGACTAATCCAAAATTACATGGACTCAATTTTGGATCAGAAATGGAGTAAAAGGCAGCACTTGTCGGGCATTTAGTGCTGGGTGTGCATTGTTTCTGCCCTTTTGGATGATTGACATTCCATGCACTTCGATATATACTGTAAAGCCTAACGGCCAAGAAACCTGCGCCGTAACTTTCATTTTTTTTAATTCATCTCTATTGGGAGAAGCTAAATGCTTACGAAACTTGGAAGAACCGCCGCCCTGCTTGTAGCTTCGGGGCATATCTTTGCATCCGCGCTGCATGAGGATTCACCGAAAATCGCCGGGAGCAGTGTGGCTGGGCAGGAAAAGCAAGACGACAAAAAAAATGAAAAGCCCGAAAAAAAAGACAAAAAAAAGGAACCCAAGATCGGAGAAGTAACGGTGGTCATCACGGCAGACAAGGAAGTGCTGGAACACGTCCACTCCCGCGTTACCTCTGAAATGATGGAATCGCTGAACGCCGCCAACGTGGCCGAAGCGCTTTTTTTGCTGCCCGGGGCCAGCTTTGACTTGAACTCGCGCTATGAGATGACTATAAATGTGCGCGGCAACGATTCTAGTCGCGTACCGGTCTTTTTGGATGGCATCCCCAGCTATGTCCCATGGAACGGCCAGATGGACTTTGGGCGCTTTTCGACGTTTGACCTTGCCGAAATACAAGTGGCAAAGGGCTTCAACTCTGTGGCCTTTGGGCCCAACACGATTGGCGGGGCAATAAACCTAGTCACCAGAAAGCCCAGCGAAAAATTTGAGGGCAACGCCATTCTGGGGGCCTCGGACGGAAACATGAAAACGGCCGCAGTGAACGTTGGCAGCAGACTCGACAGGTTTTATGTGCAGGCGGGTGGCAGCTTCCGCGACAGCGGCAATTTCAAGGTGTCATCAGTGTCAAACTTCCCGAACACGGGGCTTGCAGAGGAAGGGCGACGCCTCAATAGTGATTATAAAGATTCCAAGATGTCGGCAAAGGTCGGCTTTGCCCCCGCCATTGGCGAATTTGTCATCGGCTACATGATGCAAAAGGGGGAAAAAGGACAGCCAGTGGCAACGGAAGGCAGCCGCCAATTTCGAAGGTGGCCGACTTGGGACAAGGAAGACATCTACTTTCTTTCCAATATCGCGCTGGGGGCAGACAGCTATGTGAAAGTGAGAGCCTACCACGATACCTACAAAAACATACTGAACATGTACAGATCCAATGACATCACGTACACACAGCTTCAAAGCACAAGCATCTATGACGATTTCACCAATGGGGGTACTTTGGAAGTCGGCACCGCAATGTTTGGCAAGCAGAGCATCAGAGCAATAGCGCAATTTAAGACAGACGTGCATAGGGCCGGGGCTGACGACAAGAATAGGGAAAATTGGAGTAGCTATAAAGACCAGCTAACTTCAATTGGCATAGAGGATTCGATCACGGTAAACAGCAAATTGGACTTGTCCCTCGGCGTTGGGCTGGACGCGCAAAAACCCTTGGAGACGGGCGGTTACGCCATGAAAAGTCAGTCGTTTTTGCAGGGGCAATTTGGGGCGTTTTGGAAAACCACAGACAAGGTGCAGACCTACATTACTTTTTCCCGAAAAGACAGGTTCCCAACTTTGAGCAACAGGCTTTCCTCAAACAGTGGTCAAGCCTTGAAAAATCCAGATTTAAGACCTGAATTGTCAACCAATTACGATATTGGCGCGAAGGCATCTTTGCTGTCTTGGCTCAGGGTCGAAGGGGCGGTGTTTTATAGCGACATCACCGATTTGATTGACAGGGTCACACTCAACGCTCCGGGGCCAAACGGGGAGGAATACCAATACCAAAATGTCGGAAAAGTAAAGCACCAAGGCATAGAGCTCTCTTTCAACATCAAGCCGGTGCCTTGGTCTGAAACTGGCATTTTTTACACATATCTGCACCGCGAAAACATCAGCAGCCCTGATGTCAGGCTTAGGGGGGTGCCAAAAAATAGGATAACCGGCTATACAAAAGTCGAACCCTTTAAATGGCTTTACTTTATGGCAAACTTGCAATGCCAAGACAACGTTTGGGCCAACGATACCAGGCGGCTGTCGGGCTTCACCACCTTAAATGCGACAATTGGCTACAAACCTATTAAGGGGCTGCAGTTCGATGGTGGTTTTTCAAACTTGCTTGACAAGGACTACCAGCTAACGCTTGGCTATCCGCTGCCCGGCCGTACTTGGTTCGTCAATGGGCGATATAATTTCTAGTGTGAATCGCCAAGGAGCTTTCATGCTGAAAAACTACATTTTTTGTTCCCTGCTTCTCCCTGCGCTCTTTGACGCGCCGCAGGTGCCGCCCTCCATAGGCGGGGCGATGTCAAAGCCAACCGTGCTAGATGCAAAGGCCGTCAAGGGCCTAGACAGGCACAAGCGCATGATAAAGGTGGCCAACTTAGAGGGAAACTTCATCTGCTCGTTGGAAGTTAGCGGGTACGCGCTAAAAGACGTATTAGACCGCTGCGTGATAAAGAAAGAGGACGATGGCTTCGACAGGCCGCTGGACATGGTGGTCACCGCTAAGGGGCGCAATGGCGGCAGGGTGCTCTTCTCCTACGGCGAAGTCTTTTTGACCAGCGACGAGGGTCCGCTGCTGGCAGACAGCGCGAGAATGATATTGCCCACGCACCACGGGCCTCTGAACGCCGGCAAGAATGACCCCACCATCATGCTGGACGTGAAAAAGCGGGATGCCATATCGCTGGAAAGCTGCGTCTCATGCCACCACGGCCCGCCGCCTGAATCCCTACATTTTCCAAAGGGCTGGCTGCTGGTTGCTGCAAACGATGGCTTTCCGGGCCGCTACGTTGAGGAGCTGACGGAAATCAAGGTCACGCAGTCCGGCGTCAAGGTAGAGGCCCCGCCAAGGGGTTCTTCAAGGGACATGCTGGTCGAATCGCCAACCATCATTGGGCCGGACGGAAAGATCCATCAGTTTTCCCTAGAAGACTACCAGAAATTGCAAAAGCAAACCGCTACAGACATCGGCATCGGTATAGGCAGGGGTTATCGCGGGGTCAGCGTGTGGGAGGGCGTGCCATTAAAAGAAATGCTGAAGCCCCTCTTGCCAAATTGCAGCATTGACACACGCAACACCTATGTGCTTGTGACAGGGGGCGACGGATACAGGGCCTCGTTCTCGGGCGCCGAGGTGTTCAGCAATTCGTTGGATAAATGCGTGTTGCTGATTGACCGCAAGGACGGGAAAGAGCTGGGCAAAGGTTCTGGGGCCTTCACTGCCGTTCAGCGGACAGATTTCTATGTGGATAGAAATGTCAGGATGGTCAAGGAAATTAGGCTCATTGAAGTTAAATAGCTGATTTGCGGCCATTTTTGGTGGTAGACTGGTCTTCGCAGACACAAATTTTGCAAAAATCTTTGTTGAAAAGCAAAGCAAAGTTGCTTTCTGTGATACGCTGCATTACAATTTTCTAATCCATGGAGGCGCCAATGGCCGATCACTGTATTTTTTGCAAGATCATCAACAAGAAACTTCCAGCAAAGCTTGTGCATGAAGACGACCAACTGATCGTGTTTATGGACATCAATCCCCAAGCCCCCTCCCACATGTTGATAGTGCCAAAGATCCACATCAACAGCTTGAACGAGTTGCAGCCGGAACACGCCCAGCTCCTTGGCCACGCCGTATTCGTTGCCAAAGACATTGCCAAGGAATGGGGCATAGCCGATGGCGGTTGGCGTCTAGTGGCCAACTGCGGCGATGATGCGGGCCAGTCTGTGTACCATGTGCATTTCCACATGCTCGGCGGCAAACAGATGAGCGGCCATATGGCCTAGAGCCAAGCGCATTCTGTGTTGGCAAGGCTTTTTTGGTATTAGCCGCAATTCAGCTTGCACAAAACATAAAAAAACTAATTCCGCCGTCTATGCGGGAAGGTTGGATTTTCTGCGCCCGCCCGCAGAAACCCTAGGATTACATTCCCCATGAAGCCACTTTTGACAGCCGAGGAGATGAGGGCCCTTGAACAGCGGGCTATCCGCGAGTGGGGCATCCCATCCTTGGTCTTGCAGGAACACGCCGCAATGGGGGCGCTGGCGATGATTCCTAGTGGCGCACCCATAAACGTGTTGGCCGGCCCTGGCAACAACGGCGGGGATGCCTTGGCCTTGGCGCGACTGGCAAGGCTGCAAGGCAGGCAAGTGGATGTTTGGACGCTTGACCCAGAGCCAAAATGGAAAGGCGACGCGGCACTGCAAGCGCAGTTGTGGAAAGGCATTGGCGAACAGTGTAGGCACACCAACGAACCAGGCAAGGAAGCCCCCACTTGGCGTGGATGGGTGGTTGATGGGTTCTTTGGTCTGGGTGCAAGGTTGCCAATAGATGAAAGGGCGGCACATTGGGCAGACGCATTGGAAAGTGTCCGCTCGATCAGCGATGTCAAGGTTCTCGCGCTGGATCTACCGACAGGGCTAAACCCAAGCACCTGCGAAATGCCGGGGCCTGTGATCAGGGCCGACTCAACGGCGGCTTTTGGCCACCTAAAAAGATGCCACGGCCTGATGCCCGCAAAAAAGCTGTGTGGCGAAATATCGCTCATATCCCTGCCCCTAAACGCAGGCCCCGACTGCGCAATGTTCATGCTGTCCAAGCCGCGGCTGAAAAAACCTCACTGGGACTCCAATAAATATGAGCATGGACACGTTGCCATCAGAGCAGGCGCAAAGGGTATGGGTGGCGCGGCGGTACTGGCGGCGCTTGGGGCACTCAGGGGCGGGGCCGGACTTGTCACCGTGATGCCGGACGAGGGCGCTGCTGACACTATAGCGGCGCAAGTGCCAGAGGCGATAATGAGACCGTGGAGTGGTTCGCTGCCCCCAAAGGTTAACGTGCTGGTGGCAGGGCCCGGGGGCGTGACAGACATTCCAGAGTGGGACGGGCCGCTAGTGGTAGACGCTTCGGCATTAAAGGAAGGCGAAGGGCCAAAGTGGCTCTCGCGCCCACAGACTATAATCACCCCCCATTCTGGCGAGTTTTCGCGCCTATTTGGCCTACCAGCGCCGAAAGGCTTTCAAAGTCGTTTGGACACGCTGGAAAAATTGCCCAAGCAGTGCGAAGGTACGCTGATCCTCAAGGGCGCCCAAACCTTGGTCGCTGGCGGTGGATCCCCTTGCACCTTTGTGAACCCAACAGAACACCCCGGCCTCTCGACGGGCGGTACGGGCGATTTTTTGGCTGGACTTGCGGCGGCCAGGCTGGCCAGAAACTTGGAAGGCCCACTTGCTGCGGCCTGCGAAGCCGTGTGGCTCCACGGGGAAGCCGCCGACAGGCTCGGCTCTGGCCCACTCATCGCGAGGGATTTGGGGGACAGCCTAGCGGCGTTGATGAGAGAACTACACGGTGCCTGAACTCTTCCTTGCCAGCGAAGCCGCAATGGAAGAACTGGGGGCGCATCTTGCCGCTAGAACCCCGCCAGGCGGGACATGGCTTCTAGGGGGGGAACTGGGTTCGGGCAAGACCACTTGGGCCAGAGGCTTCGTACACGGCCTCGGTGGCGACCCAGGGCAAGTGTCCTCCCCCACTTACGCCGTGCTGCACCGCTATGAGCTTGACAAAGGGGCTGTATTCCACTTAGACCTGTACCGCCTTGGCCCATCGGGTGCATGGTCCCTTGGGTTGGAAGACTGCGTGACGGACAGCGACTGGCTGATAGTCGAATGGGCTGGGGCGGAGGGCCCTTGGGCGTCTGGCTGGGTCTCGCGCCTCGACTTGGCATACGCCCCAAATGGCAGGAACGCAGTTTGGTCGGGTTCCATAACGTGATGCCCTACTCGCAATATCGCCATTATTTTGTTTTTGGGTCAACTATTCAATCTTTGCTTGAAATTAAAGCTGTTTTATAGCCAAAACTGTTTTTTTACCGCTTGCCGATCAGTGCGCCCAGTGCGAATAAATTATTGAAAAAACGAAAAACTTTGGTAGCATGATTGATGGAGGCAATCAATGTCAAAGATAGAAATTAGCGCCCAATCTGGCAAAGATTTCACGGGCGATGCCCTTATTGTGCCAGTTTTCTCTGGAAGGGAGAGGCACCGCCTCCCGCTTGCCATCAGCAAGGTAGCCAGGCTGGCAATGGACGAAGGCGACTTTAAGGCGGAGTACTTGGAGACAGTTCCCCTGCACCGTCCCAATGGCGTCAAGGGCTGCCGTTGGATACTGCTGGCCGGCCTTGGCGAAGAGGAAAAAGTCACCCTCAACAAGATACGCAAGACCATAGGCGCCGCCGTACGCTTCTGCATGAAAAAAGGATGGAAGTCCATCGGGCTCCTTTCGCCCACCACATCAAACATGGGGCCGAGCCAAGTGCAGACAGCCGCGCTTGAAGGCGCACTACTGGCTGACTACGACTTCTCCGACTTCCGCAGCAAGCCAGAGGCGACCCACTTGGAGCGCATAGAGGTTTTCACAAACAACGATGACAACCGCAAACTCCGTAGGCATCAGACCATAATAGAAATAGGGGTGGCAGCAAACCACCTAGTCCGCGACTTGGTCAATACCCCTGCCGCCGACATGCACCCGGACGCATTCACCGCCAAAGCAAAGTCATTGGCGGCAGAAAACAAGATAGCCATTGATGTGCTGTCGCCCGAAGAACTGGAAAAGGGAGGATTCAGGGCCCTTCTGGCCGTAGGCAAGGGTTCGGCCCATCAGCCCCGCGTGATAAAACTCGACTACACACCAAGCGAAAAAGCCAAAAAGCATATTGTGCTGGTCGGCAAGGGCGTCTGTTTTGATTCCGGCGGGCTGTCGCTGAAGGACGCCACCAACATGGAAACCATGAAGGACGACATGGCTGGCGCGGCTGTGGCCCTTGCCACGACAATTGCCTGCGCCAAGGCTGGCGTCCCCGTAAAAGTTACGGCCATCTGCGGCCTAGTCGAAAATATGCCGGGTGGCTCGGCCTACAAGCCAGGGGACATTCTGCGCTCGCGCAGCGGCAAGACCATCGAAGTCCTTAACACCGATGCAGAGGGTCGCCTAGTTTTGGCCGACTTGCTGCACTGGGCCAGCGAGTTGGGCGCAGACCACGTCATTGACTTAGCCACCCTGACCGGGGCCTGCCTTGTTGCGCTTGGTGATGGCGTTTCGGGCGTCTTTGGGACAGACCAAAGACTGGTTGAGCGCATGCTGGACGCCGGAGCGTCAGTCGGGGAGCACCTTTGGAACCTCCCCTTGGTAGAGGAATACCGCGAACTCTTAAAGAGCAACGTGGCCGACATCAAAAACATCACCAGCGCGCGTTGGGGTGGGGCCATCACTGCAGCCCTTTTCTTAAAGGAATTCGTTGGGGCCTCGTCTTGGGCGCACGTTGACCTTTCTAGCGTATGGACTACAACCGAGAAGGACTATAGGACGGCGGGCGGAACAGGGGAGGGGCCCAGGTGGCTCTTGGAGCTGATCGCCGGACAATTATAGATAGATATATTTCCGCACGGCGGAAATATGGCACTTGACTAGCTGCGCCAAAGAATAGGGCAGGAAACCTCATATTCCATTTTCAGGGAGCAGAAACATGGAAATAAGCGGAACACTTACCAAGGCCAACCTATCCAGGCATCTGATGAACACGTTGGGGTTGACCAAAAAAGATTCGGACATCCTCGTCAACACCTTTCTGAATAGCATCATCTCCGCATTGAGGGCGGGGGAAAGCGTGGAGCTGCGCGGATTTGGCAGCTTTAGGCTGCGGGAGAGGAAACCCAGGATTGGAAGGAACCCACGCAGCGGGCAGTCTATCCAAGTGCCTTCCAAGCGTGTCGTCTTTTTCAAGCTGGGCAAAGACCTCAAAGCGAAAATGGTTGAGCCGGAAGCTGAATAGGAAAAATAAGCCGCAGCACAGCTTTTTCACACCAAGCCACTAGCCAGCGCGTCCAAAAATAGCCTATTCAGGCCGTCAAAGTCGCCAACGCGCCCCTCGGGGAGCGAATCCATCTGCTCTCTGAGAAGGGGCAGGGTTTCTTCTATAAAGTCGTTCAGGGGAGCTATCTTTGGCGCCTCCTCTAACTCTGGCGTGTTTAGCTTTATCCTGAGCAATTTGTCAATTTCCTGCGTCAGTTCCGCCCCGGCCTCGGCCGCCACCAATTCCGAGAAAAGCACAGGGGGAGGAGTATTGTTTCTCAATACCCATTTGCAAGCGAGGATTGGACGGATTACGTACAAGTATTTTTTTGGCCTGACCAAGTCGTGCTTCAGGTATTCCTTGTAATTCCCCTCTGCCATGTGCAAATAGCTGTACATACATGATTTTGGCGAAAAATATTTTGCAAAGTGCTTGCTCATCGCCTGCCATTCAGGTGTGGTTTTATAGACTATCGGCGAATTGGTCCACTCGAAGAGCGTGGGGTTGGCTTTGTGAAGCAGTCGCAGGGCCTTTTGCAAATCCCACCCGTTGATGTCCAAGGTCTTGTCCAACTGCCACTCGATGACGTCCCTAGTATGCTCCAGCTTCAGATAGAAATTTGTTTCGCGCAGATACACAAAGCGGACATCGTAGTCGCTGTCGGGCGATGCGAAACCCCAAGCGCGCGAGCCGGATTCCACCGCGTGAAGGACGCACACGCGCTCATTCAGCTCTATTTCTTTCAGCTTTTGGGAGATGAGGTTTCGCATGTCGCATTCTTGTCGAACGGCAATTTCAACAGGCCAAGCATGAGCGCTGCCGCCAGCGCGGCCCTTATGTAAAGGAATTGGGCGGAAAATTTCTCCGCCTTTTTAAGCTTTTGTGACAGAGCCTCTTTCTGCTTGGCAGGAATGGACTCTTGGGATATTTGCGCCCTTAGCTCTGTGATCTTTGGGGTGGCTATGGACTGGCTGGCCAGGCACATGGTCAGGGCGGCTGCGCCTGCGGCGGCCCACAGCCTGAGCGGGCCGATGGCTTCGGTGTCAGAAATATGGTTGATCCAGCGCGGCAGCCAAGACAGCAGCATGGGCAGGCCAAAGCCAAACCAAGCGCACAAGTCTATCTCCGAAATACTGGGCGGCCTGCCCAAAAAGAAATCGGTCAGCTTGAAACTTAGCCAAAGCGCCAATAGCGCAAAAGATAAAAATGGCCGGCGCCGCCCGAGCAAATTTGTCAGCGAGGACAGCACGCTAAGGATTATCAAGGCAGACAGAATTGGCAAACCAAAGGACCCGCTCAAGAAATAGGAAAGCGCAATGCCAAGCCACAGCGCCAATATTGCGGTGGAGCAGGCATCGAGTATCCTGAGTGTTTTGGCCAGCATGATATTTTAATTCTAATTCAAAATTGCCTCCATGCAATTTTGAATTAGTCGGCTGCGGCGAGACGCGGCTCGCCTCTTGGTATCCGATGTTCCATCGGATACCAAGGCCGCCCTGTTGGGCTTTGCGGAAGTGTCGGCTTCCCCCAGCTTTTCGTCCTACTGCATATTTCAGCTTCGTTCTGGCCTCACGAAATGCTACGCATTTCGGGC
>JAITFL010000029.1 GCA_031281385.1 Holophagales bacterium
GTCCGGCAAATATGGTTCGCAGCAGGACGTGGTGTACCCCAAACAGTAGAATGGCAGCCGCCCCGCCTATCTCCAAAATGCTCTGCAGTTTTTTTGGGTCGGCAGCGACCCCGAAGAAGCGCGGCGAAAGATAGAGCCACAGCGCTGCGGCTGCGGCATAGCAGACAGCCAACGTCGGAGGGCTAAGAAAAGGTTTGGTTCGCTGCTCGTTTCGTTCCATAATTTTTGTTCATGGGAGGCATTGGCCAAAGGTGAATTGCAGAAACTTCCTTGCTCCAGCGTACAGCAACTATGAAAGAAATGGGAGAAAAAATTGGAAATCGCAGAATCTTTTCTAAAAGCGGCGCAAGTGGCTTTCAAATGGGAGAGCGACAGGGAGCGAGGGATGGCCATTTTGGCCAAGTGGACAGCCGCATGGCAGGGGCAGGGCCGCAAACTTGAGATGACATCCTCTAACCACGGTGCTTCTCTGCATTTTATGCAGTTCTTGGGAGGGTTTTGGTGCAAGGCCTTCGCTTTTCACGCATCCCGCCGCGATGGGTTCCGGCTGCGCGGCCCCGACACAGATCGGGTACGCAAATCCCACAAACTTAGGGCAAACAGGCTGGACTCGGCGCCGCTGGACTCACTATTTGCTGCATGGTCAAAGCATCCCGAGGCCCGCCCTGCGGGCAACGCAGTGGAGCTTGTGCTTGTTGAGGCGCACGACGATGTTTGGGAGGCGTTCCTGCAAGAAGCCCTGTTGTGCTTGGCAGAGTCTAGGTAATTGGTTTGGCAGCTACCAAACAGGGTCTTGCTCAATCAACTTTTCGGCTTTTTCCGGCGGAAGGGGTAGAGAAAAATAGTACCCTTGGCCAATATGGCAACCCATCTCCCTTAGCAGCTTGAGCTGGTTCTCATTTTCTATGCCCTCGGCGGTGGTGCTTATGTCTAGGGCTTTTGCCAAGGACAGTATGGCGTCTGTGATGGCGGTGTTCTCTTTGTCCAACCCCAGGCCGTCAACAAAACTTTTGTCAATCTTGAGGCTGTCCACAGGCAGGCGCTTGAGGTAGCTAAGTGACGAATAGTCGGTGCCAAAGTCGTCAATGGCCAGGTTGATTCTCAGCGATTTCAAAGCGGTCATGATGTTCAGGCTGGTGGCCGCGTCTTTCATGGCCGCGCTTTCGGTTATCTCCAGCTTCAGCAGGGCCGGATCAAGGCCAGTTTCATCTAGGACGCCGCGGATTATTTGTGGCAGGTATTGTTGTTGGAATTGGCGCATGCTCAAGTTTACGTTAATGATGCACTTTGAATGGGAGGAGTACTTTTCCCGCCATTTTTGCGCTTGGCGGCACGATTCTCCTATCACCCAAGTGCCGATTTGCAAAATGATGCCCATTTCCTCGGCCAAGGGGATAAACTCTGTCGGCATCACCAAGCCGCGGTCGGGGTGGTTCCACCTAATCAGCGCCTCCCATCCACATATTTTTCCGGTGAGCAGGCTCACCAGCGGCTGGTAGTAAAGGGTGAATTCATTTCTTTCTAGCGCGTACCGCATGTCGCGTTCCAGTATCAGGTTGCGGCGCGTAATATCGTCCATGTTTTGGTCATGCACTTCTAGGGCTAACGTTCCTTTCGCCTTTGCCCGCGTCATCGCCACTTCGGCATTTCGGATGAGATCGTCCGGCACGGTTTCTGGCTTTGCGGTCACAGAAATGCCTTGGTTGAAATCAACAAAATATTCTTGGCCTTCTAATATAAGCGGTTTCTCAAACGCTGCCCTGATGAAACCGGATAGACGCTGGGCTTCTGCGAGGACGTCATCGCCAGTGAGCAAAAGGGCAAATTCATCGCCGCCCAGCCTTGACAACAAATTTTTGTGTTGGACTATTCCCCTCAGCCTCTTGGCGACCTTGGTAAGTATTTTGTCTCCGGCATGGTAGCCAGAAATGTCAATTATCTTGGAAAAAAGATTCAAGTCCAAGAACATCACGCCTACTCTGCCACCTTGTTCGGCAATGTCATATATTGCGTTGGAAAGCAATTTGGTGAAAAATGCCCGGTTTGGCAGCCCCGTGAGGCGGTCTTGGAAGGCAAGCAGCGTGAAGTCCGCTTCTGCCTGCCTGCCGTTGGAGATCAGTTGGTAAAAACAGACAAAATCTAACACATCCCCATTTTTGCTTTTTCTGGGCACTATAGTCGCCCCGACCCAGTTCCAGTCTTGTCCAATCGGCAGCCCCATCATCAGGCTATAGGAAGTCTTTTCCTTGTTGGCGGTCACCAAAAAAGGGTGTTCGTCTTTCTCCAGCACGTTTCCGTCTAGTCTCAAAAGGTGGTAGTCATCCCCAAACAAGTCAATCTTGAAAATGTCCTCGTCTGGCATGCCTAGCATCACATTCTTTTGGAATGCGCGACTCCAGTACTTATAGTGTCCATTCGTTCCGACAACCGCGATGTTTGCAGGAAGCTCTTGGAGGAACTTGCCTATCAGTTCTTCAAGTTGGTCTTCTGCTTCATTCTTCACGCGAATCTCCTGTTTCTTTTTTGCAGCCACGGTTCTTGGGCAAGTGTGTTCCCAAGAGTATATGGGGCAAAAAGGGCAGGGCCACATAGTTGCGGCGGCAGGCAGACGACGCGGGCGGGCCAAGGGGTGCTTTTGATAGTTGCTTGCTTTGTTCCATGGTTATTACTTGTGGGTGCCAACTGCTCTAGGTGAACTGCTCATACTTGCCTAGCTAAATCATAACGCAAATCGAAAAAAAGTGGCATAAATATCCAGAAGACAAGGTTTGTGGGGCGTACTTGTCGGAGGCGTTATCATGTTTGATGAAACATATTAAACTATCACTATTGGTTTTTTGTTTTTTGAGGCAATATGGATTCGCATGAGTCAACATTTCAGTCTGCGCTACACGTGATGCCGGGTGTCGAGGGCGGACACGACGGGCTGCCAGGCCAAGGATCGCAAGATGCGGCTCCAACGGAGAGCCATCAGCACGACTACCACCGCAGAGAGATGACAACGCAGGAGTACTTGGAAGGGATAGAGAGCGGAGACAGGACTCGCCTCGCCAAGGCCATCACGCTGATCGAGAGCAATTCGGCGGCCCACTTCGAAAAAGCGCAGGAAGTGCTAAAACACATTTTGCCTCATACCGGCGGCTCCATCCGCATTGGCATCACCGGCGTGCCTGGGGCAGGCAAGAGCACATTTATCGAGTCTTTTGGCACATACCTGACGGGTGCGGGCAAAAAAGTAGCAGTCATGGCGGTTGACCCTTCCAGCTCGGTGACGGGCGGCTCTATTCTGGGCGACAAGACCAGGATGGAAAAATTGGCAACCGACCCCAATGCCTTTATTCGTCCCAGCCCATCGGGCGGCACACTGGGAGGCGTGGCAAGAAAGACGCGTGAGGCCCTCTTGGTCTTTGAGTCCGCAGGCTACGATGTTGTCTTGGTGGAGACCGTAGGCGTTGGGCAGAGCGAAACCACCGTGAGGTCAATGGTTGACTTCTTTTTGCTGGTATTGGTCCCAGGCGCGGGGGACGAATTGCAGGGAATAAAAAAGGGCGTGGTGGAACTTGCCGATGCAATATTGATAAACAAGGCCGATGGGGCCAACTTGATACCAGCCCAGTCGGCCAGGGTGGAGTACGAAAGGGCCCTCCATTATTTGCAGCCGGCGACTGAAGGATGGCAGACCATAGCCCTGACAGCCTCGGCGATGACAGGGGAGGGGATACCAGAAGTCTGGCAGACCATACAAAGCTTCGTCCAGTCAACCCAGCTCTCAGGGGCCTTCCAAAAGAGAAGGCGGGCCCAGGAGAGAGACTGGGTGAGGGCATTGATAGAAGGCCAATTGAAAGAGGAATTCTATGAAAATCCAAAAGTTCAGGCGCTTCTCCCCAAATTGGACGACGCAGTGATGGCGGGGGAAATGCCTGCCACGGCGGCGGCGCAGCAATTGTTGGGGGCGTTCAGATCCGCGCAGGCAGCCAAATGAAAGACCGAGCAAGGTACCCGATTGACAGGTGGCTGCTGCTGTTCGCGCTGCTCCTGACCGTCATCGGCATGGTCTGGGTTTATTCCGCAACGGGTACAAGGTACGAATTTGCCTTTGTCATAAAGCAGAGCATCGCCTGCCTGATTGGAATGGCTCTTATGCTGGCCCTAAGCCAGTTTGACTTGACGATGCTGCAAAGGAATTCCAAATTCGTGGTCGGGTTCTACATCGCCTTCATCGTTTTTTTGTCCGTCGTATTTATCTTTCCCCCCACCAATGGCGCCTACAGGTGGATGGCCTGGCGTGGGCACAAATTGCAGCCGTCGGAATTTTTCAAGCCTTTTTCCGTTGTCCTCACTTCATGGTGGATGGTCAGGCACAGCAACTCGTGGACAAAGCGCGGAGAGGCTTTTCCCAAGCTCATAATCCTCTTTGGCATATTGCTTTTGCCGCTGGCCCTGATATTCATCGAGCCGGACATGGGTACAACCTTTCTGATTGTGTTTGTGGCCATGCTGCTGGTGTTTTTGGGCGGGGCTCCCAAGTGGATTTTTGTCGCAAGCGTGCCCATTTTGTTGGCCGTTGGCTCATTTTTCATTTTTTCCAGCCCCAATAGAGTGCAGCGCGTTCAGACGTTTCTGAACCCGGCCATGGATGCAAAAGGCTTTGGGTACCAGCCAGAGCAGAGCCTAATTGCCGTGGGCAACGGCGGCTTGCTTGGTGTCGGCCTCGGCGGAGGCCAACAGAAATTGAATTTTCTCCCCGAGGCCCATACCGACTTCATCTATGCTATCATCGGCGAGGAGGTCGGCTTGGTGGGTACTTCCATAGTGCTATGCCTTTTTGTGGCAATTCTGTGGAGGGGGTACAGGATTGCCCGCAAATCGAGGGATCCTTTTCTGCGCCTGTGCGCCAGCGGCTTTTCGCTGCTGCTCGTCACCCAGGCGCTGATGAACATTAGCGTGGTCCTCAGCATGGTCCCAAACAAAGGGATCCCGCTGCCATTCATCAGTTATGGCGGGTCCAGCCTCATGGCTACCTTTATGTGCCTTGGGCTTCTCTTGGGCATCAGCAAGGAGACAGGGTCATGATATTTGCAAAAGCCGCCCAGCCAGAAAAGATAGACTATTCGGGCTACCCCCACAAAAATGTGGTGGTCGCAGGTGCCACCGGCCTTGTTGGGCGGGAGTTAATAAAGGTGCTGCGGGAGAGGCCCAACGCGGCGGTTTTCGCTCTGGTCCGAAAGGGAAGCTCTCTCGGCGATTTAGGCGGCTGCGCCAAAGAGATAGAGTTTGACTACGATAGCCCCGACCACTACAAAAAAATAGGCGGCGACATTCCATGCGACGCGCTTTTGTGCGCCCTCGGCACGACCATCAAAAACGCAGGGTCGCCAGAGGCGTTTAGAAAAGTTGACTTGGATTATCCAACCAATCTGATCGCTCGCCTGCAGCAGCTTCCCAATAAGCCCATGTTCGGGCTGGTCTCGTCCGTGGGCGCGGGAAAGCCAAAGGGCCTCTACCTTAGAACCAAGAGCGAGGCCGAAAAGCGGCTCATTGATTCCGAACTGCCCCATCTGATAGTGCGTCCTTCTCTGTTGCTAGGCAAACGCGAAGAATTTAGGCGAGGAGAGTTTGCCGCCAAATTGATCCTGGTCCCCTACCAAGCCGTCATCAGTGCCTTAGCGCCCCAGTCAAGCTTTTTGTGGCGCTACGCCCCAATAGAAGCGGCCAAAGTTGCCGAGGCGATGGCGAGGATCTGTGTTGACGAGCCCCCACTTGAACAGAGCAAGATATTGGAAGGCCTTGCGCTCCACCACCCCATATTGCTGTAATGCCGGTTCGAACAATAGGGAAACTGCTTTAGTTTTCCAAAAGTTGACTTCTGCCAACAAACAGTCTAGCCTATTAATCTAGCCAGGACGTTGGGGGGGAAATATGCAGGCTCATTGGGCAATCCAGAATGCCAAAAACCAATTTTCCAAAGTTGTTGACACCGCGCTGCAGGGGACGCCCCAAGTTGTGACTAGAAGAGGCGTTCCTGTGGTTGTGGTGGTTTCTGCCGTCCAATACAATCTCTTGACCCAAAAAGAACACGCTGATGGCGGCTTTGCTCGGTTCCTGCTGTCCATGCCAACTGGGGCGGATGATTTTGAGCCTGACAATTTTGGGCAGTCCGACCTTGAACTCAGAGAGGCGGAATTTTAATGTATCTGCTCGACACGATGGTTCTTTCTGAGCTGAGAAAAAAGGAGCGCAACCCCAAAGTGACGGCGTGGCTTTCCGGCAAGCCAGACGAAGAACTTTTTGTAAGCGTGGTCAGTATTGGCGAGATAGCCAAAGGGATAGCCATTCAGGAAAAGCATGACAGAGCGTTTGCCGGAACGCTGAGGCAGTGGCTGGAGAAATTGTTGCTGCTATATGGCGAAAGGATACTGCCGGTGGACATCCCCATCGCCAAAATGTGGGGAGAGATCACCGCCAAGGTGCAACACCTTGGTGCAGACGCTCTGATTGCCGCCACAGCGATTGAACAGAACCTGATCGTTGTCACACGCAACGAAAAACACTTCTGCCTGATGAAAGTGAAAACCATAAACCCTTGGGAATAAATTCTCTACAAGCGCGAACGCGCTAAGAGGCGTAGCTAGAATGGAGCGAGCGGGCGTCAGCCCGTGAGCGGATATGGGAAGCTGCGCCTCAATCCCTCTAAAAGCGCGAATGCGCTAAAGGCGCGCCGGAAAGGGCGGATGCGGGCTTTTTTGGTTGGGGAGGAAGGACTTGAACCCTCGAATGGCGGGATCAAAACCCGCTGCCTTACCACTTGGCTACTCCCCAATTGCAATCCCATTGTAACAGTTACAAGTTACAAGTTACAAGAGGAGAAAGGTTGTGGTGTGCCACTGCGCTTGGCTACCTTTGGCTCGTTTCCGACTTCTCTTTTGCCCCGCCCTTTGACAGCCCCAAAATCACGCCCAGCGCCACACCCCAGAGGGCGGCAAGCCCAATCTGGAATGGGGCGGGGAGTGAAAAAGTTGCCGTGTGCGCAGGGATCCAGAACCACGCCAAGGTTTTGATGGCCCTGCCCATGCCCGCAAAACCCCTTTCGCCAAGGACGATGTTGTCCTCTAGCCTATGGAACAGCATCATCTGGGGGCCAAATAGCACATTGGTGAACACTGAAACCGCAAAGGCGTGGCCGATGCCGGCTGAAAAAAAAGATGGAAGCATTTTTGCTTCCAGCAGGGCATTGGTGAAGCCCTTCATCCCTGCGAAGCCATACTTAATCACCACTCCGAGGATGGCCCACGCCGCCGCCTTCCCAAACATTTTCAACGGCGGGCAGGGAAGGGCGGGTCTCTTGGCGGCAAGGGACGCAGCAATGATTTCGCCAAGCGGCCCAAGCACAGCGAACTGTGCGCAAGCGGACAAGATCGGGTGCTGGCTGACCCATTGGATGTATGCGTCCATGTGAACCTCTCCCAAATCATCCTAGCGCCATATCAAAGCCTTCTCCATGTATCTGCTCCCACATAAGGCAGTGAGCGAAGCGAGTATAAGGGGTCTGGGGAGTAGCGAGGGAAGTGCTCGCATGCGAGCGCGACCGAGCGAATCCCCAGTTAGCATCCGGGAGGCTTTTCCAAAACCCGGCGCAAAACACAACAGGCCGGAGGATGCCCGCCCCGAGTTTAAGCGGCGAATGACCTCGCCGCGTACCCAATCGGCACGATGTAACTGCCGGGCGTATGGTTAAGTGTCCTGGCAGTTCATGAACCGGTGCGAAATGAACCAAGTTGCCGGGCAGGAATCCGATTACGTAAAATACGTGCTAGGCAAATATTCTCGCCTGGCACTCATTCTGTCAGATGGATCTGCCGGGCGAATGATCTTGCTGCGGAGCCCAAGCGGCTCTTGTAACTTGTACCTGATATTACCTAAGTATCTGTAAAACCGACTGCGCGGCTTGGTTGGCTTGGGCCAGCGCATTGGTGCCCGATTGGTTGAGTATCTGAAATTTCGTTAGGCTTATCATTTCGTCGGCGATGTTCGCGTCCCTTATCTGGCTGTAGGCGCCGGTGAAGTTTTCCACCTCGATGCCAAGCGTGTTCGCCACGGAGTTGAGCTGCTGCTGGTTGGCGCCGATGGACGCCCTCATCATGCTGATGTACTGTATGCCCGCGTATAGCAGGGGGCGGACATCGTCTGCGGCCGAAACGCTGAGAATGCTGTTCCCCCCTGGAATTGTGCTATCCTCACCCATCCATACGATTGGACCGTTTATCCATGTGCCATCTGCTTTTTGGGCCGTTATATCTCGGAAAATTTCTATGTCTTTTTCGTGGCCAGGGCGGCAGTCGGCGCCATAATTCGAGAAAGTCCCAGTTTTGAGGGAAACCATCGTGAAGTCGGCGACAGATACCCCAATAGACTCTCTGGTGAATATGGACTTCGCGTTGAACCTCGTCCTGTTGCCTATGTCGCAGACGCCCTTGATGATGTTTTGAAACTCTAGGTTCAGGGCTTTCCGGTTGGTGTCATTGATGGTGCCCGTCCTGGCTTGCTCGGTCAGCTCCAGCGCCCTTGTCAAAAGGGTGTTCACTTCTTCCAGCACGCCGTCAGCAATAGCCAGATAGGCGATGCCGTCGTAGGCGTTCCGCCTTCCTTGGGCGGTTATCCTGATGTCGGCGCCCAAGGCGTTAGTGATGGCCAGGCCTGCCGCGTCGTCGGCGGAGCGGTTGATCCTTAGCCCCGTGGTCAGGCGCTCTATGGTCTTATCCATACCCATGCCGGTGATGCCCAAGCGTCTGGACGCTCGGATCGCGGCGTTGTTGTGTAGGATGCTTTGAGTTGCCATAGTGGTTCTCCCTGCCAGCGATGCGCAGGGGCTGTGCCAAGAGTGAACGGTTTTGGAAACTGTGGCCCAATGATGGTATTGGTGCCTTAGGTGCTATCGGGGCAGGGGCGTCTGTGGCCTTTTTCGCTACGCGCCGAGGCTTGGAAACCTTTGGGCGGGCTACTTGAGTAGTGCGAGCAGTGCCTGCGGCGACCGGCCCGTGTGTACGAGTATTCCGGACAGGTCGGGGATCTGCGACTTGGAAAGGCTTATCAGCTCGTCGGGGCTCTTCGCGCCCATCAGGCCCTCGTCGTCGCCTTGCTCTGCGTTGATCGCCGACATGATAGCGCGGACGCTGTCCAGCCTCCCCTGGGCGGCCAGCAGGACGTCGTCGCCGACCAAGGTGGAAGCTGTTGCGTTTTGCCCGGCCGGGCCCTCCGCCGCAGACACTGTTTTGGGAAGCACGGCTTGGCTGGCCTGCAGAGTGGTTGGTGTTTCAATGGCGATCGGGTTGCTGTGGTGGTGACTCTCCAAAAGTGTGAATTAGCAGTTGATGTGCCCCAAAAGGGCCCGCCGAGCGCCATTCGGTGTCGAAGGCGCTCAGCAGGCGCATGGGGCGCGACGCCCCATGCAGGGAACCAATCGTGTGTTTTTGTGCCACGCCAGACTTGGCGGCCCAACTACCTGA